>NZ_JBYNSB010000056.1:0-61321 GCF_057785455.1 Mesobacillus sp.
CTGTTTTAGAAACAGTTATGATGGGCCATAAACGTTTGTATGAGGTAATGAACGAAAAGAACGCCATTTATATGAAAGAAGATTTCTCTGATGAAGACGGCATGCGTGCAGCTGAACTCGAAGGTGAATTTGCTGATATGAATGGATGGGAAGCGGAATCTGAAGCGGCTATTCTCCTTCAAGGTTTGGGAATTGGCGAAGAATTTCACACGAAAAAAATGGCTGATTTAACTGGTTCTGAAAAAGTGAAAGTGCTTTTGGCACAAGCTCTATTCGGCAAACCAGACGTTCTTTTACTCGATGAGCCTACTAACCATCTGGACTTAAAAGCAATTCAATGGTTAGAAGAATTCCTGATTAACTTTGAAAACACAGTTATCGTTGTTTCCCATGACCGTCACTTCCTGAATAAGGTTTGTACACATATAGCTGACCTTGACTTCGGCAAAATCCAGCTGTATGTCGGGAACTATGACTTCTGGTATGAATCCAGCCAACTCGCATTGAAAATGCAACAGGATACCAATCGTAAAAAAGAAGAAAAAATCAAGGAATTGCAAGCGTTCATCGCGAGATTCAGTGCCAATGCTTCTAAATCAAAGCAGGCGACCTCCCGTAAAAAGCTCCTTGATAAAATTTCTTTAGACGATATTAGACCGTCTTCCCGTAAGTATCCATACGTTGGATTCACTCCGGAACGTGAAATCGGGAATGATCTATTAAGAGTAGACGGAATCTCCAAAACCATTGATGGTGTTAAAGTCCTTGATAATATCAGCTTTATCATGAATAAGGATGACAAAATCGCTCTTATTGGCAGGAATGAAATTGCCATCACTACCTTGTTCAAGATTCTCATGGGAGAAATCGAGCCGGACAGCGGTACATTCAAATGGGGTGTGACAACATCCCAGGCGTACTTCCCTAAGGATAACTCAGAGTTCTTTGAAGGCTCAGACCTTACTCTGGTTGATTGGCTACGCCAATTCTCCCCTAAGGATGACAGCGAGAGCTTCTTGCGCGGTTTCCTGGGCAGAATGCTGTTCTCAGGCGAAGAAGTTCTTAAGAAAGCGAGTGTACTTTCAGGAGGAGAAAAAGTCCGCTGCATGCTTTCGAAGATGATGCTTTCTGGAGCAAATGTCCTGTTGCTCGATGAACCTACGAACCACCTTGATCTCGAATCCATTACTGCCTTGAACAATGGAATGATCAATTTTAAAGGCTCAATGATCTTCTCTTCTCATGACCATCAATTCGTCCAGACTGTGGCAAACAGAATTCTTGAGATTACTCCAGCTGGCCTTGTTGACAAACAGATGACTTATGATGAGTATCTTGAAAACGAAGAGCTTCAAAAGCAAGTTGCACAAATGTACGCTTAAAAAAATTGTGACACAGCGGCCACGTAGACCACTGTGTCATTAATCAAAGCAATGTATTTTCTTGTATACGTAAAAAGACTGAAACCCCTTCTCTATATCATTGAAGGGGTTTTTCTTTATCCAATATCCTAATTAATTCGATTTCCAGCAGACAGCTAATCCTTTTTTTGCTTTTTGCGTGATGAGGATGCTGTCCTGCTTCCAGTTTCACTAACTGTCGTTCCCTGTCCTTCGACCTGGGATGAATTCAAGCCGATCGTTGACGGGTCCTTTTTGCGTTTTGACATAGTCTCCCCTCCATTCGGTTATTTGGTTCTTTCATATTGTCTTGCTTAGGGAATATTTTATTCTTTTTGCGGAAAACTTAAACTGGTAAGGAGGTGTGATGAATGGCTCGAATTGGTGTAGAACAGTCATTAACAAATGTTTCTGAAGCGCTGCGTGAAAGAGGCCACGAAGTAATTGAACTGCGACAGGAAGCGGATGCTCAAGGCTGCGATTATTGCATAGTAAGCGGTGTAGATTCCAATGTCATGGGAATGCAGGATGCAGCGATACAAGGATCTGTAATTGAGGCAAGCGGACTGTCTGCTGACGAGGTATGCAGACAAATCGATCAGAAGACAGGAAATATGCAATAATCTATCAAAACTGCCCTCCGGCAGTTTTTTTTTGTAATGATAATTCAGTCGTGAACAAAAAATCATTCCCAACCTTCCCACAGGCGATCCTCCTAGCAGTGAAGTCAAAAAGGCAGAGTAACATCACCTACATAGGTTTTACAATCAAATTCTTTCAATCCCTTAGAAGTACTATCCTCGAAAAAATTTTATTTTCACGAACTTGTGATATTTTATATGTGCCCAGCAATGCCAATTTCGCTATAATCAATTGTATACACCATTTTTCCAACATATTTAACTTGTATGCTCTCTGTTTGTGGGTAAATATGGACCACAACGAAAGGATGTCGCGTTTTTGAGGAATGTATCGTTAATTTTTTTCATCATAGTTGCTATTTTCCTTGCTGGCTGCGGGAGGCCTGGGCATGGCGATAGTAAAGAAATTACCGTTTCAGCCGCCGCAAGCCTCCAGGAAGCACTGGAAGAAGCGGGGAAAATATATATGAAGGATCATCCCGATGTAAGGCTTGTCTTTAACTTTGGCGGTTCTGGCTCACTGCAGCAGCAAATTGCCCAGGGTGCTCCTGTTGATGTGTTTATTTCAGCCTCTGAGGAACAATACCAGCAGTTGTTGGAGGAAAAAAAGATTGATATTGAACAGTCTGTACAGCTGTTGACCAATGAACTTGTCCTTATCGTACCAAAGAACAAGGAACCAATAAAGGGTCTGGAAGAATTGCGAAACGGAGCAATTAAAAGGATAGCCCTTGGTACGCCCGAAACTGTTCCAGCCGGCAAGTACGCAAAGCAGGCTTTACAATCCACAGGCATATGGGACAATATTGAAGCTAAACTTATTTACACAAAAGATGTGAGGCAAGTCCTCACCTATGCTGAAACGGGGAATGTTGATGCAGGCATTGTCTATAAAACAGATGCCTTGATTTCAGATAAGATTAAGGTCACTACACTTACTGAAGAAGCATCACACGACCCAATCATTTATCCTGCAGGAGTAATTGCTGCCTCTAAAAACCACGAGGCAGCAGTCAGCTTCTTTAAGTTCCTGACAGAGAGAGAAACAATGGAAATTTTTAAAAAATATGGCTTTGATGCAGCATTGGATTGATTGTTTATGAGTATGGATTTTTGGTCTCCGATAAAACTATCACTTGAAATAGCCTCAATATCAGTGATCGTGGTATTTTTTTTCGGAATTGCAGCAGCGAGAATCTTATCCAGACGAAATTTCTATGGAAAAACCGCGATAGAAACACTCTTGACCCTGCCGCTGGTTCTCCCTCCTACTGTAGTCGGCTTTTTGCTGGTTATTATTTTCGGGATAAACAGCCCTATTGGAAGAATGATTGAAGCTGTGTTTGGAGGCCCGATTATGTTTACCTGGTGGGCGGCAGTGATCGCTTCCTCTGTAGTCGCTTTTCCTTTAATGTATCAATCTGCAAAGACAGGCTTCCTTTCCATTGATCCGGGAGCTGAAGAAGCAGCTAGAGTGGACGGGGCAAACGAATGGAAAGTGTTTTTATTTGTAACTCTGCCGCTATCAGCTAGGACATTGGTGACCGGGTTCATCCTTAGCTTCGCAAGAGCTCTAGGGGAGTTTGGAGCAACGCTGATGTTTGCGGGAAATTTGCCCGGCAAGACACAGACTGCCCCGACTGCAATCTATGTTGCCATTGAATCGGGAAATATGGAAGCAGCGTGGCTCTGGGTGATTACACTTGCAGGGATTTCTTTCTTAATGCTATATTCCACAACCAGAATAAAACATTAAAAGCCCCGTGATTAACGGGGCTTTGTCCGGTTTAAAGCTTAACCATATTTGGCTGAACATAAGTGCCCCGCCATTTCCTAACCTTATTCAAACGGAATAGTCAATTTCACCGGAGCAGCTAATTTCTTCTTGTCCTTCCCTATCAAATCTCCAGAAATCATTTCTACTTTATTGATTGTATTCAGGTCCTCGACTATAAAACCGATATTTCCCTTTTTGGTTTGGCCTGGTGAGATTTCCCCATTCAAATCCTCCAGGTAGAAATCATCCTCCCATGTTTTCATGGTAGTATCATTGATCTTCATCATTGCTACAGGAGCAAAATGGTATTTTTCTTTTGTGTCATTTTTCACTTCAACTGATAATTTCACAAAATTAAACTCCTCATCATGGGTATATGGATGATAAAAATCAATTAGGCTATAGTCGGGCACATAGTGAAGGAATTTAATATTCTTGATTGTGTATTGCAATCCACCGACTGTCAATGTCTGGTTAACTTCTTTCATAGCTTTTAATGTGAGTTCACCTTTACGGTCGGCAACCGATTCTCCAACACCAGTTAAAGAGCTGTCGTCGGCAACCTGGGGGTTGGGGACATAAACATCAGGTTTATTTTGACTTCCGGCCTGCTCTTTTTGGTTGGCAGCTTTCAAATTTCCTTTAGGCTGGTCACCAAAGGAACACCCCGTTACCAATGACATGGCTAGAATGATTCCAAGATACTTTTTCATTTTGAAAACCCCTTTCCAAAAAAATTCCCACAGGCCAAGGATCCTGCGGGAGATTCAGTTTTTTACTTTTTCTTGCTTGTTTTTAAAATATCAAAGATGTTTTTTGCATTATCTGTATTGTCGATCTGTCCATAGAAGCGTTCTTTACCTGGTCCAAAAGCATATACCGGAACGTCTTCACCCGTATGTCCGCCAGTTGTCCAGCCAGTGTTTGAACGTGTATCGAAAATCTTTTCGATGGCTTTATCAATGTCGGATGCTTTTTTGCTCACACCCGCATCCTTTACTGATTGGATTTCTTCAGCTGTCAATTCAGGCTGGCCTTCAGATTTGAAGTCAATATACTTCTTTAAGGTCGCCTCAGTATCTGCTCCCCCTGCAATTTCTTCAGCCATGAAGTCAGGTGTACGTTTAGCAGCCCTGATCGGTGCACCAAACCAGTTATAGATGCCATTTGCTCCGATTGAATATCCACCCGTTGAATGGTCAGCAGTTGCGACAACTAAGGTGTGCTTGTCTTTCTTGGCAAATTCGATAGCAGCCTTGTAAGCTTTTTCGAAATCTTCCATTTCACTCATTGCCCCAACGATATCGTTGTCATGACCAGCCCAGTCTACCTGGCTGCCCTCTACCATCAAGAAGAAACCATCTTTGTCTTTATTCAGGCGCTTAATTGCTGAATCTGTCATCTCAGCAAGAGAAGGTGTGCTTTCCTCACGGTCAATCATCTTTGGTAAGCCGCCCTCTGCGAAAAGGCCAAGGACTTTATCGTTCTGATCCTTCAGCATTTGCTTCTTATCAGTGACATAACTGTAGCCAGCATCCTTGAATTCTTTAGTGAGATTTCGGTCAGGGCGGACAAAATTGCTTAATCCGCCGCCAAGCATGACATCCACTTTATGTTCACCGTTTATCATTTCATCAAAATAGTCATCTGCGATTGAATTCATATTCTTCCTTGATATATCATGAGCTCCAAAAGAAGCAGGAGTAGCATGCGTTACTTCAGATGTTGCTACGAGTCCAGTCGCCTTGCCGTTTTCCTTTGCCGCTTCAAGAACTGTTTTCACTTCAGTTTTATCATTATCTACTGCGATCGCAGCATTGTAAGTCTTGATGCCTGCTGACATAGCTGTTGCTGCTGCTGCTGAATCAGTAACGTTCTGTTCAGGATCTTCCGGATACGTCATTTGGTTACCAACAAGGTATTTATCAAACTCCGTTTTCTCCATTCCAGCTGTTTCAGGATTGTCTTGCAAGTAACGGTATGCTGATGTGTAAGAAACACCCATGCCGTCACCAATGAGAAAAATCACGTTTTTAATTTCTGGTTCATTCTGTCTTTTGTCACTTTTAGCTTCTGCGTTGAAAGTTCCTGCAAGGGTGCCGAACGCTACAGTAGAAAGTACAGCGATCGGGAGTATCTTCTTTTTAAAGTTTTTCTTAATCATTCCAAGACCTCCAGATAATTTATTTTAGCCACTTCCTACTTTAATCGAAAACTATTAATCTCTTATTAATAGAATGTAAAAGAGTTTTAAGAGAATGTTAAGTGATGTTTTGCAATGGGACAAAAAAAGAAGCAGGCTAATCACCTGCTCCTGAATTTCCTATTTCTCTTTTGTTTCTTGCCTAAAACCCATCCCGCCGCAGCCAGGAGAAATATCCCCCCTCCTAGTACTGAATTGGAGAGTAAACCGTTTTTCTCGGATTTTTGGGGAGTTTTTTTCACTTTTGGCTGCTCGGTTTTAATTTCTTCCAGCTCAACCCGCTGGATGGTAACGCCTTTTTCATTTTGGATTTTAAGAACTCCATTGGAACTGATAGTCCTTCCGCCTCCACTCACCGGTTCTGTTAAATATGAATCCTCATCCGCCTGGAACCTGTGATTAATGTTTGTGAATACCTCTCCTTTTTTTAATACAGAGGACTTAAAATGTGTAAATCCATAGTCAAATAGCTTTATAGTGTCATCGTATATTTTTCTTTTATATTCGGATTTCAACAGGATTGCTGTCAGCTTCATTTGTCCATTGTCAGCTGTGGTTGCAAGCGTTTGCTTGGATTGATCTACAAAGCCGGTTTTTCCTCCAGTAACACCCTGATAGGGGATTTCCCCTTTTAGCATTCGATGATGAGAAAGAATGGTTGTGTCCCATGATTCACCATCCCATTTCATTTGCCTGGTACCAAAAATCTCACGGAAAGCCTGATTTCTCATCGCATAATTTAATATACTGCCAAGATCCCTGGCAGTGGTGTAATGATTTTCATCAAATAATCCATGAGGATTTACAAAATGGGTAGATTTCGCTCCTGCCTGGGAAGCAAGATATTCATTAATATTTTGTGAGAAATCCTCCAAGTTGCCGTTTAAATGAATGGCAATCGCCAATGCAGCATCATTCCCAGAGTTGATCATCATTCCCTGTATCAATTTTTTTAAAGTTACCTGTTCTCCAGGATTTAAATAAACTCTAGTTCCATCTAAAGTCAATACCTCATCAGTGACGGTCACAATATCATCAAGATTTCCTGTTTCAATTGCGTAAATGGCAGTAGCAATTTTGGTGAGGCTCGCAGGATACATTTTAGCCTGTTCATTCTTCCCAAAAAGAATAGCTCCTGACTGTGTATCCATTAACACGGCAGCCTCAGAGGTCAATTCAGGGGAAGCATCCTCAGCTGCTGCTCCTGTAACAGCGGATAATAATAAAAGAAAGGTCAAGGAGAGAAGAAGAAATTTATTCATAATAACACATCCAATAATCTAGTCTACTTGCTTATTTTATCAAAAATAGATAGAAATTTCTGTAGAGTCATTGAATTTTAATTTTTATGGAAAATACTTGTATCACTATAATATGGTTCCTGAGCAGCCTATATTTGGCCATTGAATGATCAACGCTTGGCCAATTAGTCTGAAAGAAGAAAACCCACCATAATTCATATGATGGGTTTTTTGTGATGGAACACGATCGATTCCAGATAGTTAATATACACATCATCTCTTGCCAGCGCAGCTCCAAACTCTCTCTTTACATGTTTTTCGGCAGCTAGATAATCATGAAATGGCCCCAACTTTTCTCCCTTTTCCATCCCGATAAAAAACTCATTGCCATTAGAAAAGATGAAAAAGATATCTCGTTCTCGATTCTCATATAAAGTCCCGCTGCCTGATTCCTTCAAATTATATGTATTCCTCGCAGCATCCTGCCGAATGGGCTCAAGGGGGAAGGCCTCCTCAATATACCGACGGTAAGCCTCTGAATTCATGGAACATCCTGACGCCTTTGCATGTCCCCCGCCGCCAAATTCCCCTGCAATCGCTGAAACATCTACATGGTCATGTATAGTTCTGAAGCTGATTTTTTTACTGCCCAAATTCAGGATGGCGATATAGTCCAGATGGGAGAATTCTTTGCCTAATTCATTGCCCAATTCAGAATGATAGGATTCGGCGTGAACAATTCCTCCATATAAATCCTTTGTTTTGATCTGGATGATTTCACGCTTTTTTCTTCTTATGTATCTTTCGATTTTATCCTCTTCCATCTCCAGCAATTTATCTTCAAACTCGTCATACTCAAAATTCTCGCCAGCAACAAGTCTTGGCAGCATTCTTTCTTCAAATTCCTCTATCGATATCATAAAGAACAAATCATTTAGGTTCTTGGCTTTATAATTCTTAAGGATGTCCCAGTCCCACGTATCATACTGGCGGACAAGCTCGACAAATTCATCAAGGGCACCATTCCGGTTTAAATGGCCCTTCTGAACAAGATGCTCATAAACAAGAGATGCTGCGCACGTGAAGGTTCCTGACTCATCTTCTACTTTCACGTGCCCCCATGAAAAATCATTAAAACGCAGTGCTGTTTTATGGTGGTCAATCAGCTGCGCCTTGCCGCCTTCTATAACAAATTTATTCACTTTATCGGTCATCTCCTCATTAAGTGACAGATCAGTGATATATAAAACTCCCTCCTTTTTCATGCGTTCATTCAGCTTTTCAAGAAAACGGTCTACTTGCAGATTCAAACCAGAAACAGAGTTATACCGAATTTCTGCTTTTTCCCCGTATGCCAGCCTGAATAAAATTCCACAGGCTACACCATCCAGGTCATTATGTGTGAATAAATAATACATCTGATCCTCCTAGACAATTTGATAACCTATAGTTTTGTATTTACCTTTCGAAACTATGCAATCCATGCTCGATGATAAATTCTTTTAAAAAAAAGACAAGTTCCCTATATGGACATGCATAAATATTTACTAATAATAAAGGAGGTATTGATATGCATTTTTTCGTAGTAAAGAAAAGGGTTCTTTATATTCTCGGCCTTGCAGGTTTACTTGCCGTGATTGGCTCTCTATGGCTGTCACTCAAGCCAGATGCTGAACCTGCCATCGGCCAGCCAAGTGAATCAATCAGGGAAATTCATATGGTGACGGGTGAGTTCAAATCAACAACTGAAGACGGAAAGGAAATTGAAGCCTACCGCTGGGACCCTGGAACGATCTTTGTAGAAAAAGGGGAAAAGGTCCGCCAAATAATTCGGGGAATAAACGGTAAAGAGCATCCTTTTATCATTGAAGGTACTGATATTAAAGGAGTTGTAAAAAAAGGGGAAGATACAGTGGTACCTTTACAGTTCGAAAAAGAGGGAACTTACAGGCTGATTTGCTTAACTCATCCTACAGCTGAAAATAACGGACCGATGATTGCCTACATTGTCGTAGATTAATCATTCACTTGAACAGGACACTTAGTCCTGTTTTTTTTTTAATAACGACACAAAAAATACAAAACAACATACTCATCTTGTTAATATCTCCTGCTATCATATTATTTAACTACTTTTTTATATAACAGAATACAATTTTACTATTTTCTATATAATACAGTTTTTTGATATACGAACCAATAGAACGCCATAACCCCCACGTTCAATTATTGTTCAATATTTCACAAATCCGTCACACTCAAACTGTTATAGTCGTAGTATGATGAAAGTGTGATATCTGTTATATAAATTATTAACTTCTGAGGTGACTCGAAATGGAACAATGGAAAGGTTTTAAAACAGGTATATGGACAGAAGACATCAATGTCAGGGACTTTATTTTAAAGAACTACAAGGAATATATTGGTGGTTCAGACTTTCTAGAAGACGCAACTGAGGAAACTCACCTTCTTTGGCAGCAGGTGATGGAATTAACAAAGCAGGAACGCGATAATGGCGGTGTCCTTGATATGGACACTAAAGTAGTTTCTACCATTACTTCTCACGGACCAGGATATTTGGATAAGAATAAAGAAAAAATTGTTGGCTTCCAGACTGATCAGCCATTTAAACGTTCTATGCAGCCTTTTGGCGGAATACGCATGGCAAAAGCGGCCTGTGAAGCATACGGTTATGAATTGGATAAGGAAGTCGAGAAAATTTTCACGGATTTCAGGAAAACCCATAACCAGGGTGTCTTCGATGTTTATACCAAAGAAATGCTGCAGGCCCGCAAGGCAGGTATCATTACAGGTCTGCCTGATGCCTACGGCCGTGGCCGGATCATTGGTGACTACCGTCGAGTAGCCCTTTACGGGGTAGATTTCCTGATGGAGCAAAAGAAGAATGACCATGGTTCGACCAGCAATGTCATGACAGAGGACACAATGAGGTTAAGGGAAGAGATTTCAGAGCAATATCGTTCTCTGAATGAACTCAAAAAGCTTGCAGAGAGCTATGGCTATGATATTTCCAAACCAGCATCAAATGCTGCCGAAGCATTCCAATGGGTATACTTCGCTTATTTGGCTGCAATCAAAGAGCAAAACGGTGCTGCCATGAGCCTCGGACGTGTCGCTACATTCCTTGATATTTATATTGAACGTGACCTTCAGAATGGCTTAATCACCGAACAGGAAGCACAGGAGCTTGTCGATCATTTTGTCATGAAGCTCCGTCTTGTAAAGTTTGCCCGCACACCTGATTACAATGAATTATTCAGCGGCGACCCTACATGGGTAACAGAATCCATCGGAGGCATGGCCCACAGCGGACAATCATTGGTAACAAAGAACTCTTTCCGATTCCTGCACACACTTGATAATCTTGGCCCGGCTCCTGAACCTAACCTGACAGTGTTATGGTCTCCTGCCCTGCCGGAGAATTTCAAGAAGTATTGTGCGGAGATGTCCATCAAGACAAGCTCAATTCAATATGAAAACGATGACCTTATGCGCTGTGAATATGGCGATGATTATGGCATAGCCTGCTGTGTATCTGCGATGGAAATCGGCAAACAGATGCAATTCTTCGGAGCACGTGCAAACCTGGCAAAAGCATTGCTGTATGCAATAAACGGCGGTGTAGATGAAAAGCTAAAAATCCAGGTGGCTCCGGAGTTCAGCCCAATTACAAGTGAGATTCTCGATTACAAGGAAGTCATGGCTAAATTTGACACTGTCATGGAGTGGCTGGCAGGTCTATACATCAATACTTTGAACGTCATACATTATATGCATGATAAATACAGCTATGAAAGAATTGAAATGGCTTTGCATGACACCGAAGTATTGAGGACAATGGCAACTGGTATAGCAGGGCTAAGTGTCGTAGCTGATTCACTGAGCGCCATCAAGTACGCCAAGGTAAAAGTGATTCGTGACGAGAATGGTGTTGCCGTCGATTTTGAAACAGAGGGAGATTTCCCTAAATATGGGAATAATGACGATCGAGTTGACAGCATTGCAGTTGAATTAGTAAAGAGCTTTATGACAAAGCTTCGAAAGCATCCGACATATCGCAACTCTGTGCATACAATGTCGATCCTGACCATCACGTCAAACGTTGTATACGGCAAGAAAACCGGAAACACACCGGACGGAAGACGTGCAGGTGAACCATTCGCTCCCGGAGCAAATCCAATGCACGGACGCGATACTAAAGGAACGCTTGCTTCCCTGTCTTCTGTAGCGAAACTGCCATACAGCTATGCCTTGGACGGAATTTCAAATACCTTCTCCATCGTGCCTAAGGCACTAGGAAAAGATGAAGAAAGCCGCAAGAATAATCTGGTTTCCATTCTTGATGGATATGCAATCAAGGATGGGCATCACTTAAACGTTAACGTGTTCAATAGAGAAACATTATTGAATGCAATGGAACATCCTGAAGAATATCCTCAGCTGACAATCCGTGTGTCAGGTTACGCAGTCAACTTTATCAAACTTACACGGGAACAGCAGCTGGATGTAATCAATCGTACATTCCATGAATCTATGTAACTAATACTTTGCCAAACTTGCCGGAACGGTTTGCCCCTCTCTTTGGGGCTCCGTTACCCGAAAGGAGAACTCACCATGAACGGGAACATTCACTCTATTGAAACCTTTGGAACAGTTGACGGCCCGGGAATCCGCTATGTCGTCTTCACTCAGGGCTGCCTGCTGCGCTGCCAATTTTGCCATAATGCAGATACATGGGAGATCGGTACAGGCAAACAAATGACTGTTTCTGAAATCATGGCTGATTTGACCTCCTATCTTCCATTCATACAGGCTTCAGGGGGCGGGATTACTGTGAGCGGCGGGGAGCCGCTGCTGCAGATCCCTTTCCTTACAGAACTTTTTAAGGAATGCAAAAAGCTTGGGATCCATACAGCTATCGACTCCTCAGGAGGCTGCTACTCCAGCGCCCCGCTTTTTCAACAGCAGCTGTCCGAACTGTTGAAATACACTGACCTTGTATTATTGGATTTAAAGCATATAAACAGGAAGAAGCATATAAAGCTGACAGGGATGGCAAATGACCATATATTAGATTTCGCGCGCTATCTGTCTGATCATCTGGTACCAATTTGGGTCCGCCATGTGCTGGTTCCCGGTGTGACCAATGATCGGGAAGACCTCACCAAGCTGGGGGAATTTATTGGTACTCTTGACAATGTACAAAAAGTAGAGGTCCTGCCATATCATAAGCTTGGCGTCTATAAATGGGAAGCCCTTGGCCTCGAATACCCGCTTAAGGACACAGAGCCACCAGGAGAAAATGAAGTAGAAAATGCATATGAAATTTTGACTAGCCTACTTTAAGCGAAATGGAATGAAGCTTTGCAGCAGATTATTTTCTATCTGCTGCTTTTTGTGCATGGTTTTTTGATATTTTTTTTGTATTATGGGGTTAACCCGATAGCAATGGAGGTATTACATGTATCAATTTTTCAGTGAGATCAGCCAGATTTTAAGCAGCCCATTCTTTACCCTTGTAAATCAGGCAGTACATATGCCCTTATTGGCAAGCTTTCTACTCGGACTTGTCGGAGCCCTTGCTCCATGTCAGCTTTCCGGGAATCTTGGTGCCATAACCTTTTATGGAAATCGCAGTCTTCAAACTAAGAGCCAGTGGACTGATATCAGTTTCTTCATACTCGGAAAAATCACTGTATTCTCCTTGCTTGGATTCGCAGTTTGGAGTGTCGGCCAAAGTTTCCAGGAGGCTTTGCCTTCTTTTTTCTCCTCATTCCGGAAGTTGATGGGCCCTCTCTTCATCTTGATTGGGCTTACTCTTTTTGGAGTGGTAAAACTTAATTGGATCAATAGATTGGCAGCTTTCCTGCCTAAATTTGAAGGGACCGGAAAATGGGGATCATATTTAATGGGTATAAGCTTTTCTATTGCTTTTTGTCCCACTATGTTTTCCTTATACTTCTTTTCCTTAATGCCGATTGTCTTAAGCACTTCGTATGGAGCTATCCTTCCCCCTATATTTGCGATTGGCACCTCCATTCCTGTTTTGGTTTTCGCCGCGATAATTACTTTTGTCGGCCTGGATGGTTCATTGATGAAAAAAAGCCGCAATTTCGGCTTAATCGTCCAAAAAAGTGCAGGAATTATATTAATCCTTCTTGGCACTCTTGATACCCTTACCTATTGGTTAAGTTAGTTCACATGCTGACCAGCTTTGGGCAGCATGTTTTCTATTGACAAAAAACTCAGGAAATATTAAAGTCTGAATGTAAACTAAAATATATTTCAGTTAACAAAAAGGGGAGAAAAAAATGACCAAACAACAGGTCAAATTAAGAATGATGATCATCACAGCACTCTTTGCTGCCATCATTGGCGTTTTGGCTCAGTTAACCATCCCGCTGCCGCTTGTCCCGATTACTGGACAAACTTTGGCAATTGGACTGGCTGCGACCATTCTGGGCTCAAGATATGGCACCATCTCCGTTTTGCTTTATTTATTTATCGGAGCAGTGGGTGTACCAGTTTTCGCTGAATTTTCAGGGGGAATCTCAAAGCTTGTAGGTCCTACAGGAGGATACCTTGTCGGATTTTTACCTGCGGCATTTATCATGGGCTGGCTGCTCGAAAAGACATCCTTTACCTATTTAAATGCGATAATAGCCAACACAATCGGGATGGTCATCACGTTGTTCTTTGGAACAATATGGCTGAAGATTGCAATGGACATGACATGGACGGCAGCTTTTACAGGTGGCTTCCTTCCGTTTATCATAGTGGGAATCATCAAAGCTGCGCTCGCATCCTGGATGGGGATTCTTGTCCGCAAGAGGCTTGAAACCGCAAACCTTCTTGTCTCCTCTCACTCCAATTTATCTAAATCTGCATAAAAGAAGGCCATGGCATCCTATTCCATGGCTTTTCTTATTATGCAATATTCATGTTATCCTTATATCCAGGTTCGCAATTTATGCAGACATTCTCATCATAATCAGTCGTATTTACATCTTCTGCATTATATTCAATGCCGCACAATGAACATTCTACCATTTCATCACCGGCATCTTCGGCAGCTTCTGGAATTGAGTCATTCACTTTTAACTCACTTACCCAGATTCCGCTAATATTGGACATTTCTGTTTCGATATATGCCTTAGCAGCTTCCTCTGTTTCCCAAACACCATGGTCCCAGAGCATTTCATCCGCACTGCCCGAATTGATCATTAGACAATAAACAGTTTTCATCGTTACTACCCCTTTCGGCAGGATTGTCCTATTTAAATAGCCCCTTTTTCCCTATTTGAAACCAGCCTCTCTATTACAATGTTTGGAAGTGAAACTTTTTTCATAGATAAATCGTACAAATAATAAACTTCCATTGATAACTCCATGGAAAAGAAATATACTTAGTTAAGCTGAAAAGTCGAAGTGCTGCTAAAAAGAGGTGATCGCATGCTCCTGGAGATTTACGCACAGTCGCTGGATGGAACGGGAATTTACAGTATATATCTCGCCCTGCTGTTAAGCATGTCGATTTCAGCATACTTATATATAAGCGATGCTTCTTTAAACGACTCGTGCTTATTCGAAGTCAAGTTTAAACCTTCCGCGTCAGAAACGGCTTTTAAAAATAAAGCGGAACTAAATCCTAGCATGCAGCTGCAAATTATTAAACGTATTAAGATAAAAATCGATCCAGGCGATGATAAAACTCCATTTTCTCCTTTACTGATTGCATATTTATAAACAATCTATTGTTACGGAGGAGAAAAATGAAGAAGTTTTACACCGTTTTGATCATATTATTTGTCTCAGTTTTTTTAGGAGGCTGCCAGTCATTGACTAGTGACGGGTCATTATTCCAGTCTACTTTTGTCAACCCGTTCACCTGGCTTATACATGTTTTCGCCGGCCTAACTGGCGGCAGCTTTGGATTAGCAATCATTTTGATCACTGTGTTGATCAGATTAATATTGATGCCGCTAATGCTCAAACAATACAAGAACCAACAGCATATGAAAGAAAAAATGGAACTTCTTAAGCCTGAGATGGATCAGATTCAGAAAAAGCTGAAAGCATCAAAGGATCCTGCTGAACAAAAAAAATTACAGCAGGAAATGATGGGGCTATATCAAAAGCACGGTGTGAACCCTCTTTCTGTAGGCTGCCTGCCGATGCTGATACAAATGCCTATTTTAATGGGCCTCTATTATGCCATTAGAGGTTCAAGTGAAATTGCAGCCCATTCGTTCCTTTGGTTCAATCTTGGACATTCAGATATAATGATTACTGCTGCTGCTGGCCTGATCTATTACCTGCAATTCAAGGTTTCCATGTCCAATATGACAGCAGATCAAAGAAAACAAATGAAATTCATGGGACTCATGTCACCAATCATGATTGTCATGTTCTCCCTGAACGCCCCTTCTGCCCTGCCGCTGTACTGGACAGTCGGTGGATTATTCCTGATCACGCAGACATTGCTTGCCAGGAGGATTTATGGAGTAAAGGAAACTGAAGTTAAGGCTGAACAACAAGTATAATTAGCAGTCCGGGAATTAATTCCCGGACTTTATTATTGTCTTGTCAATGAAGAGATTGCTCCCCATTTGTAGACAGGAATATTTTGGTTGACATATAATTTCATTTACAGATATACTTTTAAGTAATGATTACAGAGGGGAATGGTAAAGAGCCGATGAAATACTAATCTTATTTTCAAGCCCGATTTTCAAATATGAAAAACGTGATGCCCGAAAATAGGATTAGTCTGCCCTTTTACCATTCTCATACGAACGAAACGCTTCAGAGCATACCGCTACATGGCTTTATGCTTCTTTTTGTGAGCTTTCAATCATATTTGAATGGGCTGCAGAACCTCCCGGGTCATCACCTGGGAGGTTTTTTTGATGGATTATAATCTCACCTTTAATTAGAAAAGCAAAAAGAAAGGTGGAGTTTTTATGACATTGATGAAGATAAGAGATATTCAGAAAAGCTTTAATAACCAGCCTATTCTTATTAAAGCCGAGTTTGACATAAAGAATGACAGCCGCATTGGTCTTGTCGGGAAAAATGGTGCAGGGAAAACCACTCTGGCAAATATCCTGTATGGAAAAATCCCCCCTGATGCAGGTTCTATAGAAACCTTCAATGGTTTAATAAATATAGGTTATCTAAAGCAATCGACAGAATATACAGTCTATGAGTCAGAGGATGGCTCCCCTTCCCTCACCGATCGCAGTGTGCTTATACATTCAAGCCAGCTTGGCATTAATAAGCTTCAGGAATGGAATGAAGAACGGCTGGAACATTTAAGCGGAGGGGAAAAACTGAAGCTGTCGCTAGCTAAAATATGGTCCGCTAGACCTGAAATGCTGATTCTTGATGAGCCAACTAACCACCTGGATCATCAGGGAATGGAATGGCTCATTAATGAACTGTCAGCCTACAAAGGGGCGGTCATCATCATCTCACATGACCGATATTTCCTTGATCAGACCGTACAGGAGATTATTGAAATCGAAGACGGGCTAACCCAGTGCTTTTCTGGTAACTATTCTGCGTACCGCAAGGAAAAGCAGAGGCTTCGTGAGGTTCAGAAACATCAATATGAAACACAGCAAAAATACAAACAGAAAATTGAGCAGCAGATGGATAATTTAAAAAACTGGAGCGATAAAGCACACCGGGATTCAACTAAACAGGGAACCAGTTCAGAAAGACGCCAAATAGGCTATAAGGAATATCACCGCGTCAAGGCAAAGAAGATGGATGTCCAGATAAAATCCAAAATGAAGCGCTTGAATCAGGAGCTTGCCAAAAACGAGATCAAACAGCTTAAAGAGGAAGCAAAAATCAGTTTTCAATTCCAAAGCGGCAAAAAAAGAGGCAAAAGGATACTGGAGGCACAAAATCTTGGAAAGTCATTTGGTGATCGAAGCTTATTTCATAACAGCCATTTCTATATGAATCATGGTGAAAGGATGGCCATTTTAGGTGCGAACGGGAGCGGCAAAACTACTCTTCTGAAAATGCTGCTAAGAGAGGAACACGCGTCAGAAGGCATTCTTTGGATAAGCGAATCGTTGAAAATAGGATACTTAAGCCAGGATGTATCCGACCTCCCCAACGGCAAAACTGCGATTGAATACACAGGGCTCACTGACAGAGAATCCCTTGGTAAAGCCAGGACGATTTTTGCAAATATCGGGTTGAATGAGGAAAAGCTGGGTGCTCCTATTGGAACTTTAAGCCTCGGTGAAAGAACACGCCTTAAACTCGTAATGATGCTCCTGTCTGACCTGGATTTGCTAATACTCGATGAGCCGACTAACCATCTTGATTTGGCCAGCAGGGAAAGTCTGGAAAGAACGATTATAGATTTTGAAGGCTCGATCCTGTTTGTCTCTCACGATGTTTACTTCCTGAATAAAGTGAGTGAAAAACTTCTGGTTATAGAGGACGGGGAAATTAGCCGCAAGGAAGCTGGATTTAAGGATTACAAAACTTTTAAGCCACGGCAATCCTCAGAAAATGAAAAGCTCGAGCAGCTGATGGTCATCCAAAATGAAATAACTGCATTGATCGGAAGACTATCCTTTCTGTCAAAGGAAGATTCTGAATATGAAATAATCGATCAGGAATTATCCAAGCTCTTGCAAAAGAAAAAATTCCTGGCTGAATGATAAAAACGAGTTTCAGGTTCAGTGTTGCGTCTGCTTAAACATATTTAAGAAAAATAACAACCTATTAAAAACGAGTTCAGATTCCTGTCAATCTTTATAAAGAATCACGTTATATTTGTTTTACATTTGTTCTGCAAAATGCAGAATATGACAAAACCC
Source organism: Mesobacillus sp. (assembly GCF_057785455.1). Lineage (NCBI taxonomy): Bacteria > Bacillati > Bacillota > Bacilli > Caryophanales > Bacillaceae > Mesobacillus > Mesobacillus sp. The sequence continues at coordinate 18,131 of NZ_JBYNSB010000056.1, forward strand.
AATGGATAATGCATTTTATGGCCGATAAACTGTAAAAAACTGAATTTTATGCATTGTGTTTAAAAAATAACCGGAAAAATTCCGTTTAAATTGGGAAATACCTCTATTTCCTTAAGAATAAGCGGAGTTTTTCCGCTTATAGGATCGAGAACTTTAAATTTTGGATCTTTAGAGCAGTTAACCGGAATTCCTCCGCTTATTTCTGCATCTTAAGCTTCCTTTATATCCATTAGCCGGAATTATTCCGCCTATTAATTCTTATACATACGAAGGATGACAGAGTTACATAGCCAAATTTACAAATAAGAAAACACAGGAGTTTCCAGACAATTGCGAGGTAACAGAAATAACTGTAACCGTGCGTTTTTTATATTCAAATTGGAAGACAATTCTTATAACTAATGCGTTATATCGATAAAAAATGACCATCAAATTCACATATAAATTGATGGTCATCTTAATATACATTTTGGATTTTTGTGACAAGAAACAGAACCGTTACTACCAATGGTATTCTTTCATCTTAAAAATCCTTACCAGCTGCTGTACGTAAAATATTCTTTCAATCTCACTATATAGCTGAAAACAGCTACTCAATAAATGGGCTGACTATTATTCCACCAACTGCTGCGGAGGTTTTATTGGATCCTCAATTAAGACCTATTCATTTTATCCTGTAATAGTAACTTGATTTCAGACCATTCCTCCAAGATGATACTATAGATAACAGTATCCCTAACGTAACCATCTGCGATGATACGGTGCTTGCGAAGGATTCCTTCCTTCGTTGCACCTATTCTCTGTATCGCGTTCTGGGAGCGAATATTCCTGGCATCTGTGCAAAATTGTACACGGTTCATTTTCATTTCTTCGAAGGCATATCGGAGCAGTAAGAATTTTGTTTCTGTATTTACAGCAGATCTCCAATAATCAGGATGATACCATGTCCAGCCAATCTCAAGCGATTTATTCTTTTCAGAGATATCAAGAAAACGAGTACTGCCGATAATCTTGCCAGATTCCTTACAGGAAACAACGAATGGAATTTGATTGCCAAGTTCTCTCTCCATGATAGCTGTTTCGATTGTCAGCTTCATTTCATCCTTACTCCTGATCTTGGAAGAAGTGAACTCCCAAATTTGCTCAGGTTCGGCTGCACGCCATAATTCCTGTTTTTGTTCCAGTTCCATCGGCAGCAGTAAAACCGAATGTCCCTCCAGTTTGACTCTCTTCTCCACTTTCTTCCCCCCTTACCCCTTTTCTCTATATCTTATCATTACAGAAGCGAAATAAGAATTATATTAAAACAGAAGGCCGCCATGTTTAGTTGGCGGCCTTCTGAGCATTATTTAACTTCTTCAAAATATTCCTTGTAATAACCCCCGACTTTGCCGGAGTTATCAATAATGAAATAAAATTCCTCTGTTTCATTTTTAACATCATATTCTTTGCCTGTCGTGAGCTTGTTGTTAACAATATATTTTTTCGCATTGGTATGAACGCATTTAAGTTTTTTTGTTGTCTCGCGTTCGTGCCAGTTCAGATGGATCATTTACGGCCACTTCCTTTAATTCAGTCTCATAAACTATAGTATAAAGAATAGGAAGTCCATTTAGCAATAGTCAGCTTGCATTCGCTTCGCCAGCAATTCCAAATCCTCTTATTTCGGATTGATCAAAGGTTAGTGTTTCTCCCGTAATCACATTCTTTAAAGTTATATAACAAACGTCACAAATGACATCCTTGCGAATATATTGTAAAAATGAAAAGTGCTGATTTTTATAAATCAATTCGTAAAATCCGTTTTTAGTAAATCCATTCATGTTAATCCCTCTTTCCAGGATGTTTTCATCTTGGTGTTGGCTGTGTCATTCTATACCACCATCAACGCTTGGATTAAACATCCTGGAAAAAGAAACCTGCATCAAAGGCTGTTGATTGGCAAAATCAAATCCTTGCCTTCATTCTTTGCGGAATTTATCGCAGTTGATACTTCATATTTTTCCATATACTCAGCTTGATAAGGGATTAAAAGTTTTTTTAATTCTTCTGTATCATCAAATGAACGGTCAAGCCATATGTCAATTCGGTCTTCCGGCAGGATGACCGGCATCCTGTCATGCACATCTCTCGTCAATTCATTTGGTTTAGTTGTGATGATGGTGCATGAGGAAATATTCTTCCCATCCTTGCTCCAATTTTCCCACAGACCCGCAAAGGCAAACGGTTTGTTATTTTTCATGCCAAAACGGTAGGGCTGCTTTACATCAGCTTCTTTTTTCCACTCGTAAAAACCATCAGCAAGTACGACACAGCGCCTTTTTTTAAAAGCGGTCTTGAAGCTTGCCTTTTCATCGATAGTTTCGGCGCGGGCATTAATCATTTTGTAGCCAATTTTTTCATCCTCAGCCCAAAATGGAATCAACCCCCATCTCATTTTAACCCCCTCTTTGTTCTGCCCATTATTGAAAACTGTTAATATATCCTGCCCAGGGGCTATGTTGTAACGTGGTTCAAGGTCGTCAAAATATTCGAATTGAAATTGCTGCTGCAATGCATCTATTGTTTCAAACAATGAAAACCTCCCACACATTAAAACTTCCTCCTATTCATTATTTTTTGTATTATATTTCCCTTTCTGCTAAACGGGTAACATCAATGATGATAGAAAAATAAGCCCGGTTTCTTCCTCCACCGGGCTTATCTATATTTTTTCAGTATTTATATGGCTGCCAGATTGTCTTTTCATGGCGATATTAATGGCTACCAGAATTGGAATAATTGAGCTGACTGTAAATCCAAGTGCATAGCCAGATATACTTTCATTCAGGACTTTATCACTTATATTCATACCCAGGAAGCTAATACCAATACCCTCACCATCGACTTTGCCAATCACTGACCAAAGCTCGATCCCCTTCAGCAGGAATAGCAGCCCTATGACTGACAGCAATATTACGAACAGCCACCGCATTTAAGCATTCCCCCATCAATCCTGCAGCTAACGATTTTTAGCAGGTGTATACACTATATTATAGGGAGTAATAATGTTAAATAATATATAAGTCCAGCAGTTGTAACAAAATGTTCAAAATGATATTTTAATTTTCGTAATTAGTCGCTAATAATTTGCAAACTAAAAAGACAGCGTTTTTTGCTGTCTTCTTAAGCCTTGACTTTTAAGAATTCTTTAGTTCTTCGACTGCTTCCATGGCCTGTTCACGCAGCTTGAATTTTTGGATTTTCCCTGAAGCGGTCATTGGGTAGCTATCGGTAAACTCTATATATCTTGGTATCTTGTGTTTCGAAATTTTCCCTTTGCAATACTCTCTGATTTCAGAGGCATCTGCTTTTTCCCCATCCTTCAATATAATCCAGGCCATTACTTCCTCTCCATATACACTGTCTGGGATTCCAACTACCTGGACATCCAGCACCTTCGGATGTGTATAAAGAAATTCCTCGATCTCACGAGGATATATATTTTCTCCGCCGCGAATGATCATATCCTTCAATCTGCCTGTGATGCGGCAATAGCCATTCTCGTCCATAACCGCTAAATCGCCGGTGTGGAGCCATCCATCCTCATCGATTGCTTCCCGTGTTGCATCAGGATTTTTATAATACCCTTCCATTACATGATAGCCTCTGGTACACAGCTCACCCTGTACTCCTCGAGGCACCTCCTCTGTCGTACCCGGCTTCACAATTTTTGCTTCTGCATGCGGCAGTGCTTTCCCCACCGTTTCTACTCTTAGTTCTAAAGGGTCATTCGTTCTCGTCTGTGTGATAACAGGCGATGATTCAGTCTGGCCATATGCAATCGTAATCTCGGTTGCACCCATTTTTTCATTTACAGCTTTCATGACCTCAATCGGGCAATTTGAACCAGCCATGATCCCCGTTCTTAAGGAAGAAAGATCGTATTTTTCAAAATCCCTGTCATTTAATTCAGCGATAAACATGGTAGGAACGCCATGGAGTGCAGTACAGCGCTCTTTTTCTACTGTCTCCAGTACAGCCTTAGGACTGAATTCCTGGACAGGCACCATTGTCGCTCCTACAGTAACAGAAGCAAGTGTACCCATCACACAGCCAAAGCAATGGAAAAAAGGAACAGGGATGCACAGACGGTCTTTGTCAGTAAGCTTCATGGCCAGGGCCACATTGTAGGCATTGTTGACGATATTCCGATGCGTCAGCATGACCCCCTTTGGGAATCCCGTTGTCCCGGAAGTGTATTGCATATTTATAACATCACTTTGTTTAAGTTCTGCCAGACGGGAATCAAGCTGCTCCTCTGATACCCCCTCGGCCATATCAAGGATATCCTGCCAGCTGAAGGTCCCGGGAAACCGTTTGTCACCCATGACAATCACATTTTTCAGGTATGGCAGCCTGTTGCTTTCAAGCTTTCCTGGTTCACTTGTTTTCAGCTCAGGTGCTATTTCATAGAGCATCTCGATATAAGAGGCGTCTTTGTATTGTTCCATTAATATAATAGTGGTGGAGTCTGACTGTTTGAGCAAATATTCAAGCTCAGCCGTCCTATAATTCGTATTTACAGTTACGAGGACTGCTCCCATTTTTCCTGTAGCAAACTGGCTTACGACCCATTCAGGTGTGTTTGAGGACCACGCGGCCACATGCTCACCTTTTTGTATCCCAAGTTTCATCAACCCTCTTGCTGCTTTGCGGCAAAGCTGATTGAATTGCTGATAGGTCATCCTGAGATTTCGGTCAGAATAAACAACCGCATCATGGCCGCCATATGCTCTGGCTTGTACTTCCAATAATTCTCCCACGGTGTAAGGCAATAAATTTTCCAATATGTTACCTCCCTGATCAGTTAAAATATGTAAACGTTTACTTAAACCTACCACACTTATGTTTGAATATTCAATATTTTAAAAATATATTCCTTCCTTTTCCCTAAATATTTTTTATCAAGGCTCTTTTCTAATGCTTTGTTGCTATTCTATATGCTTTTCAAATCTCCTTCTAAATGGTTTTTTAAAGAAGGCTTTGCAATAAAAAGCTGTTGATTTACGTTCCAGGCACTTCGCTTTCCTCTGAAAAATTATGAAAAAGCCCAATTACCGGCTTTTTCTAGAGCAATTTTTTCTTGGGGCGTGCGGTGAGCCTCCTCGTCGCTTTGCTCCTGCGGGGTAAAATTGCCCCTTCATTCGGGCCATTTCTACCTAGGTCTCACCTGTCCCGCTTCATCCCGAAGGAGTCTGCGCGCCTGGAACGAAGAGCAACAGGATCTTAATTCAACAAAGGTGTAAGCAACAATCTTTGCGAAAACAGCCTTTATCAATTATTGAATTACTTAGCATTTAATACCTTTATTTCAATACAGTTGAATGGGAAAAAAGAAAAAAGCAGGAATAGATCCTGCTTTAAATTACTGATCATGCCACATATAGCTTTTTCCTGTTTCCCTTGATACAATTGCAATCCCTACACTTGCTCCATGGCCGGCTGCAATTACTGACTGGCTAGACAGTCCTGCCAGTAAACTCGTGATGAACAAGTTGGGAATGTGGGTTGATCCATCCTGTCCAACGCCTAAAACTCTTTTGATTTTCCCGCTTGGAACCTTTTCATTAACAGTTAGTTCAAAGCCCAATTCTTCAAGCAAAGCTGTTTGAAGGTTTGTTGCCATTATAAGGTATTTCGTTCTGTATTCCTTTCCATCAGCCATCATTACCCTAAAACCTTCATCTGTAATTTTAACTTGCTCAACTGTTCCATCGTGCCACACAGACCCTGCAGCCAGAGCCTGAGCTTTTATTGTTTCGATAAGAGATTGGCCAGAAATCTCCCGTATTCCAGGGTAATTATAAATAAAAGATACCTGTTTCACTTGAGATTTCCCTGAATCAGCAACAGCAGTCTTCAATCCGCCTTGTGCAGTATAGATGGCTGCAGAACCTCCTGCTATACCCCCCCCAATAACTAATACATCAAACATATTATGGCCTCCTGAAAATAAAATCCTATGTAGAAACCCCAATATGGGGCTTTCATTCAAAATAGTTTTGATATAAGATAAATGACTCCTGCCAGGAGCCAAACGTACGTAGCCGGTCATATAGGCGGAAAACCAGAAAACTTTCCGGATTCCTCTTTGCCAGTACGCTTTGGTCCAATTCCTCAAGAACCGCCACTGCAATTCTTATCTCTTGTTTCTTCGTCCAACGTGATCACCTCTCCTTAGCTGCAAAGATAGAAGGAAAAAGAGGAAAGCAGTGCAGTGCTCTCCTCCCTTCATAATAATCTTAGTGTGTATGATGGACTGCACATCGATTTGGCCCGATTTCAAGTTCCATGGCCTCATCCGCTGTTACTGCCTTCACACCTCGGTTGATAGCCACGATATCCTCAAAGTTTGGAGGAGTCTCACTTGATGCTGACTGAGCTACATGATCGACAAACTCCTCAACCGTCTTGCCTTCCATCATGTCGTTTTGTTCCCTGATCAATCCAAGTTGATTGCCAATGTAGCCCTTAGCATTTACTTCAACATCGAAGTTCGCATAATGACCTGGCAAAACAATTACATCGTCAGCTATTTTTGAAACCTTGCTGTATACCGTATCATAGAGGTCCTTCGCCCACTCAGCTGCTTTGCCTCCTAAATCCGGGCGCCCCAGGCCATTCACAAAGATAGTATCTCCTGAGAAAAGAAGCTTATTATTAACAAAGAAAGAAACACTTCCAGGGGTATGCCCAGGTGTCTTAACCGCCAATACTTCCAGGGTTACATGATCAAATACAATTTTATCATGCAGCTCCAGTGCTTCAAAGTCAAACACTGCGCCTTCACTCTTCATTAGATAATAATTTGCACCTGTGATGTCAGCCAGCTGTTTTCCGCCTGATAAATGGTCAGCATGCAAATGTGAATCTACAATATGAGTAATTCTAACATTTTCTTTTTCAGCCACTGAGGTATATTGTTCTGTGAAACGTGAAGGATCGACGACAAGTGCTTCATTCTCTGCTAAGACCATATAAGAAAGGCAGCCTTTACCTACGCGAATGAATTGCAGTACCTTGATTTCTTGGTCTTTATAAACTTCAACAGGGTATAGATATTCACTCCAGGATTTCATCCCTCCTGCCAGATAGGAAACGTCAAAGCCTGCATCGGAAAGCATCTCAGCCACCATCACTGACGAACCTTCCTTGGCACAAATAACCACGATTTCTTTATCCTTTGGCAGCTGATCCACCACTTCTTCCACGCCATCAATCAGTTCAAAGTAAGGGATATTCAAATAATGTATGTTTTCCCCTTCGACCTTCCAGTCCTCGAAGTCTTTTACGTTTCTAACATCAAAAATAAAAAATTCCTTTTTATTTACTACCCATTCATTCAATTTTTCAGCTGTAATTGCCTGCATTCCCACTTTTCTTCCTCCCAATTATTAAAAAATGTTTTAATTTTGCTGGGTATTCATCCCCCGATATAATACCCTTATGGGTATATAATAAATTGCTCTAAGTTAAAATGCAAGCTTTTTTTGATTACTAATGTGTATATAATGTTTTGGCTCTTTTCTAATACTTTGTTGCTTTGAAAGAAAACTCTTATTCTCTTAAAGATAACTGAATGTTTTTCTAAATAAGGCTTTTTAATAAAACACTGTTGATTTCCGTTCCAGGCGCTTCGCTTTCCTCGGGGCGTGCGGTGAGCCTCCTCGTCGCTGCGAGGAAAGCGGGGTCTCACCTGTCCCGCTTCATCCCGAAGGAGTCTTCGCGCCTGGAACGAAGAGCAACAGGATCTTCATTCAACATTTATAAAGGCAACAATCTTTGTGAAAATAGGTATATAAATAAATCTAAAGTTTCTCTCCAGAATGGCTTTCACACAAAGTGACCAAAATGTTTGAAATATGAAAAAATTACTAAAAAAAATTCTTCATAATGGGTTTTCAAAACCTTAATAAACCTTTACAATAAATGAAACTATAATTATAGTTTGAAAATTCAATCCATTCTCACCGAGGAGGAATGCAAATGAAAATTATGAGCAATGAACAATTGGTGGTCTCGTATCGTGATGCATTAAAGTCGGAAAGTGACAAAGAATGGGCACAGATTTTGAAAACTGAAATTTCCAAAAGAGGACTAAAGCCGTTTAAAACAGTAAAGTGATTTTTGAAACCGGTCATATAAAAAATGCACTGCCATCTCTGAGATGGCAGTGCATTTTTTATTATTAATTTTTATAATTCTTAGCCATAAAATTCGGCCATTATCCCTGAAGCAGTAAAGATTCTGGATCTTCCATCAATGCTTTAATCCGTTTAAGGAAGGTTACAGCTTCTTTGCCGTCTACAATTCTATGGTCATATGACAAAGCAATGTACATCATTGGCCTGTTTTCCATCCTGTCTTTATCAATAGCGACAGGGCGAAGCTGGATTGTATGCATACCAAGGATGCCGACCTGCGGTCCATTTAGGATCGGAGTTGAAAGAAGCGAACCAAACACGCCTCCGTTTGTGATCGTGAATGTACCTCCCTGTAAATCCTTAAGGGAAAGTTTATTGGAGCGCGCTTTTTCTGCCAATCCGTTAATATCACTTTCGATTTCAGCGAAGTTCTTTCGGTCAGCATCGCGGATGACAGGTACCACTAAACCTTCGTCTGCTGCTACAGCAACACCGATATCATAGAATTTCTTCAAGACGATTTCGTCACCCTGGATTTCAGCATTCAAATATGGTGATTTCTTCAATGCTGCTACAACAGCTTTTGTGAAAAATGACATAAAACCTAAGCGGACATCATTTTCTTCATAAAAACGATCTTTCCATTTTTTCCTTAACTCCATTACAGCAGTCATATCGACCTCGTTAAAGGTGGTAAGCATGGCGGCCGTCTGTTGCACTTCAACCAGCCTGTTAGCGATTGTCTGGCGGCGTCTAGACATCCTTACTCTTTCAATTTGCTTATCTTCCCCAGACAGTACTGGTGCTGGTTTTGCAGCTTCCTTGTTCGGAGCCTGTTGCGTTTGCTGAGCTTTTTGGTTAGGTTCAAAGGAATCGACATCTTGCTTCCTTACTCTTCCCAGCGGATCTGCTGAATTTACCTGTGCTAGGTCAATTCCTTTCTCACGTGCAAGCTTTCTTGCTGCAGGAGAAGCAATAACACGCTCATTGCTGCGCTCTTCTGCTTGTGTATCCCGAGGGACGGCAGGCTGAACGCTGGATGATCCTTCTGCTTTCTTGGATGTTTCATCAGGAGACTCCGCAGTACGTCCTGTTTCTGTTTCCGGAACACTTGACGTTTGCTGCACACCTGTCGCAGTTCCTTGTTCATTTACAACCGCAATTGTTTCCCCAACCTTGACTGTATCCCCTTCTTCAGCAAGAAGATCAGAAAGGATACCATCGTAATCCGAAATGATCTCTACATTAACCTTATCAGTTTCTAGTTCTACGATATATTCTCCCTTTTGGACCTGGTCACCCTTTTTCTTAAGCCACTGGGCAATGGTAGCTTCAGTAATTGATTCGGCTAATTCAGGAACTTTAATGTCAGCCATTTGCCATTCCTCCTCTATTATTTCTAGTTAACGCATCATTCACGATTCTGGACTGCTCAAGCTTATGGATGTTAGGGTCACCTTCTGCAGGACTTGACCGCCTTCTCCGTCCGATGTAAGACACCTGAATTCCTTTCGGTGCAGCTTCATTGATCCTTGGTTCTATAAATGTCCAGGCTCCCATATTTTTAGGCTCTTCCTGTACCCAGAGAATTTCTTCAAGATTAGGGTAACGCTGCAGCTTTTCCTTTAGGGAATCAAGCGGGAAAGGATATATTTCCTCAATTCTTAATACATGCAGCCAATTATGTGTTTCAGGGTCAACTTTTTCAGCGATGTCGATGCTTACTTTTCCTGTACACAGGACTACTCTGGTTACTGCATCATGCTGTTCTCCCAAACCAGGCTGTTCGTAAATCGGCATGAAACTTCCGCTCGTCAATTGATCAGGATTTGCTGCTACAACCGGATTCCTCAGCAGGCTTTTTGGCGTCATGAGCACTAACGGACGAACAGATTCCTGCTGAAGGATGGCAGCCTGCCTGCGCAATATGTGGAAGTATTGGGCTGCAGATGATAAGTTGGCTACTGTCCAGTTGTTTTCAGCAGCAAGAGTCAAGAACCTTTCTACCCTGCCACTTGAATGCTCAGGTCCCTGTCCTTCATAACCATGAGGCAGAAGCATAACAAGTCCTGATTTCTGTCCCCACTTTGCCCTTCCTGCGGCAACAAACTGATCAAATAATACCTGGGCTGCATTTGCAAAATCGCCATACTGTGCTTCCCAGAGGACAAGGGTTTCCGGAGAGAATACATTGTAGCCATATTCAAATCCCACTACCGCAGCTTCGGATAATGGGCTGTTATGGATCGAAAATGACGCTCTAGCCCCATCAAGATGATGAAGCGGCGTGAATTGTTCCCCATTTACACTATCGTGCAAAACAAGGTTTCGTTGTGCGAATGTACCTCGTTCAGAATCCTGCCCAGTAATCCTGATTGGTGTGCCGTCTTGCAAAATTGACGCAAATGCCAGTGTTTCTGCAAGTCCCCAATCAATTTTCCCACTTGATGATAAAGAATCTTTCCTTCGCTGAAGGATTTTTTCAAGTTTATTGAAAACGTTGAAGGATTCTGGCCATTTCAACAAATCCCGATTAATATTCGTTAACTTTTCGATCGGTACCCCGGTTTCAATCTGTGGGATCCCTAGTTCAATAACTTCTGGAATATCCGGTTCCGCCTCGACTTCCTTCTCTCGTTTCGGAACCTTATCATAGGCTGAAGAAAGCTTAGCCATTATATTTTGTTCGATTTCGGCTCTCTTTTCATCTGATAAGACACCGGTATTACCCAGTTTGTCTCCATATAGTGTTTTAACAGTTGGGTGGCTGTTCACCAGCTTATACATTTCCGGATTGGTAGTCATTGGTTCATCCATCTCATTATGGCCAAAACGGCGATAGCCGATCAGATCAATAAGGAAATCCTTGCCGAAAGTTCTCCTGTATTCAAATGCTAGATGTGCAGCCATCAGGCATGCTTCTGGATCATCAGCATTAACATGGACAATCGGGATTTCGTAACCTTTTGCCAGGTCGCTTGCATACCTTGTTGAGCGTGAATCCATTGACTCTGTTGTAAAACCAATAGTATTATTAGCGATTACATGGATAGTACCGCCAGTTTTGTAGCCATTCAAACGGCTAAGATTCAGCGTTTCTGCAACAATCCCCTGTCCAGGGAAAGCGGCATCCCCATGGATAAGTATAGCCATTGCCTTGCCTGGGTCATATTGCGCATACCCAGGGTTTGTCCGTTCATCCTGAGCCGCACGGGTAAAGCCTTCGACCACGGCACCGACGAATTCCAGATGGCTTGGATTGTTTGCCAATGTCAGCCTGGCGTTGGCTGTGCTTTCGAATTTGATTTTCCTGTCCAATCCGAGATGGTACTTAACATCACCGGTCCAGCCAAAGTTAATCCCAATTGAACCTTCCGATGGAACCAATTCCTTATTAGGTGCATGCTGGAATTCTGCAAAGATCATTTCATACGGTTTTCCCAGCACATGGGCAAGCACGTTCAGCCTTCCTCTGTGGGCCATCCCGATATTGATTGTTTCCACCCCAGTGTTCACTGCTTCCGCTACAACTTCATCAAGCAGGGGAACCATTGCATCAAGGCCTTCGATCGAGAATCTTTTTTGGCCGACAAAGGTTCTATGCAGATATTTTTCAAAGTTTTCCACTTCTGCTAACCTTTCGAATAAGCCAATCTTTCTCTCATTCTCCATTTTTGGGATCAGCATTCCGGATTCTACTTTTTCACGAAGCCATTCTTTTTCTGCAATCTCATTGACATGATGGAATTCATAGGCGATTGTGCTGGTATAAACCTTTTTAAGATATTCAAAGGCGTCTTTTCCATCTTTAATGCCAGCAGGTGCCTCGGCCAAAATGAGCCCTATTGGAATGTTCTTCAAATCCTCATCAGACAACCCCCATTTCCCAGGATTATCAAGCGCTGAATCGTCTGAAGTAAATTGCAAAGGATAAATATTTGCATTCAAATGTCCATAGGAGCGTATATAGTCAGCATACCTAAGCGCAGCTGATATCTTTTCCGGAGAAAACCCTTGAACTGCAGCAGTAAAATCTGTCTGCTGTTTGGATTGGCGATTGATTGCTCGCTCACCATTCAGTTGAAAATATTCTCTCATTTCTGGATCGACCGATTCGGGATCTTGAAGGTACATTTCGTATAATTCATCAACATATCCCTGGTTCGGTCCATAAAATCCGGGCCAGCAGGATTCGTTTCCATTGGTCGGTTTATTCATGAGAAACCCTCCTTACCATAGCGTGTGGTCATAATTATTTGTTACCCTATGTACGTCATTTTTAAAAGATGAATTCGGTGAATAATATTATAATTCAGATTTTAAAACGGTTACAATAATATATTAACATGATATTTGCTTTTAACCAAAGGTTTTGACTGTCAATATAGTGTAAACTTTCTAAAGAGATATTGTTATATTGGAAAACTAAAAATTTATTAATTTTACAAAATAAAAAAACCGGTTAAAAACCGGTTTTTGGTGATGTCAACTTCGAAGACTAGCTTATATTTATAAGCTCATTACAGCTACATACATATTTTTCGGCGCAAAGAGATTATTTCTTTTCTCAATCTGGGTCGCTTCAATTAAATCTCCTGAGTCTACAGGCAGTTCCATATGTCCGCAAGTTATGCACTTTTGAAATCTTGTGCCAGAAGTAAAGACATTTACACCGTCATTCAAAGTGAATCCTACATTCTCCTCATGCAAAGAAAAACGGTGGTGGCAAACCTTTGACTCGCTCATATTTCAGCCTCCTGTAAGAATATTTCCCTCTATTATATGTTTTTGGTTCAGAATTTTCTGTGATTAATATCATAAAAAAGGGAAGGCACAATCTCTGCCTTCCTAATCTATAGCCCATTTCATTTTGTTTTAAACCGCTTTATAGTCAGGAAACAGCGATTGAAATTCTTTTTCCAGTTCATTAATTATATCGGGATCGTCCCCATCCAATTCTATAAACGGCCCATTGTACTCCCCGAGCGCATGTTCATACCTTGGGTCATAATAATGAACTAAAAGAATTTCAATTAGTTCCTTATACTCTCTATTTGTTAAAGCCTCCTGCAGCAGTGTCACAATGTCTGGTTTTTTTATCCTTTTAAGTAGTCTTGTAACTTTCTCCCCAACTTCTTCAATAAACCATTCCTCATCTTTGTACGGAAGGACGTATTCATTATAAATCCTTTTTACCCTATTCGGGATGGAGCTTTTTACCAAGAAATTGATTCCGTTAAGTTTCTTTGCGACAAGCTCATCAGACTGTGCAGCCCGGCCAATCCTCTTGCTTTCTGCCTCTATAATGAAGTAGCTTGCACCTTTTATTTCATTAAGGCGATTAAACAAAAGAGAATCAAAAGTCTTTTGGTTATGGCCTTCTCCAATACCGATCATCCCAAAAATTGACCCACGGTGATTTGCCATTTGTTCAAGATCCAGAACAGGAAACCCTTTTTCATGGAGCTTTTTGAGAATCTCCGTCTTTCCTGTTCCTGTCATGCCATGGATGACCACGGCTCTCTCTGGCAGCAGTCCTGGTATTTGCTGCAGGATAAATTCCCGGTAAGCCTTGTAGCCGCCTTCAAGCCGGAAAGAAGATATGCCCGCATAATCCAGGAAGGATGCGACCGACTTGCTCCTCATTCCTCCCCTCCAGCAATGGATTACAGGTTCTGCTCCGGATTTTTTCAAATCTTTTATTTCACTGAGAAGTCCTGGCAGCTTAGGGGAGACAATTTCCATTGCTCTCCATTTTGCGGCTTCCTCTCCAGCCTGTTTATAAATTGTTCCTACTTCTTTCCTTTCGTCATCTGAAAACAACGGGATATTGACTGAGCCAGGTATGGCTGAATCTTTATGTTCAATCGGAGCCCGGACATCAACAGGTATATAGTTATTGGAGCTAATTAATTCTTGTACAGATATGTCTTTCATTTTTCCGCTTGACCTCCATGGTCGAAAAGTAAAAAACGCCATCCTGTCAGCTCATAGGGCGGCGGTCTTCACCAAGATTACTTATACTATTCTATATCCTATCATATTTTAGTACAGAAATAAAAAAGTCCGCAACCTAATTTCTTAACCCGTTAATGGGCCCCTACCCTATCAGCCAGGATTATTGTTTTGATTTTAAAACTTGACCGGGAAATTGCATTCCTATCAGGCTGCTAATTGCCTGTATGAACTCCTTCCAATTGATAGGATATTGATTTAACCCTCCGCATTCGTATTTACTCCCTTTTGTTGCCAGGCTGACAGACCAGCTGTTACCGTAGACGATGATGCCCTCCGATTGATAGTCCTCCTTCCAATCCCATATTTTCAATAAATAAAGCTCCTTTTTGAAATCATCAATTTTTCCCGGCAGGGTTATCTTTAGGGGTTTTGATGTATTTGAATCAAGGTGCCATTCAAAGTAGGTAAACGTCTTTCGTTTAAAATTCACATTCACTCTTAACTCAGGACCCGGATATGCATGGAAAACAGCCACAAGCATTTCCGGGTCTCTTTCAGGCCGGATTGATACAATACCATCCTCTAATGAGAAAATATCTGCCTTCCTTTGGATAAGAGCCTTGATAAATGACTGTGCAGGCTCTGGGGCCATCACTGAACTAATATTCGTCCTTATGCTAATTTCATGGCAAATTGAAGGTATTGTTGATGGCCCCTGCCTTCCGAGTATATCGAGAATCGTTTCATACATCTTCATCTCAACAACTTCCTTTTGCAAAAAAATTTTAATTTATTCCCTTGTCCAAATGTCTATTCTTTATAGATAACAAATCAAATTACCAACAATTAATTAAAGTATAAAATAGATGTTTTAGCGCCACTGTAACAAATAGCACGTTATTAACGAATTTTCTCACCAGTTTTTTGTCATTTGATGCTCCGGACCGCCTGCCTGCAATTTACGACATCTCTTGTACTTTCCTGTCTATTTCTGCGCTTTCCCGAGAAATAATTTATGCAAAAAAATCCCCCTTTCTAAAGGAGGATCAATTACCTATATTCTTAAATTCCTGCAAAGATAAATTCAGCTTTTCTAGTGGACATACCTTCCCTGGTCTGGAATCTCTGTCCGGGAAAATTTTGTCACAAGTTCATTTAAGGAAGACTTCAGCGCTTCACCACTTATTACTTTGCCATGTCCGGTCAATGCCCATTCAGGCTCAAGCGATTTGATAATCTCCACTGATTGTTTGGCAAGTCCCCAATCAGGTGTAAAATAAGCAGGAGGCCCATGGACTTCAAGTGATTGTGCCATAACTGCCATTGCTGATTCCTGTTTAACTGTGATGAAGGCATCCCCTGCTATCAAAGCAGCATCCTCTACTCGAAATAGGGATATATGGCCATCAGTATGGCCTGGCGTATGAATCCATCTCCAGCCAGGCATCTCAGGGATTTCCCCATTATCCGGCAATTTCTTTGCGTGTTCTCCAATATCAATCGCTTTTCGTGGATACAGTGGTGAAATGGCGGCCATCAATCCGCCGCCAACAGAAGGATCCGGCGGCAGGTAATCCTTTCGGCCTGTTATATATGGAAGCTCTCTTTCATGTGCATAAACAGGAACATTCCATTTTGATAAAAGGAATTTCAAACCGCCAACATGGTCAAAATGTCCATGGGTCAAGATGATTGCTTTAGGAGGTTTTCCTTCTCCATATTTCTTTAAAGCATTTTGATAAATGAATGCTCCAGAAAAAGGTATGCCCGCATCGACCAATACCCATCCACCGTCTTCAAACTCTTCGACATATGCTAAATTGGCTATCAGGGTCCTAACTGGTGTTATCCCTCTTCCTCTGTTCAGGTCAGTTTTCCCATTATCCATCTTAATACCTCCTTTCAAAAGAGTACATATAGTTTCCCCCGCGGCTGGAAAAAAACTATAGGCAACAAAAGGGTTTAATATACTGTTCAGAAGGAATAAAAGAAACAATGGAACAGGATTCTACTCCTTATATAAGCGCAGGATATTTGTTAATGAATCAGTTAATTCATGGGGAGTGAGCAAGAAATGGAAACAATGGCCAGGCAATTTGAAAAACCTAAAGGCCTTCTTGGAAAGCTAGCAGGGTTGATCATGTACTTTGAAAATCGCAAAATTAATAACTGGAGCATCAAAAAGCTGCAAATTCAAAAGCGGGACACTATACTGGAAATCGGGTATGGGCCGGGATACGGAATCAAAACTATGATGGAAAATTACCCATTAATAACGGTAGAAGGCGTGGATTTATCCAGTAAAATGCACGAAGAAGCTTCAAAAAGAAATCAAGAATGGATTAGAGCAGGAAGGCTTAAGCTTGCTTTTGGAGATGTAGTAAACATTAACCCAGTCAAACGGTTCACCAAGGTTATTTCAGTAAATAATTATCCGCTATGGGAATATCCCATTGAATCCCTTCAGCACCTTTACAGCTTGATGGATAGAGGCGGGAAAATTGTCCTGACCGTCCAGCCGCGAGAAGAAGGGGCAACGGATGAAACTGCAAAGCAGCTTGGGGAGATGATCAGACAGGATTTACTGAAGACCGGATTTAAAAATCCTGCTGTTTCTTTTAAAAAGGTGAGGCCAGTGTTGACTGTTTGTGTTACTGCAAAAAAAGAATAGCCACCAAAGCGGCTATTCTTTTTCGTCTTACAGGTTGACGGCTTCAGTAGTCTTAATTAATTGTTTTAATTCCTCTAAGCGGCCTTTTTCAAACAGCTCAATCACTTTGCTTCCAACAATGACTCCATCACAAAATTGGCAAACTTCTTCGATCTGGCTTGGAGTTGATACTCCAAATCCTGCTAAAACAGGAACATCGCTGATACTTTTCACTCCGCGCAAGAATTCGCCAAGACCTTTGCTAAATTCATTCCTGGTGCCTGTTATGCCTGTCACTGTAACTGCATAAATGAACGCTGTTGATCTGGATGCAATTTCTTTGATCCGTTCAACCGGTGTAGTCAAAGTCACCAGCCTGACTAAAGATAAATCATGTTCTTCGAGGGCTGGGAGAATCAGCTCTTCCTCTTCAATGGGAAGGTCGGGAACTATACAGCCAGAAATCCCTGCCTTTTCAGCATCCTTAGCAAATTGTTCGACACCATAGGACAAAATTGGATTCACATACGTCATGATAATAAGCGGAATCGAAATCGATTTAATGGTTTGAAGTTCGGTCAATACTTTTTTTAGCGTGACACCATTTTCCAATGCACGTATCCCGGCTCTTTGAATCGTCGGCCCGTCAGCTACTGGGTCTGAAAATGGAATACCTAATTCAATTGCGTCCGCACCATTTTCCTGTAAAAACAGAAGTTTCTTTTCAAGGCTATCAAGTCCACCATCCCCGGCCATTATATAAGGAATAAAAGCCTTCTTGTTATTAATAATCAGCGCTTCATGGATTTTATTCATGTGTATTCCCCTCCAAACGTTCACGAATTGTATAGACATCCTTGTCTCCCCTGCCAGATAAACAAATCACAATACTTTCATGTCCATCCATTTTTCCGGCAAGCTGAATTGCATAGGCGACTGCGTGTGCACTTTCAAGTGCCGGGATGATGCCTTCAAGTCGGGAAAGCAGCTTGAAAGCATCGAGAGCTTCTTCATCAGTAACTGCTTCATACTTAATTCTCTTGATGTCATGAAGATGGCTATGCTCTGGCCCGATCCCAGGGTAATCCAACCCTGCCGAAATGGAGTGGGCTTCCTGGATTTGGCCGTCTTCGTCCTGCAATAGATACATCATGGCCCCGTGCAGCACTCCAGGTCTTCCTTTTGCCAGTGAGGCAGCATGCTTTTCTGTATTTAAACCCAATCCCGCAGCTTCAACCCCAAAGATTCTTACTTCTTCATCCTCCAGGAACGGATAGAACATCCCAATTGAATTGCTGCCGCCGCCGATGCAGGCTACCAGTGCATCTGGAAGCCTTCCTTCCTTGTCAAAAAATTGCCTTCGTGTTTCTTTTCCGATTACACTTTGGAAATCGCGGACAATTCTTGGGAATGGATGAGGCCCCATGACAGAACCAAGAATATAGTGGGTATCACTTACATTTGCCACCCAATATCGAAGTGCTTCGTTAACAGCATCCTTCAGTGTACCGCTGCCGGCGTCGACACTTACAACCTTAGCACCGAGCAGCTCCATCCGGAAGACATTGAGCTGCTGCCTCTGTATATCTTCTTTTCCCATAAAAATGACACATTCCAAATTCATCAGCGCACAGACCGTAGCAGTAGCAACACCATGCTGGCCCGCTCCTGTTTCAGCAACAATCTTCTGTTTCCCCATCCTTCTTGCCAATAATGCCTGCCCAATCGTGTTATTGATCTTATGGGCACCTGTATGATTAAGGTCCTCCCGCTTCAAATAGATTTTTGCTCCACCTGCATACTTTGTCAGATTTTCTGCCAGATATAATGGCGTTTCCCTTCCGACATAATTCTTCAGCAACGACTCTAATTCAATTATAAAGCTTTCATCTTTAACCGCGCGTTCATATTCCTCTTCAAGCTCCTTGACTGCCTGCATCAATGTTTCTGGGACAAACCTTCCTCCATATTTTCCAAAGTGTCCTTTTTCATCTGGCAAATTATATGTTTTTGTCTGCATTCCTTTATGCCTCCCCTAGTCTTTTTGCGTTTGTGATGAATTTACGTATTTTTATAAAATCCTTCTCTCCCTTTGTTTCAACCCCACTGCTTACATCAACCATAAGTGGATCAACCATTTTTATTGCCCTAGATACATTTTCAGGGGTAAGCCCTCCTGCGAGGATAATCGGTTTATCCAGTTCCTTAACCCCCTCCGCTTGATTCCAGTCAAATGTTACTCCGTTTCCCCCCTGGTATTTTTCAGGGGGGCTGTCGAGCAGGAGGTAGTCTGCCTGCAACGAAGCGTGCTTTTTGATATCCTGTCTATCAGATACATGGATTGATTTCAGGATTGGCAGGTTAATGCCTGCAAAGTTTTCTGGCTGCTCTTGTCCGTGGAGCTGGAGATGGGTCAAACCTGCATACTCGGCAATGCGCTGTACCGTCTCAGCTTCCTCATTGACAAAGACTCCCACTTTCCAAATGTCTGATGGCAGAACCTCAATAATGCTGCGTGCCTCTTCAGGTGTGATTCTTCTTTTACTTTCCGCAAATACGAATCCCAATGCATCCGCTCCGCTTTCAGCTGAAAATAATGCTGCATCCCGACTTTTGATGCCACAGATTTTCACCTTCAAATGCTTCGCCCTCCTATCGGAATCATGAAATCTGTGAAAACCTTCTTTATATTTGAAGAGGTCATAAATGTTTCTCCGACAAGTATTCCATCGGCACCGGAATTAGCCGCCCTCCTGACATCTTCAGTTGTTTTCATCCCGCTTTCACTGATAAGCGAAGCACCCGTGCTTTTTACGAGAGGTCCCAGCATTTCAGTATTTTCTATGTTTACTTCGAATGTCTTCAGGTTGCGATTATTGATGCCAATCAAGGGGGCCTGGATTGATGCTGCTTTCTCCAAATCAGCTTCATCGTGGATTTCAACCAGGCATTCCATTCCCAGGGATTGTGCATAATTAAAAAGTTCTGCCAGAGATTGTTTATCCAGGGCAGCGGCAATGAGCAGTATGATATCTGCTCCTGAATTCCTGGCCAGGTCAATTTGAACACTGTCAATGATGAAATCCTTGCAGAGTATCGGGATATCAACGGCTTGACGAACTATCTCCAGGTCTGCGAACGTTCCTTTAAAGCCTGCTTCATCGGTTAAAACCGATATGGCCGATGCACCAGCTTCCATATACTTCCTGGCTTGCTCGTCAGGCTTAAGGTGAAGGTTGATGTCACCTTTGGAAGGTGATGCGCGTTTGAACTCTGAGATGATTGCTATTTCTTTTGCACCTCTTAACTTGCTGATTAGCGATCGAGTCTCAAATATTGGCTCTTTACTGTTGGTCCCCTTCCTTTTCCATGACTCAGCTTCTATTTTTTTTCGAGAAATGATTTGATCAAGAATTGTTCCTGTCATCCTGTCACCGCCTTTGAAGTTTTCATGCTGAACATTCTTAAATTTTCTAACTTTGCCAGGGCGCTGCCTGAATCGATGCTTTCGGCGGCTAACGAAATTCCTTCAGGGATCGTTGCCGCTCTTCCAGCAGTAAATATCCCTATTCCTGCATTTAATAAGACTGTATCCCGTTGGGGGCCTTTTTTCCCTTTCAATACCTGAAGCAGAATTTCCGCGTTTTCTCTGGCATCTCCTCCGCGGATTGAATTATTATCGTATACCGGAAGATTCACTTCTTCTGGGTGCAGGGTCATTTTTTTCAGGTTTCCGTCTGACAAAACAATCAGGTCGTTTTTGCCTGCCAAGGACGCTTCGTCCATCCCCCCCGCTCCGTTCAATACTACTGCCCGCTTTCTGCCAAGTGCTGAAAGCACCTTGGCGAATTTTTCAAGCATATCATTTCGATAAATGCCAAGCATCTGGAAATCAAGATCTACAGGATTGGTCAGAGGCCCTATCAAGTTGAAAATGGTAGGGATTTTAAGGTCTCTCCTTACTTTCATGATTTGCCTTAGTTTCGGGTGTACGTTAGGAGCGAAAAGAAAGGCAATGCCGTTTTCCTCGAGGATTTCTTCTGTTTTTTCCATCTGGAAGTCCAGGGTGATCCCCAGCTCTTCAAGAACATCGGCGCTCCCTGTCAAACTTGAGACACTCCTGTTTCCGTGCTTAGCTACTGTTATTCCTGCACCTGCAATGACAAACGCTGAAGTGGTGCTGATATTGAAGCTTTTAGCGCCGTCGCCTCCCGTCCCGCAATTATCCATTACACCAGGAATCCGCTTTGTAAATTTCTGCGAATGCTGTCTAATTGCTGTTACTAGGGCTGATACTTCCTCTGTTGTTTCTCCTTTTATTCTTAAACCCGTTAAAAACGCTGCAATTTCACTATCGCTTATTTCTTCAGTGAACAGCTGTGTGACGGCTCCGTTCATTTCTTCATCAGTTAGTGATGTCCGGCTTGTAAGCTTCTCAAGATACTGTTTCATTGACCTCTTTCCCCTCTCTTATATGACTTAAAAAATTGGATAATATTTGTTTGCCTGATTCTGTACCTATTGACTCGGGATGAAACTGCAATCCATAAACTGGATTCTTCCTATGTTTGATTGCCATTATTTCATTGTCCATTTCAGACTGTGCAACGATTTCAAGCTCATCTGGAAGTGTTGGTCTATCAATTACTAAAGAGTGATACCTCATGACACTGGTTAGCTGAGGAAGCCCTTGAAACAAATAGGTTCCAGAATGAAGAATCTTGGATTCCTTACCATGCATGATACTTTTTGCACCGATGATGCTGCCTCCATATGCATACCCTATCGCCTGGTGGCCCAGGCAAATGCCGAGTATAGGAATGGTGTCGCCAAGCCTTCTGACAACATCTGCACAAATGCCAGCATGTTCAGGTCTCCCAGGGCCTGGCGATAGAACGATTGCTTCGGGAGACATCTTTTCTATTTCTTCTATCGATATCTTGTCATTTCTTATGGTTACTACATCTGCACCGCACTCACCTAAATATTGATAAATGTTATACGTAAATGAATCATAATTATCGATTAGCAGAATCATTAGCTGCCTCCATCAAAGCTTTTAATTTATGCTGTGTTTCTTCAAATTCACGATCAGGATCTGAGTCATAGACGATACCAGCTCCTGCCTGGAGATATCCTTTTCCGTCTTTTACAATTAACGTCCTGATTCCCAGGGCGAAATCCATCGTACCGCTGGCTGATAAATAACCTATTGCTCCTGAGTAAGCGCCTCTTTTTTCTGTTTCCAGCTCGTTTATGATTTGCATTGCGCGTATTTTAGGAGCACCAGAAACTGTCCCTGCAGGCAGGCAGGCAGCTAATCCATCAAGCGGGTTGACTGTCTTTGACAATATTCCGGTAACTTCTGATACAAGATGCATCAAAAATTGATATCTTTCCACATTCAGGAATTTATTGACCTCTACACTGCCTATATCGCAAATTTTCCCCAGATCGTTTCTTGCAAGGTCCACCAGCATCCTGTGTTCTGCCAATTCCTTTTGATCCTGTTTCAATTCCTGTTCAAGCCGCTCATCGTCTTGTTTTGACTGCCCACGGGGCCTAGTGCCAGCTATTGGATTTGTCATGATTTTTCCATCCCGGTACTTAACAAGGCTTTCCGGTGATGATCCTGCAATTGCATAGTCATCAAAATCCAGATAATACATATATGGTGAGGGGTTATTAACCCTAAGCCTCCGATAAAAAGTGAATGGATCGCCTTCGGCTTTTGCTGTTAGCCTTCTCGAGAGTACCACCTGAAAAATTTCTCCGGCTTTAATGAGCTCCTTTGCGATTGACACTGATTTTTTGTATTCTTCTTCTCCTATCGAAGCAGTGAAATCACGAAGCGCGAAATGTTTATTTTCCTCACTGGAATTTGCAGCATGCAGTTCTGCTTTCCTTAAATTCATTTTAAGAAGCAGGTCTTCTTTTGACTGTTCGTTGCTCGGAATCCCTATGAGGTAAAGTTTTTGTTTTAGATGATCAAAAACCAATAGATCGTGATAGAACATCATATGGGCATCCGGCATTCCAACTGGATCATCCTTTAATTCACCAACATCTTCATAGTTGCGGATAAAATCATAGCCAATATAGCCGACTCCTCCACCAATAAAGGGTATCTCACTTGCAAGCTCTATTTTGGGCATTAGCAGCTCCATCGCTTCTGCAAAGCTTTCTTCCTTTTTGCATACTTGATCATCCTTTTTAAGCAGCGTTTCTCTGTTTATGCTAATTATTTCTGCAATTGGGTCGCTTCCAATAAAGGAAAAACGTCCGGATTCATTGTGCTTATCAGAGCTCTCAAGCAAAAATTTTCTTTTGCCCGATATCCTTTGATAAACAGCTATTGGAGTCAGACTGTCGCCCTCGATTTCCTCGATTACGATCTCATGTGTAGGAACTAACATAAAAAACCTCCTTAAAATAAAAAAGTCCCCTATACAAACACAGAATTGTGCTGTATAGAGGACGATTAGATTGGACCGCGGTGCCACCTCATATTGGAGCTAAGCAGCTCCCTCTTTTCAGGTACAGGAAAAAAGCATTTTTTTCGATATACCCTATCCTTTTAACGGTGGAATCCCGGGCAGCCCTACTGTATTCAAGCTGCCTCTCACAAGGCCATTCAACAGGGATCGTCGTACCGGTTCACACCATGCCCGGCTCTCTGCAACGAAAATCATCTGCCTACTCTTCTTGTTCATCGAGTTAACATATTCACTTGTATCAAGTTTTTTAAGAAAACAACAAAAAGGGTCCCTCCTCCTTATAAACATAAGGACGAGAGACCCGTGGTGCCACCTTAATTAGCCGCGTGAACGGCTCACTTTAAAGCATCATGTAATTTTCACATAATGCCTGCCTTTTGTAACGATAAGGCTGTTTCGCCAAAGCCTACTGCCTTGCGGGTTCGGTTTGGAAGCTCGGAAGTCCATTCGCTGTAACAGTTACACTGATTCCCACCATCCATCAGCTCTCTTAAGTACCTGTTTCAGTTACTACTCTTCGTCAACGCTAATCATTATATTGGTTTTATAATAAAATGATAAATCGAAATTGTCAAATAAAAAAATATTTATTTTTTTAACAATGGCAATAGGTTTTGTTTCCAGTCCTCCGCCAGCTCAGGAATTTCAAGGAGTTTTTGGATTGCTTGATAATCTTTTTTCCTGTGGAAAAAAATTTGATTTGCTTCTAATATGGTCATGCTATCCTGTTTGCGTTCAAGCAAAGTAATCTCAGCGTCGTCGTGAACAGTACCTTCTTCAAGCACCCTGAAAAAATATCCGGTGTACCCTGTTTGTACAACTCTTTTTAAAAGCGTGCCAATTTCATTATGTTTTGATATTTTCGAGCAAGGGATCCTTCCCTGAGAGATTTGTACGGTTGCATTTCCAAGTCTGTAAATATCCCCTATATAGACCTCTGACTCCTTCATTCCTGCGGCGGATATATTCTCGCCGAAAGCAGGCGCATAAATATCCCTGCCAAATTCTTTGGTCCATTGTTCATAATGCTCTTTCGGGTAAAAGCACACTGCCCTGTCTGGTCCCCCATGGAATTCAGTAGCAGCCACTCCATCTCCATCAAAAGCTTCTATTGTCAAAAATGCCTCTTGGACGCCTTTTTTAGCAATAGCTGACATTTCTTTATTCCCATTCCAATTCCTTTCTTCCGGCATTCCGATATGTAAGTATGAAACTTTTCCCAAAACTCCTCACCCCTCTAAATCTTTCCATTTATTTTATCCTTTTATCGACATTTATTCCAATTGTCTTTTCCCAAAAAAAAACATTAGTTTTTCTATCAAGTTTGCCTACACTAAAAGTAATTTGAAAAAAGGCAGGTTTCGATTATGAACTATATTGAAAACTTGTTTCCACCATCTGAAGGGATTCAAAGCACAAAAGCGAAGGAAAACCAAAAGGACGGCGCAAGTAATCAGAAGTGGGCAATCATTTCAATCGCATCGATTCCGCTTGTCATGACACTTGGAAATTCCATGTTGATTCCTGTTTTGCCTGTAATGGAAAAGAAAATGGGTATCACCGCTTTCCAATCAAGTTTAATCATAACGATTTATTCAATAGTGGCTATATTCCTTATTCCGATTGCTGGCTACCTATCAGATCATATCGGCAGGAAAAAAGTGATCATTCCTAGCTTGATCATAACAGGCATAGGAGGGATGATTTCCGGGTGGGCATCCTGGCAAATGAGTGATGGTTATTGGGTAGTTTTGATTGGAAGGGCACTACAGGGGGTAGGTGCAGCAGGTGCTTTCCCTATCGTTCTCCCGCTAGTTGGCGATATGTTTAAAAATGACGATGAAGTAAGTGGAGCGCTGGGTGAAATTGAAACTGCGAACACCCTGGGAAAGGTTTTAAGCCCTGTACTTGGTTCCTTTCTTGCCGGTTTTATCTGGTTCTTGCCATTTTGGTCGATCCCAGTGTTTTGCGCAATCTCCATCATCATGATGGCCTTTTTAGTAAAAAGCCCAAAAAAGAAAGATAAGCCATTACCTTTTAAAGATTTTATAAAAAAAATAAAATTGATATTCACTGAAAACGGTCGTTGGCTCTATGCCATCTTTTTTATTGGTGTCATTGTAATGTTTGTCTTGTTTGGCGTCTTGTTTTATCTGTCTGACATCCTTGAAAATAAATATGGGATCAAAGATTTGAAAAAAGGGCTCTTGCTGGCCCTGCCATTAGGTGCGCTGTGTTTATCGTCATTTATCACTGGAAAATTAATTAAGAAAAATATGGTATTGATGAAATGGATCACCTTGATAAGCCTGGTAGTCCTTGCAATTGCAATTGCATTGCTGAGTTTTTCAAGGGAGCTTTGGTTCCTGATCTCAATGTTCCTTATTGCGGGAATCGGGATCGGTGCAAGTCTTCCGCCATTGGATGCGATGATCACCGAGAGTATAGAGAAAGAAGAACGAGGCACTATAACTTCCATCTACAGTTCAATGAGATTCATTGGAGTTGCGGCAGGACCTCCTATTATCGCATTAATGATGAAAAATTCTGGAAAGCTGATGTTTATCCTGCTAACAGGGTTAAGTATATTAGCTGCATTGGCCACATTCCTGGCAATCAAACCAGATAAAAAAGGAGCCTAAAAAACGCATTGGAGAGGACCAATGCGTTTTTCTATTCAACACCTGTGACATAAAGGTCCAGGAATTTTGCTATCTCCTTGTTGAACTCAAGCCATTTTTTCACTGGGACCTGATGCGAAACCTTTTTGATAATCGCTGTCTGGAAATGTTTTACCCCTCTCTCGTAAGCCCTGTAGTGCTGGTTGATGAAATCACGTGCTCCATAAATCAGCAGCAGAGGCACTTGTAAGGTATCCAGGCGGTCAAGGCAGGAATAATTCAAGGATTGTTCATAAAATTGAAACCATGTCCTTTGTTCTGCTTTGAGCATATGGGTGATCAAGTCCTGCCGAAAATCTTTTTCGAAAGTATGAGCTGTGGCGATCACCTTTGCCAGTGTTTCTGGTGAATGCTTAACAAAGTACATCCCCAGAAGATGTTCGTACTTCAATGCGGGGGATTCTACCTTAGCAAAGCCCCCTGACAAAATTAACCCTGCTGTCCGGTCAGGATAGTTTAATGCGAATTCCTGCGCTATACTTCCTCCTGAGGAATATCCGCATAGGACTATTCGCTCTATGCCTAAATGATCGATCAGGTGGAGAACTTCCTGTGCATATCCCTGTATTGTAATCAGGTTCGCTCTGGCAGTTGAATCACCGTGGCCGCTTAAATCCGGAAAAATAATGCGGAATTTTTCACAGAGGGGCTTCTGGAAATGAAAGACCATTCGGCCCATTCCAGGAGGATGAAGAAAAATAACCGGGAAACCTGTTCCCCATTCTTCGTAGAACATGTCGCCATATTCCAATTTACATACAGGCAAGACCTTCATCTCCTTTAAAATACTCACCAAGCATTCTGTTGATTTGTTTAGTATTGCCAAATGGTAGTGCACTTTAATACCGTGACATAAGAGTGATGATATGATATCCTAATAATATCTATATGTACAAAAAAACTGCCAGTGTTGGCCCACCGGCAGTCTCGCAATAGCCTTTCCCATGGAGGATCGGCCAAGTAATAGCTGGACCTCTCCCTCAATTACAGGTCAAGGGAGGTCTATTTTTTTTGGCTAAACGTTAATATTGCAAGAATTAAACTGGCAAATGTGAACATAGCCATAAAGGTTTCGAACACCGTCAAAGGCCTCACCCCCTTTCTGCGGGGCTAGCCGACCACCCTTGAGATCTGACTATTGCCTTTTAAGTATAACATAACCTTGTCCATTACAAGAACGTTTGTTCTGTTTTTTGTCAAAATTAGGGCTAAGATACTAGATGGATTCCTTTTACCATCTAGTATCTGTTGACTCAGCTTTTTTCTACACGTCGTTTTCCAGGGTCACAACCAGGTGAACTTAATTCCGAAGCTTCGGCCACCTTCGTCAAATAATAGCACTCTTCCCTGAACATATGGTCTGCCATTAATGGGGCAAAGCTTCCCAATGCTTGCTCAGTAAGCTCCAATTCCTTCAATTCATCAAGAAACTTCATGAACAGCTGGATCTCCAAAGAAACATCCATATTCATTTTTTGGAGGGCTGGAAAAGAAGTTAAATTGGTCCTAAGATAACCAGTCATTTCTACAGCCTTCAAGTAAAAGTCTTCAAAATGCTTCATGTATTTTTCACTTTTAGCTTTTAGCCGTTTCTCCACCTGATCAAGATTGCTTTGGATTGCTCCTGCGTGCCCGGCTGCATCTAGCAGCCATACAGTATGGTGATGTAATTCATGGAAAACTGGAGGCACTTCGCCTTTTTTCAAATACTCAAGTACCCTGAGATATTCTTCCACCTCATTCACCATATGGTTGATAAAAGTTGGCCCTAAATGAATCTTTACCTTGCCAGTAAGCATTTTAGCGATCAGTTCCAGCTTAAACTCACGGATTTTATTTGCCTCTTCATCTGCCCTCATGCTCAAATGAATTAAATCAGTGGTTTCGACCCTCCCCAAAAGCCTGTCAAAGGTATTGATGAAATATATGGCCGTTTCAATTTCTTCCTTTTCCACCGGAGCAAGTGATTCATGCAAAAACCTTGCATGGTCACCCAGCACCTGAAGCCAGAATCTATGCTCAAACGCTGCAGCCTCTGTATAGCTCTGTACCAATGCACTTCCTCCCTTCGCAATCACTTTCATAAAATCTTATCTGCCAGCAGGTATAAATATGACTGCAACGGAACAAAAAGCGCAAGCGCCTCGTTCAGCCCTGAAAAGCACTGGCCGACTAATATCGCCACGTCCTGTGGCAACGTCGGCACTAGAACATCGTGTCCGTCGGAGGGCCTGACAGTGAAGTCGTTCTTTGACTTCATTGGCAGGACCGAAACAGAAAAGTATAGCCGACTGTTCAGAAACACAGAAACTGGAGACTCCGTCAAAGAAGCGCTTTTTGCTTCTGCGGGCGGAGTTGAAGTTTCGGAGTTTCTAGGAGGCGAAACTGGCCAAGTGTCTCGAAGGGCTAGGCGCTGGAGCTGGATTAATACAACTCATATAGCTATCCACAACAAAACCAATTTATAATTTTATAAAACAAAAAAAGCCGGCAGACTTAAGCCTGCCGGCATTGTAATTATTTTTCAACCGGTTTTTTAAGAATTCCAAGCAGTACAGCTGTTATCACAGCTCCAACAAGGATTGCTGCAAGATATAGAAGCCATCCGCCATCAACCAGCGGAACTACGAATAATCCGCCGTGTGGTGCCCTTAGCCCAATATCAAACATCATCGAAAGACCTCCGGCAACGGCAGAACCGGCCATTACGGATGGAATCACCCTTAATGGATCAGCAGCAGCAAATGGGATTGCACCTTCGGTAATAAAGGAAAGCCCCATGATGTAGCATGCTTTACCTGCATCCTGATCTTGTTTTGAGAACTTATTTTTAAAGAAAGTTGTTGCAATGGCAATACCAAGCGGAGGAACCATACCTGCTGCCATAATCGCAGCCATCGGTTCATACACTCCATTTGCAAGCAATCCTGTTCCGAATACATATGCGGCCTTATTTACAGGCCCGCCCATATCAAATGACATCATCAATCCAAGGACAACCCCAAGCAATACTGCATTTCCTGTTCCTAATCCGGAAAGCCAGTCTGTAATAGCCTGGTTCAGGGCCCCAACCGGTTTGTTAACCATGAATAGCATAATGAAGCCAGTTAATGCGATGCCAAACAGTGGATATAACAATATCGTTTTGATTCCTTCAAGAGATGCAGGCAGACCCGCGAAAACCTTTTTCAATCCCAACACCAGATATCCTGCCAGGAAACCGGCTACAAGGCCGCCAAGGAAGCCTGCGCCTCCAGTTGCAGCAAGCAAACCGCCCACCATACCAGGAGCGAAACCAGGACGGTCAGCAATGCTCAATGCAATGAATCCAGCAAGGACTGGCACAAGCAAACCGAATGCACCGCTTCCTCCGCCAATATCCATTAGTGCTTTGGCGATAGGGTGGTACGAAGGATCATCCGGATTGAAAGCATTGAATCCGAACATGAACGATAAAGCGATTAAAATACCGCCGCCAACGACGAATGGAAGCATGTTTGAAACACCGTTCATCAAATGCTTATAGACTCCGCCGCGACTTTCCTTTTTATCTGTTTCCACTTTGCCGCTTGATTTATAGAGTGCCGCATCTTTATTAACAGCCTTCTCGATTAATTCCTTAGGCTTCCGGATTCCATCAGCTACGGGAACCTGTATCACCGGCTTTCCTGCGAAGCGGTCCATTTCAACCTTTGTATCAGCAGCGACAATAACGGCTTCTGCATTTTCAATATCTGCCGCTGTCAGAACGTTCTTCGCCCCACCGGATCCGTTCGTTTCAACCTTGATGTCGACTCCCATTTCCGCTGCCTTTGCCTTGAGTGAATCCGCAGCCATATATGTGTGGGCGATACCAGTAGGACATGCAGTAACGGCTACTACGAATTTTTTATTCGTGCGTTCAACCTTTTCTTCCTCATCATCCTGGTCATAGCTATTGATAATTTCTAGTATTTCATCAGCATCTTTAGCACCTAGAAGATCTTTCCTTGCGGCATCCTTCATTAGAATGCCTGACAGCCGCGCAAGAGCCTCAAGATGAGTGTTATTAGCTCCCTCTGGCGCTGCAATCATAAAGAACAGATGAGCTGGCTGGCCGTCAAGCGACTCATAATCAACTCCTGAGTCCGATCTTCCAAAGACAATTGCCGGGGTTTTTACAACTTCGGTTTTTGCATGCGGAATCGCAATTCCATCACCAATTCCTGTTGTACTTTGTTCTTCGCGTTTTATAATTGCTGATTTGAATGCAGTTCGATCTGATATTTTTCCGGCCTTATCAAGGACTTCGACAAGCTCGTCGATCGCTTCTTGCTTTGCACGTGACTGCATGGATAAAAGAATCGTTTCTTTCGTTAGCAACTTTGTGATTTTCATTTCTCTTTCCCCCTTACTTGAACTCTTCTATTTCTACTTGTGGAAGAAGCTGCTCTACTTGTTCAGCGGTGCATAAACCAATTGAAAAAGCTGTAGCGCTTCCGGAGGCAACGCTATAGCGAAACGCTTCTTTCGGGTCTTTTGTCTTTATATAATTCGCCAGGAATCCGGCAACCATTGAATCTCCGGCACCAACAGAGCTTTTGACCTCACCCTTTGGCACGGATGCAACATATGCTGAAGCTTCGTTTATGAATACCGCCCCTTTATCCGCCAGAGACACGATTACATTTTTAACTCCTGCTTCAACCAGCTTTTTCCCATAGAAAATGGCATCCTCTTTTGTTGTAATTTCTTTATCGAAAAATTGGCCCAACTCATGGTGATTTGGCTTAATCAGGAATGGACGATAATCAAGTACCGTTTTCAGCAGTTCTCCTTCTGCATCTATCAGTACTTCTGCACCTGTACCCTTACAGATTTGAACAATCTCTTCATATATCGACTTGGGCATACTTGAGGGGATGCTGCCGGCAAGTACGAGGTAATCTCCACTCCCAAGCTGTTTGATCTGTTCCTTTAACAAGCCGACAGATAATGCCGAAACCTCTGGCCCGCGTGCATTGATTTCAGTCTCGGAATCCGCCTTCAATTTTATATTGATTCTTGTATCTCCCTCTACCTTGACAAAACCAGTATAAATCCCTTCCCGATTGAGAAATTCCTCAATATATCTCCCAGTAAAGCCGCCGAGAAAGCCAATCGCTTTACTTTCCACGCCCATGGAACGGAGAACGCGGGAAACATTGATCCCTTTCCCTCCTGGAAGTTTTGTTTCTTTCTTGCTTCTATTCAATTCTCCAAGGACGAACTCATCTGATTCAACAATATAATCAACAGATGGATTCAGTGTTAATGTGTAGATCATGAGGTCACAACCTTTATTGAAGTTTTGCTTGTATATTGGCCTTCCATTTCAACATCCAATGTATTGGTGATGATGGTGGCTTCGTGCAAATCGGCTATCTTGGCAAAAGCGATTTCCGAGAATTTGCTATCATCAGCCAGGACAAAGATTTCTCTTGAAAGAGAGATTGCCTTTTGCTTAATCATCGCTTCCTCCTGATCAGGTGTAGTGTAGCCCGATTGTGGATGGACTCCATTCACACCGAGGAAGCATTTGTCAAAGCGATACTGTTCAAGACTGGCTAACGCTCCTCTGCCGATCATCGCATTTGTTTTCGGCTTCGCATAGCCTCCTATTACATATGTTTCAATATTTCGTTCAAGCAGCAGCGGCAGATGCATAAGCCCATTTGTCACGACCACAATATCGTTTGCGGGCAAGTAAGGAATCATTTCCATGATTGTTGAACCCGCATCAAGATAAATGCTGTCACCCTCTTCTACAAGCCTTGCTGCATACTGTGCAATTTGTTTCTTTTCATGAAGGTTTTTGGCGGATTTTTCAACCATGCTCGGCTCTTGAAGCTTTCCCTTCAGCCTGGCTGCTCCTCCATGTACCCTTTTCAGGAACTTTCCTTCTTCAAGAACTGTCAAATCCCTGCGAATGGTCGATTCTGACGCATCTGTCAAATCAACCAGCTCCTGTATTTTCACTATAGGTTTTTCCTTGATAAGCTGTAATATCAGCTGGTGGCGCTCAGGTGTAAGCATGAGCCAAACCTCCTAATTGCTTCGTAGCTTTATATTAATGTAATCGATTACAGAAATCAATCATTTTCTATCATAAACAATCATTTTTAATCAAATTTGAATAATTCGTGACTGTTATTGATTGTTTTCAAACAATTCCCCCAATTAACGCATTAGCGCGCCGGGGGTCTGACCCCCGGCGCGCTAATGCGTTAATTGTTAAAATCGTTCCACCTTTGAGGAACGCTTTTTCCCTCGCTTATAAAAGGGCAATAATTCCTTGATAGCCAAAATAGCCTCCGAATCCTAGAAGAGATATGCCTGATATAATGGATATAGCTCTCAGACTGCTATAATTCAGGAATCTCCTGAAACCGGTCGTAATGGCAGCAACAAAGATGTCCCATAATGCCAGCCCCAGGAATATCATGCTGCTGTAAATAAGCAAATCCGTTCTACCATAATTGCTCGCGGTTTTGGCGAGAACGGAACCGTAAATCCCAAGCCAGAACAGGATTGATAACGGGCTGCTGATCGACATTAGAAAGCCTGTCAGAAAACATTTCAGCAGTGATTCCTTGCCTCTGCTGAAACCAAGCTCAATGGAATTTGCTTTCATGATCGATTCTGCACCCGAATAGATCAGGACAAACCCGCCAAATAGCCAAAGGAAAATCTGGATGGCGGGGATGTCCAAAAAATTCACAAGGCCAAAATAAATCAGCAGCATAAAAATAGCATCAGCAATCATTGAACCGGTTCCGACGACCCATGCATGCCAGAACCCATTTTTGATACCCTTGTCCAATCTTGCAGAATTGACAGGGCCTATTGGCGCCGCCAAGGTCAATCCCAAAAATATATAGCTGATTAATAGACTCACATTCAAGATCTCGTCCCCCAACACAAACTTTGTAAATTGTATGTCAGGAACAACAACCTTAACACTTCAGGCATTCAATGGATAATTATTTTTCTTTGCCATAAGATTCTAATTGAAAATTATTGTTATTATGCTATAATCTTTATATATTCATTCGCGGGTGTGGCGGAATCGGCAGACGCGCTAGATTCAGGTTCTAGTGGTGGCAACACCGTGGAGGTTCAAGTCCTCTCATCCGCATACAGAAAAGGTGCCTAAACAATAGGCACTTTTTTTGTTTTTCCATTTTAATATTATTTTTGCTCTTTAACAGCCATGGGTCCCGTCCCATTACTAACTCCAAGGCTCAATAAAACCAAAAAACCAGAATATCTCAGTACATAAAAAGAAACAGCCCGCGGATTCCCGCGGGCTGCTGTTTCTTTTAGCCGATTAAATTCTGGCTGTGGTTATTCACAACTTCTAACACCTTTGTTGTTTGTTCCATTTCACTTTTACAAATCGGGCAAGTGGGGACATTGCTGCTCTTAAAATTGTCACGGACCCAGCAATTGCAATCATCAGAAGTACATACCCATATTTTCGTCTCTGCTGTCACGATTTCTTCAGGCGGTTTTCTGCCAAATGCCATTTCCTCACGCTCCTATATTAGTGATAACCGATCCATTGATAAAAAAATTCATTTATTATAAAAAGCCAGAAAGTATAACTTTTTATAATAAATGAATTATTCGAAAGTTGATATCTATTTCATTTTATCATACTTTCTTATTTTTACCAAAGAAGAACCTTTTAGCGTTCTTAAGCGAACAACAGTTATCAGTATATGCAAACATGCATGATTTTATTTCTCCATAAGATAATTTTTAGCTGTTAACAGAAAATTAGGTTTTACCCTCCAATATTCTGAATAGAAATAGTACAAGCAATACGAATGCTAGGCAATTGGAGGTAAGACATGAGCGTTTTTTTAGGATACATATTTTTGGGGCTTTCCCTGGCAGCGCCAATCGGACCTGTTAATGCAGCGCAAATGGACAAAGGGATCAAAAGCGGGTTTTTGCAGGCTTGGCTCCTCGGCCTTGGCGCCTTGACAGCGGATATCGTCTACATGCTAACTGTATATCTTGGCGTAGTGAAATTCCTTGAAGCCCCTTTCATGCAGTCCTTTCTTTGGCTGTTTGGATTTTTTGTTCTTATGTACACCGGAATTGAAACTCTGATGAACTCAAATAAACTCCTCACGCAATCACGAAGTAGCGAGTCCGGTCTGAAATCCTTCGGTACAGGCTTCATCATGTCTATTTCCAATCCTCTGACCATCCTATTTTGGCTGGGGATTTATGGATCTGTGCTCGCGAAAACGGCCACAACCTACGGTACCGGGGAGCTTATTCTTTATAGCATGGGAATAATCCTTGGACTAATTCTTTGGGATATTATAATGGCAGCAATATCTAGCAGCTTTCGAAAACTGCTCACTGCCAGGCTTCTGATTTTCATTTCCATTTTATCCGGCTTATCCTTGATTGGATTTGGACTGTTTTTTGGGTACCAGGCTTTACAGCTCTTTATTTAAATGAAGGAATATGCATTATTGGACCAACTTTAAGTTTAAATAATCAAAGGTTTTGCTAAACAAGCAAGCTATTATAAAGAAAATTCAAGGATTCCTTCTGAAAAATCGCGTCCAAACTATTGGAGGCGTTTTTTGTTTTTGGCTAAATTCTTGATTGTTGTCCATCTTTTCGATATATAATAAAAAAGACAAACTTAAAAGGATGATATGTTAATGGAGATTATTGGACATTCTGTTGAACTGCTAGAAGACCCATTTGGCCTTCTTGAAGGAAACAGATATGAATTTTATTTAGACATTGAAGTCGAGGAAGACGATGAACTATATACAGACAAAGGCTTGCTTTTAAAAGTAATCTTCCTTGCTGAAGGAAATGAAGGCCGAATCCTGCAGAACTATTTTATAGAAGAGGAAACCGAAAAGGTACTGGATTTCGATTTGGAAGATGATGAGGCGGAAGCAGTAAAAGCATATTGCTTGCAGCACCTCCAGCCAGAAGAAAATTCAGATACAGAGGAATAAAAAAAGAGCAGAACTGCTCTTTTTTTTATTTTAGCTCTGTTAGGCTGTTGATTTTCGTTCCAGGCGCTTCGCTTTCCTCGGGGCGTGCGCTGAGACTCCTCGTCGCTTTGCTCCTGTGGGGTCTCACCTGCCCTCTTCATCCCGAAGGAGTCTTCGCGCCTGGAACGAAGAGAAACAGGGTTTAAAAATCAACATTCGGCATTAACAGAGTCTTTATTTTAAAATTACACTTCCACAGATTTACCTTCTTCAACGATATGAAGAAGCAGGTGGGCCAAATGCTGAACTGGTCCATATTCTTCCTCGCCCATTTCCTCACTGAACTCGAGATCATTCAGATACAAGGCTGCGAATTCATAAAAATCCTTTAATCCAAATCCATAACAATTTGATGGCTCTTCACTTTGCTCTTCGTACTGGAGGACTAAGTACGATTCTTTTCCGTCATTATCCTCTGCGTCAAAAAACACAAAAAAACCGATATTTGTATCGAGGTCAAACAAATGGCGCGTGCCGCCCTCAGTTGCTTTCTCATAATCTTCGGCGCTCAATTTCTGGACCGCCATCGTTTCAACCTGGTCTTCCGCATGGAACTTAACATTGAAAGTTTTCAAGACTCAACAACTCCTGGATTCTGATTCTTTACTTGCGAAAAAAACATGCTCCGCCTCTATTTTTTCTCCAATAGTCAGGATACCATACGAAAATTCTTTCTGTCTTCTTTTATCGGTCGGCGACCCTGGGTTGAATAGTACGAGCCCGTTTGTTTCCTTTTTTACTGGAATATGTGAGTGTCCATAAATAATACAATCCACATGTTCTGTCCGAAAAGCTTCCAGAGCACGCTTTTCAGTTGTTTTGCCGGTGCCATGGCCATGGACTATTCCTATTTTGAATTCCCCTGCTTTAATGATTTCTCTGGGGTTTAAAATTCTTTTTAATTCCGGACTATCCACATTGCCTGTTACCCCAGTCAATTTTCCATACTGCTTAAGCTCCTGATAAAGCTCTACAGTCTGCCAATCTCCGCAGTGGATTATTGTATCTGCTGTTTCCATTTCCTGAATGAGGATCTTTGGTAAGTTCTTTGACTTTCTGGGCATATGGGTGTCAGACAACACAACAATTTTCATATGATCTGTCATCTCACTCCATTCCTAAAGTATGATTTAGTCCATTTTATGATACCCAGGAAAGCTCTAGTTAACCATTTTCTGACCGCTTATATTCAGTTACATCAAAATAATCATTCGTTTTTTTATAGCCATTGAATTCAATATCCAGATCATGAAAATAACGATGCAGTTTCAATAGATTTTTTTCTCCTTGCTTCCTTCTTCCACATTGCCAGCAAAATTGGCTATTGCACTAAAGTCTGTTTGCAGGTCTGGATTCTCAGTATGTATAGTCGCCAGTACTCCAAGCACTTCAGCAGCAGCTTCCCTTTGTTCATCCCAATTAACCGATTCAATCCCACCCCAGCCAAGGGACTGGTTAAATTCCTCATGAAATTTAGATATGAAATTACCAACATTTTTATAATCTGTACCGGCATCCTGCTGAAAAACAGCCACTTCTTCACTGCCATCAGTTTGAGCGGCTGCAGCCTCCCTGATTTTCCTCAAGTCCTGATTTTCCGTCTCCCAGAAGGAGTACCCTGCATATAATCCAAAAGCCAAAATGAACATAGCTGCCGATACAATCAAGAACTTCATTTTCGTTTTCTTATCCATGCTGCGTTGCCCCCCTGAACAAAACTTGTTCTAATAATATTTGACAGTTGACTGGGAAATCCTTTAATTTTTCTTATTTTAAATAAGACCCTTAACTAAATGCTCGTTCAGACATAATGTATATACACCTGAGCCACATCTCAATAATGGTTCTTTCTTTACTGGCCTTAAAATACATTTATCGATGAAGGGAGTGGTAACCATCAGTAGTACACCCTGGAATAAAAGGCCTCGGTTGACAACAAGGAGTCTGGACCCTGAGAACCAGGAAACACCCATTCATTTTCTTAATCACAACCAGTCTGTTCCTACAGCTTTATTCTACAGGAGGAACCATTTTGATTATCCCTTTCTATCATCTGAAGACATCGGGATACAGCTTTCAGGATTGGTAGAGAAGCCAATGAAATTCAGCTATTTCGATATCGTGCATATGCCCTCTAATACGGTTGAAACCTTGATAGAATGCTCCGGGAATAAACGTGCTCTTTTTAAAGAAAAAGTGTTTGGAGAGCAATGGGAGAATGGCGCAATGAGCCAGGGGGTGTGGAAGGGTGTCACTTTATCCAATTTGCTGGAAAAGAGCGGAATCAAGTATCATGCCAGAGAGATTGCCTTTAAGGGGAAGGATTCTGGTATTAAGAAAAATAAACAAGTGCATTTTGAAAGGAGCTTGCCACTTTCAAAAGCATTGAACCCTGAGGTAATTATAGCCTATGAGTATAACGGAAAACCGATTACACCGAAACATGGGTTTCCATTCAGACTGATTGTACCTGGTTGGTATGGAATGGCATCAGTAAAATGGCTGACCGAAATTATCGTGATTCAGGATCATTTCACTGGTCCATTCCAGACAGAGGATTATGTTTACTATTATAAAGATGGCACTGCCGAGCCAGTAACCAATAATAAAGTAAACTCCACGATCCTCCAGCCAATGGATAAGCAATTCCTGGCTGTAGGCAACCATCTTATCAAGGGTATAGCCTGGACAGGAAATGGAGTAATCGATAAGGTGGAACTTAGTTTTGATCAAGGCAGAAGCTGGACACCTGCCAGACTGCTGGAAGAGCCAAAGGAATTTCAAACAGTTCAATGGCAGTTTCCAATCAGCATCAAATCAGGCAAGGAATATAGAATTACAGTAAGAGCTGCTGATCGTTCTGGAAATGAACAACCCAATGAAGCAGTATGGAACGAGAAAGGCTATGGCTATAACGCGCAGATGGAGATAACAGTAAGGGGCGAATAAAGAACCAGGTGCAAATTAGGCACCTGGTTCTTTATTACACATAAAATTTAATCAAGCTGTCAAGCAGCTGATCAAGGCTGGTAAATTCAAATCCCAACTCTTCAGCCTTTGAAGTATCGATGGACCAGGAACCAGGCAATGAATATGGGGATGGAAATTCCGCTTTCACGCTTGTATCAATTAGTGCTGATTTATTTGTCTGCCTTTCGATCTTTTCTACCAGCTCACGCAGGCTGACATCACCTTTTGAGCCAGGATTAATCGCGCCAGAAAATTCATGATTCCCTATTTTCATTAAAAAATCGGCTGCTTCCTCTGCATGGATGAAACTATAGCGGAAATCAGGATTATGTATACCTATTGATTCTTCAGCAATGATTTTATCAACATGAAACTTCAGTCTTTCAGAATAATCATCTTCTGACACGACAATGGGGAACCTGACGGAGACCGCATCAAAAGATCCCAGTTGATGAAAAACTGCCTCTGATGCGCGTTTAGCTTCTTTATAACCTTCATATCCAGGATATTCTTTCCGCGTTTTGTAATTGATTTCATAATCAGCGGCATTAAAATTCTCCTCTTTATGCAGTGTGCCGAAGTCATAAACTGCCTGGGTTGAAGTAAAGATATAGCGTCCTGTTTTTCCTTTTAATGCATCGGAGGTATCCTTTGCCTCTATAGGTGAAAAACAGGATTGGTCATAGACGATATCCCAAGATCTATCCTGGAATGCTTCCATCATCGATTCACGGTTTTCACGATCTATGACAAGCCTCTCTACCTGGTCACCAAAGGGATCAATTTTGGTTCCTCTTGTTGCGATTGTTACGATGTCGCCATTTTCAAGTAATTTTCGGACAAGTTTTTTTCCAAAATACTGCGTCCCGCCTAGTACTAAAACTTTTCTCATTTTTTTACCCCCTTTATCTATTTATTTTATTCGGCAATCGAAGGGACATCTCCTTGTTTTCGTTTCTCCAGTAAAAAAAACAAACCCGGCCAGGATTCCCCTGGCCGGGTTCTAAATGAAACGTAATCACGCTTGCTTCTTTTCCTTGGCTTTTGGTTTTGCGGCTGCTTTCTTTTTCTTGGCAGGTTCCTTTTTTTCTGGCTTTGTTCGATCGATCGATGCCTGAAGAGCTGCCATCAGATCGGTAACATTTGATACTGGCTCTTTTTCGGTTGGGGTAACCAGTTCTTTACCAGTCCTTTTAGCTTCAATCAGATCTAATAAGGCGGTCCGGTACTCATCTTTATACTTATCCGGTTCAAAGTTTGTCGTCAGCTGATCAATAAGCATAATAGCAGTTTCAAGCTCTTTCTCGGTAACCTTATCTTCTTCCGGAACATTGGGTACATCGACCGTATTCCTCACTTCATCGGGGAAGTGGATGGTTTCCATAACAAGCGTGTTATTGTAAACCCTGATTACAGCAAGCTGTTCCTTAGCCCTGATCATGATTTTGGCGATACCTACCTTTTTGGACTCCTCCAGCGCTTTTCTAAGCAGAGAGTATGCTTTGCTTCCGCTTTCGTTTGGCGACATGAAATAGCTCCGCTGGTAGTAAATTGGATCAATATCGGACATCTTTACAAAATCGATGATTTCAACGGCTTTCTCTTCATTTTCCTTCCGGAGTGCTTCTAAATCTTCATCCTCAAGGACCACGAATTTGCCTTTTGTATATTCGTATGCCTTAACGATATCTTGATTGCCGACTTCCTTGTCACAAACCGGGCATACTTTTTCATATTTAATAGGTGAATGGCACTCTTTATGGAGAGTCCTTAATTTTACATCTTTATCTTCAGTTGCAGCATGGAGCTTGATCGGGATATTAACTAGCCCAAAGCTTATGCTCCCTTTCCATATTGTATGCATAGTTGAACCCATCCTTCATCTTTTATTACTAATTTGCATTAGATTGCTGTATTCATTCGTTAAAACATTTCCCAGCGGACTAGTTTCCTCGGAAACAGGAACACTATACTTACACTGGTGAAAGGAATGAGAAGATGCTGAAACCAATGCTTCCTACACTGGCATTTGAGATTCCCCGAGGAAAAGAATGGCGCTATGAAACGAAATTCGATGGCTTCAGGGCCATTTTAAAAT
Source organism: Mesobacillus sp. (assembly GCF_057785455.1). Classification (NCBI taxonomy): domain Bacteria; kingdom Bacillati; phylum Bacillota; class Bacilli; order Caryophanales; family Bacillaceae; genus Mesobacillus; species Mesobacillus sp. The sequence continues at coordinate 58,227 of NZ_JBYNSB010000056.1, forward strand.
GGGAAAACGAACCCGAACTGACAAGCCGAAACGGAAAACCTCTGCTCCCAATCTTTCCAGAAATTAAAGATTATTTACTCTTACATAAAGAAATATTTGAGCCCTTCTTGCCAATCGAATTGGATGCAGAGCTGGTTTTTCTTGAAAATCCTTATAAAGCGAACTTTTCAGCCATCCAAATCAGAGGGCGGATGAGGTCTCAAGAAAGAATCCAGCTTTCCGCGAAGCAAAATCCATGCAGGCTCCTAGTGTTCGATCTTCTTACACTTAAGGGAAAAAGCCAGAAATCATTAGAGTACAAAGAGCGAAAACACCGGCTTGAGTCCCTTTTTCAGCAATTAGAACTGCCTGCTGAACCAAATCCAGTCAGTCCAAAGCTTATACAGCTTATCCCTGCCGAAACAGACCTGGACAAGATATGGGAAAAGGTTGTCCTTTTTGATGGTGAAGGGATTGTCGCGAAGCAAATAAAAAGCAAATGGGAGGAAGGAAAACGGACAGAAGCATGGATCAAGGCAAAAAACTGGAAATATGTATCCTGTTTTGTCACCGCATATGAAAAATCCAATGGGTATTTTTATATCTCCGTATATAAGGATGATCAAGTCCATCAGGTTGGCTTAGTCATATTCGGTTTCAAGCCAGAGGAGAAAAATGCACTCCGCCAGATTATCAAAAATAATAAAAGTGGTGAGGATGATCAGTTTATCTATGTCCCTCCAGGCATCTGCCTTGAGGTAAAGTATCTGGAAATGTATGAGGATCAGCTGCGCGAGCCACACTTCCACCAATTTCGTTTCGATTTAAAGCCAAATGACTGTACCTATGATAAATTTGTCTTTCAGCAGAAGAACTTGCCGCTGGATGTCGAGATCACTCATCCGGATAAGCCATTATGGGAGGTTCCCTCCATTAGGAAGATGGACTATATCCATTACCTAAGAGAGATATCACCTTATATGCTGCCATTTTTACAGGACAGGCTTTTAACGGTAATCCGCTATCCGCACGGGATGTTCGGCGAGGCCTTTTATCAAAAAAACGTGCCAGACTATGCTCCCGAATTTGTCCTGACTGCCAAATCCGAGGGAATTGAGTACATTGTCTGCAACAATCTCAAAACACTTTTATGGCTTGGAAACCAAATCGCGATTGAATTCCATATCCCGTTCCAGACCATCAGCAGCAAAGGGCCAGATGAAATCGTTTTTGACCTTGACCCTCCATCAAGAGAATATTTCCCTCTTGCGGTTAAAGCAGCGCAGTACATCAAGGAAGTATTGGATGAGCTAAAGCTTATCAGTTTTATTAAAACTTCCGGGAACAAGGGTCTTCAGATATATATACCGCTTCCGGCCAACACATACAGCTATGATGACACAAGGCTATTCACTTCATTCATTGCTCAATATCTGGTATCAAAGGATCCCGATTCATTCACAATCGAGCGGCTGAAAAAAAATCGGGGTAACAGGCTTTATGTGGATTACGTACAGCATGCCGAGGGAAAAACCATTGTCAGTCCCTATTCAGCAAGAGGGAAATCACATGCAGGTGTTGCGACCCCCCTTTTTTGGAGAGAGGTCACCGATGATTTAAAAATTGACAATTTCAATCTGGGAACGATTATCCAAAGGGTCCAAAAACATGGATGCCCTTTCAGGGATTATTTCAAAGCAAAGGAGGATCAAAATTTTGAACCTGTGCTGAAGATTTTAAAAGCTAAAAAATAGTCCATCGTATACGAAAAGCCTCCTGATCCAGAAAGGTCAGGAGGCTGAAATTAATTAAACCAATTTCGTCACTGTATAAGGCGAAGCTATGATTTTGATAAAAAGTCCGGAGCTTTTTTCCCAGGATTGAGACTTAGATTTAAAATGCTGAGAGATACTTTTTCGCATGCTCCTCAAGAAGAGAGTATTGGTCCTCTTCACTATATTCCTCCTGCTCCAACATTTCGGACACAATTCCATCCACGTTGAAATCCACCTCAAGTTTAGCTGAGTAGACATAAGTAGCATTGCCGATAAGATCAATTGTATAGATTCCATTGTTTTCATGTACTGCGCACTGTACCATGCCGCCATTATTATAAACGTTTATTGGCTTTCTTAATTCATTTTCCCCAACCAGGCAAGTGACAAGAGCAGATGCTGACATCGCAGTCCCGCATGCATTGGTGAAGCCCACTCCTCTTTCAAATGTTCGTACATAAATATTCCCTTTTTCAAGCAGCCTGATGAAGCTGACATTTACTCCGTCTGGAAACAATTCATTCGGTCCGTTCACCTGACGGCTGATCTCCTCCTGCAAGCCTGAGTCAATATGGTCCTTGCCGACAATTGCCGTTAAATGAGGATTAGGGACAGCTAAAGCCGTGAACACCAGTTCTTCGCTCAGCTGTGGAATCTTTTCCTGGAGAAGTGTTTCTTTATCAAGAATAAGCGGTAAGTCCTTTAATGCGAAAGTAACTGGTGAGATTTCCACCTGATAGGTTGGAATATCAATAAAAATGTCATCATGCTTCCTTACCTTCAGATCAGCTTTCATAGTTTCAATCACAGCTTCATCTTTGCCCAGCTTTTCACATACATACCTGCCAGCACAGCGCAAACCGTTGCCGCACATTGAAGCCTCAGTACCATCTGAATTAAAAATCCGGTATTGCGCATCTGCCCGGCTGCTGTCCCGGATGAACAAAATTCCATCTGCCCCTAAAGAGGATTCCCGGTCACAAAGAGCCAAAGCGAGATCTCTTCTTTTAAAATCGTCCAGCTTATAATTCCCTTCAGATTCATCTATAAGTAAAAAATCATTGTGAGAACCATGGCATTTTATTAAATCGATTATCATTTTCCTGCCCCCAAATTCCTTCGTTATATTACAAGATGCCATAAATTCTATTTTTGTTCAATATTCCAGGACCAATTCAGGAAAATAAAAAAGCCAGCTTTTAATGTGCACCCCAGAAGTTAGAGTGAAATTCTAACTTCTGGGGTGTTTTATTATGGCTAAATATAGTGAAAGTTTTAAAGTAATGGTGGTGCAGGAGTATCTGAGTGGTCCACTTGGAATTGAACTTCTAGCACGTAAAC
>NZ_JBYNSB010000057.1:0-22395 GCF_057785455.1 Mesobacillus sp.
CAATAGATGAATACATACATTTTTATAATCACGATAGATATCAAAAACGATTAAACGGCCTTAGCCCTATAGAATATAGAGCTAACGCCGCTTAAATCATTTTTATTATTTCGATTGTCTACTTGACGGGGTACAGTTCAAAATGGGAAGCCTGTTTATTTTAATATTATTTGGCCGGCTGAGGTGCACGCGCCAGGTTAATAGCATCCTGTTCTGTCTGGTCCTCTTCAGATCGGAACCACTGGAAGAAAGCATAGCCCAGGAAGATGCCATAAACGATTTCCTGGATTACCTTCATTATAACTCCGCCGAGCTGCTGGTCATGAAGGAGCGATATCGAGCTGAACGCTTCCGGACCGGATAAATTAAGCGATGCTAACGTCGCAGAAGGAACACATAACTGCATAGCCTGTGCCCATGCATTTGGATCAGAGAAAGTAGCATACATTGGCGCATCCGCAAAAATAATCAGTGCACAAGCAGGTGTGATCAACACACCGTCTGCAAAAATATAGCCCATCTTCTTTACCCCTGACAGGGTTTGGTATTCCGGTAATTCGTTAATCAAAGGCCACCACATCAAGATTGACAGAACAAACAAGACGGCGGTGTATCCAGCGTGAAGCCACATATCTGTCTTAATAAAGTCAAAGATCAAAGGTATGTGGTAAATAGAGAAAATTCCATTGAACATAATCAACGCAATTAATGGCTTCGTGAAGAATCGGAACAGCCGGTCAATCAAACGCAGTGATAAAACCGATCTCCAAAGCCATTGTGGCAATCCAAAAATCAATAATGGCGGCAATACTAGATAAAGAACTGCCATCTGAGTCATATGCACATAAAACATGATATGGCCCAATAAATCAACTGGAGATCCTTTTACAAGGTACAGAACAAGAACAAAGGATGTAAAATACGCTGCCTGCTTTACGGTAGCAGGTGACCCATCCTTGAAACGATTATAATATTTAAAAACCACCAGGTAATAAGCAATCAGCAAAACTGCCATGAACGCGAAAAAAAACGGGCTCCATAAGGCTCTGAATCCAAACATGTCTAGAGTAAGCATAATCTATTCCACCCCGTCCAAATTAAAACTTTACTTTCATTATACTGGCGTTGGTATGCACTTTCAACGAAATGACACTTCCATTAATTAGAAGTATAGGCTACAAAGAAAAAATCGGCTTGAATGGCCGATTTTTTCTTTAGCTATTTGTTTAATGCTTACCACCAAATGATGGTCGTGAAAGTGAGAATTGTTATAGCTCCAACTAACACGCCTGAGTAAAGGAATAGAGCTGGTGCTTCATGTCCTTTGTGGCTCATGTGCATGAAGTAGTAAAGCTGGAAAATGACCTGTACGACTGCAAGCAGAAGGATAAATGGTACTGTGAACCATCCTGAGAATCCTTCATATCCTACTGCCACGAAAGCCACAATTGTCAAGAAAATCATCAATGCAAAAGAAATGATTTGGTATCTCATCTCTTCGGCGCTCTTTTTGCGACGATATTCGATGTCTACTCTTGGGTTCCCTGAACTTGGTTGTTGATTCGCCATCAGATTATCCCACCATTCCCATTAGATATACTACCGTGAAGATGAATACCCAGACAACGTCGATGAAGTGCCAGTAAAGGCTGGCAACATAAAACTTAGGAGCGTTGTAAAGGTTCAATCCACGCTTAGAATTACGAACCATCAAAGTAGTGATCCACAACAATCCAAAAGCAACGTGACCGCCGTGGAAGCCAACCAATGTATAGAAGGCTGAACCGAAGGCACTGCTAGTAAATGTATGGTGGAACTCATGCACATAATGATTGAATTCGTAAATTTCAAGACCAAGGAAGGCTGCTCCTAAAAGAACAGTCAGTCCTAACCAAAGCTGCATCTTTTTAAAGTTAAAGTTCTTCATGTGATACATTGCATACACACTTGTCAAAGAGCTTGTCAATAAGAGCATAGTAGCTGCGAATGCAAGCGGGATTTCAAAGATGTCCTTAGCAAGAGCATGATCAGCACTTGGAACCTTATCTTTTAATGCAAGATATGTGGCAAACAGTGTTGCGAACAATACTGTTTCTCCACCAAGGAAAAACCAGAAGCCCAAAAACTTGTTTTTTGCTTCGAGGGTTGCTTTTTCAGGCGCGGCAGGCCATGTTTCATAAGTGAATTTTTCTTCAGCTTGCATTATGCCTTTACCCCCTTATCATTATCATCGTCCATTAAATCTTCTTTATGAATATGGAATCCATGATCATCTTTAATTGAGCGTACGAACATTGAACCTAATGTAATAGCCATACCCAGAATCAGAACCGGAAGGCCCCATGCGTGGTCAGCGTGATACATTGCTCCGAATGCAGCAACGAACAATCCAAATGAGATGACAAAAGGAATGAAAGAATTATTAGGCATATGGATATCGCCAAGCGGTTCTGCAGGCGTCATGCCTTTTTTGCCTTCCATCTTTTCAAGCCAGTAAGCATCCAATCCACGGACTAAAGGAAGCTGCTTAAAGTTGTAGAAAGGCGGTGGTGATGCGATAGCCCACTCAAGAGTACGGCCGTCACCCCACGGATCATTTCCAACCTTTTCATTTTTGACACTTGTAATGATTACGTTGATCAAAAGAACGATTACCGCTACTGCCATGAAGATGGCACCGATCGAACTGATCAGGTTACCCGTCTCAAGTCCTTGTCCAGGAAGGAAAGTAAAGATACGACGTGGCATACCCATCAGTCCTAGGAAGTGCTGGATAAAGAATGTCAGGTGGAAACCAATCAGGAATAACCAGAAAGTGATTTTACCCAAAGTTTCATTAAGCATTGTACCGAACATTTTTGGCCAGTACAGATGTGCGCCTGCAAATAGCGCGAATACTACCCCACCTACGATAACGTAGTGGAAGTGGGCTACTACGAAGTAGCTGTCATGGTACTGATAGTCAGCTGCAGCTGATGCAAGCATGACACCCGTTACACCACCGGCTACGAATGAAGGAATGAACGCTACAGCCCAAAGCATTGGCGTAGTGAACTTGATGCTTCCGCCCCACATTGTGAACAGCCAGTTAAAAATCTTGATACCAGTAGGAACGGCAATCGCCATTGTCGCTACTGCAAAGATTGCGTTGGCAATTGGTCCAAGACCTGTTGTGAACATATGGTGAGCCCAAACCATGAATCCAAGGAAACCGATCAATACAGTCGCGAATACCATTGATGAGTATCCGAACAGACGCTTTCTTGAGAAGATCGAGAAAATCTCTGAGAAAATACCGAATGCCGGAAGGATCAGGATATATACTTCAGGGTGTCCGAATATCCAGAAAAGATGTTCCCAGATAATCGTATTACCGCCATTTGCTGTAATAAAGAAGTTAGAACCAAACATACGGTCAAAAATCAATAAGAACAACCCAACCGTTAATGGAGGGAATGCGAATAAGATTAGAGCAGATGTAACGAAAGTTGCCCATGTAAACATTGGCATACGCATATAAGTCATACCAGGTGCACGCATGTTGATGATTGTAACAAGAAAGTTTATACCACCCATCAGTGTACCAGCACCGGAAATCTGCAATCCTAATGCGTAAAAATCAATACCGTGGGTTTCAGATGCAATCGATAAAGATGCATATGAAGTCCAACCTGCGTCAGGAGCTCCTCCCAGGAACCAAGATAGGTTCAGGAATACTCCTCCAAAGAAAAACAGCCAAAAACTCAATGAGTTCATGAATGGAAACGCAACGTCACGCGCACCGATCTGCAGTGGCATAACAGCATTCATGAAAGCAAAAACGAGCGGCATCGCTGCAAGGAAAATCATTGTTGTTCCGTGCATCGTCAGGATTTCATTGTAGAATCCTGCGCTTACAAAATCATTGTTAGGTACAGCCAGCTGGATACGGATGAATAAGGCTTCAAGTCCGCCTAGGACAAAGAAGAATCCGCCAGCAATAAGATAAAGGATTGCGATTTTCTTATGGTCAACAGTCGTTAAAAACTCCCATATTGTCGCACCGAATCCCTTTTTCTGAGCATAGGTACTCACAGTTTTACCTCCCTTTCAAACAATTCCCCTGTTATTTCTGGACTTTTAAGCCCATTAGGTATTCTGCTAATGCATCAAGCTGCTGGTCGCTTAATTCTCCATATTTACCAGTCATTTTATTGCCTGGCTTGTATGCTTCTGGATCCTTCAACCAGTTCTTGATATTTTCTTCAGTATGGTCTAACACTCCAGCAACGCGTGCACGATCGCCAAAGTTTGTCAGGTTAGGACCAACACGAGCAGCTTCTGGAGCAGTGTTTGCTGGAGTTACAGCATGACAGCCGATACAGCTCTTGTTGAAGATTTCTTGTCCTTCCTGTGCTGTCTGTGTTTCAGCCTTAGGAGCTTCCTTAACTGACTGCATACCTGCTACCCATTGATCGAATTCAGCGCGAGGCAATGCTTTCACTTTGAAGTCCATCAATGCGTGTGAAGGGCCGCATAGCTCCGCACATTTTCCGTAGAATAGTCCGCCTGCTTCATCAGCACCTTTGCTGTCGAACTCAAGCCAGAACTTATTCACGTTATCAGTGTTAGTATCCATCTTTCCGCCAGCGGATGGAATCCAGAAAGAGTGCTTTACATCAGAAGCCTTCAGATTAAAGTAAACCTTTTCATCTGTTGGGACTACTAATTCCTGGCTAGTGATGATTTCCTGGTTTGGATATTCAAATTCCCACCAGTAAAGATTCGCACGGACATTTACAACAAGGACATCGGTTTTGCCATCCTTGTTTTTCTTATCCATTGGTGAAACATCAGCAAAATTGAAGGTTTGTGCAACAGTAGGCACAGCTAAAATCAATAGCAATAAGATCGGAATGACTGTCCACAGGATTTCAAGCTTGTGGCTTCCTTCAACCTGCTTTGGAATTTCATTGTCATTTTTCCTGCGGAATTTTGTAACTACAATAATAAAAATGATTGTGACAACAGCAATTACTCCCACCATAATTGCCGTACTCAATAACATGAGCTCATACTGTGTTTGCGCCACTTCACCTGCAGGTCTTAATGCAGACAAGTATGGTTCTCCACAGCCGGACAAGACTAGTGCCATCATTGCGAACAGTGATAGCAGACGCCATTTAGCAAGCATCTTCATAGCTTTTTTAAACCCCTCTTTCGTAAAAAATCTAATAAATTTGTTGTTAAAATATATGGAAAAATTCTCTCTCGAGAAAGAGAGAATATCCTAACAAAGATTAAATGAGTGTGACAATTACCATAGCAACAAACATGACTGTAAGGTATTGTAATGAATACACAAACATCAGTTTTGCCCATTTAATATCATCTTTAAGCTTTAGCAGGTAAATTCCCAAAGCAAGCCAGCCAATGTTCAGCACAGTTGCCAATACCATGAAGGTAATTCCTAGCGATGGCATGAAGAATGGCAGCGGAAGCAATGCGGTGATCCAGAGGAAAATTGATCGCTTAGTTGCTTTGAATCCTTTTACAACAGGCAGCATTGGGATGCCAGCTGCACGATACTCCTCTACCCTTCTCATTGCTAATGCATAGAAGTGCGGAGGCTGCCATACGAAAACGATCGCAAACAGCATCCAGGCCAAAACATCAAGATTGGCATCTACCGCAGCCCAGCCGATTAACGGAGGAACTGCTCCTGAAATGCTGCCAACAATAGTATTGGAGACAAACTGGCGTTTTGACCACATTGTATAGAGGACAACATAGCTGAAAACACCAAATAGGCCAATTACTGCTGCAGTAACAGTAGTGGTGAACAAGAACGCTGTTCCCAATCCAATCAGCAGGAAGCTCATCAGCGCTACTCTGCCCGGCTGCACTCGGCCTGTAACAGTTGGCCTTCCTTTAGTTCTTTCCATTAAATGATCGATGTCCCGGTCTATATAGTTATTAAGGCTGCAAGAGCCAGCGACGATCAGGGACGATCCTATCAATGTTGCAAGAATCAAATCGATATTGTCCAGGAATCTTGCACCGCTGAAATGCAGTGCCAGCCATAATCCCGTGAATGTTGTCATAGCATTTGAATTTACAATGCCGACTTTAATCAAAGCAAGAAAGTCTTTGAAAGCCGTACTTTCTGCGGCTGCAGGCTGTCCGTTCTCTAATACCGCTTCACTGAAAGCTTTTGAATTAGACATCCATATCCTCCTTCTTCCCCTTTTGATTTTTAAAAATCCCACAATCGAAATTTTTACAAAAAAAAGAAGAGTTTAAGTTGCTATCATGAAAGATAGTTTTCACTATTCTCAACGTATAAAGGCTGTTAAATGTTTGTGTAGAAAAATAACACCTACGTTGTATATTAAATCACACTTCACAACTTTTTTGTGAATTTTTTTTGAACAAAATATGACTAATTTGTGTCTTACCGCCATTATCCATAAACTTCATTTTTATTGCAAGGAATAATCCATTGAATTTAAAATCGGCAGTTGGGATATCCACTCTCATTAAATATATATTTTTCGGATAATATTTTCCTGGCAGCTTTAAACGGTTATGTATTTTTGCCGTCCACCTTGAGTTCCTGGCATGAGAATTTTACATTTTTATATCCTCCCTGTCTATATGACGGAAGAAGTATTGAATAATTGATCTTTATTGTGTACTATCTTAAGTATTGTTTCCTGTTCATTTTCGGCAATTTCCGATATTATATGAATAGAATTTCTATCTTTCTACACGATTCTCTTATTATACATGTCAAGTTTATAATTTGACAACTTATCGAACTCTGAATAAGCAGGTGATATTTTCATGCAACGTTCCCTTAAGTGGCTTGCCGTGCTGACCACAATCGGAATGCTTTTTGTTTTGCTTGGCGGTGCTCTTGTGACCAAAACCGATTCTGGCATGGGATGCGGAAGATCGTGGCCGCTCTGCAATGGCGAATTTGTTCCAACTGATATAACTCCGGAGCTGGTGATCGAGCTTGCCCACAGGCTTGTTTCCGGCAGCGTCGGACTCATGGTGCTTGCACTGTCAATATGGACATGGCGCAAGATCGGCCATATTCGCGAAACTAAATTTTTATCCGTTCTATCCTTTTTCTTTCTGATGCTGCAGGCTCTGATCGGAGCAGCAGCCGTTAAGTGGGGGCAATCAGACTTCGTTCTTGCATTGCATTTCGGCATATCGCTCATCTCCTTTTCAGCTGTATTGCTATTGACACTGCTCATATTTGAAGTAGATAAGAAATTCCAGGCAGAAAAGGTCGTTATCGACAAAAGAATGAGATTCCATATAATCGGACTTTCAGTCTACAGCTATATGGTTGTTTATACCGGAGCCCTTGTAAGGCATATGAACGCCAGTCTTGTCTGTAAGGATTGGCCGCTCTGTTCGAATGGGACCTCCTTGCTTCCAACCAATATATACGAATGGGTCCAAATGGGCCACAGGGCTGCAGCTGGCTTCATTTTTATCTGGATCGCCTATGTCACATACCTTGCAATCAGACATTACAGGCATGAAAAAGTCCTTTATTGGGGCTGGATCATTTCATTCGTCCTTGTATCCCTGCAGGTAGCAGCGGGTGCCATGATTATTTTTACGAGACTTAATTTATACGTTGCCCTTGGGCACGCATTCTTTATATCCGTCCTCTTTGGTGTTTTCAGCTACTTTATCTTGCTCGTCAGCAGAAGCAAGAAAAATGCCGCAACCATCAAAAACCAGGACTCGGTAAATTTACAGCCAGCAACGGCAAAATAAAGAGCTGCAGCAATCGCTGCAGCTCTTTTCATGTCCTCTTCCTCTTTTAGGACCTGAATTTAAACGTATTTTGCGGCACCATACCGGAGTTCGCTTTCGACTGAGGTGCCTCCTTGTCTTTCTTATATTTCTCTTCAAAATTAACAAACATCGAAACGTTAACTAAAATGCCTGCAGCAATCGCCATTTGCAGCAAGGACGAACCGCCGTAACTAACAAACGGAAGCGTAACACCGGTTAGCGGAATAACTCCAGAGGCTCCACCAAGGTTTACAAATGATTGGATTCCAATCATGCTGGCTATGCCTATGGCGAGCAGGCTGCCAAATGGATCCTTGCATCTTGCTCCTATATAAAGTCCCTTCAATACTATGAACGCCAGGCTAAGCAACACAAACCCGACACCAAAAACTCCAAGCTCCTCAGAGATGACTGCGATTATGAAATCTGTGTGTGCTTCAGGTAAATAGCCAAGCTTCTGATTGCTTTCTCCCAGTCCGAGCCCCGTCAATCCGCCTGATCCAATTGCATAATAAGCATTGGCTAGCTGATAGCCTGACTTTTGTTCATCTATAAATGGATCACTATAGGATGTCAGTCGTTCAATCCTTTTCTCTGAGAATACCTCATCCTTCATGACAAGTGAGATTGGAACAAGAAAGACTGCTATGATCATGGCGAGTTTCAGCATATTTTTCATGCTCATTCCCGATGAGATAATGATGGCTCCCGCAATCATGATAATAATACCAGCTGTTCCGAAATCGGGCTGGAAAGCCACGAGAAGGAACACGAAAACCAGATAGAAAAGCGGAGGTATGACACCTTTGTTGAATTGATTGATATAGGATTGTTTTTTCGCATAAACAGCTGACAGGTAAATGATGACACTCAATTTCGCAATCTCGGAAGGCTGTATGCTCCTCGCTCCAAGCTCAATCCAGCTAAGCGCGTTGTTCGCCACTTTACCGACAACGAACAAAATCAGCAGTCCTATCAGGTTGGAAACGACCATTGGTATAAGGATTTTGTTGCTTTTCATCGCTTTATAAGGAAAAATTGCCATGAAAACGAACACGACTGCTGACAGCAGCAAGTTTATTTTTTGTTTTTGATAGAAAAAGTCACTTTCGACCTCAAAACGGGTGACCATGCTCGCACTGTAGACCATGACAAGGCCAAACAAGCTTAAGAGCGCAATGACAATGATCAAGCCATAATCGTAGGATTTGAGTATTTTTTTAAACATCGTCTCTTCCCCATCTTCTAAGTTGTTTAATCTATTCTACTACAAGTTAGAATATCCTGCCTTGATTTATGTAAAAGTTAGCAGAAACTTAAAGCATCTTTAAAATATGTCATCTAAAAGTCAATAACCATCATATAAGCTGTTTCGAGATTCACAAAAAAACTCAAACAATCCAATAACGGCTGTTTGAGTTCTTATGATTTATTTTTTTAACGAAGCCTCATGTAGAATGGAAAGTTCTCGTTCCAATTGGTCCAGAATTACCTTCCCATCTGATTCTTCGATTAAGCCGAGTCTGACTGCAAAATCTATCTCTCTCGATAATCCAAACATTTGCGTATCCAAAACCTCTTCATAAAGAGGGCATTGAGGCATAGTCAGGTTATCCATTTGCACTTTGATCAGCTTTAAAATTTTATCAGCGTCAGCCTTAAGCAAGGCATGGGCTTTTTCCTGATGGTTTATAATCATATCAGACGCCAACTTGATCCCCCCGTTTCCGAGCGATTACCCGATCCTATCTATAAATTTTACCCTTAAGGCGCTAAAAATGCAAGAATATTAGGGAATCAGAAATTTTTGGTTTCTCTTGGAAATCCTCTGTGTATGACATTTTATCTATTTATAGGTATACTATGAAATGAAGATGTTTAATTGGCAGGAGGATCAACATGGAAGGAATCATCCCTTTAAAAGGCAATATAAAGTATAAGATCACTCTGGATCCTGGAGTCTGGATTTTCGACGACAGGAAAGTAGATTTAACTACATATTTTCAACAGGAATCTTCTAAGAGCGATGAACTGGAAACATATACAAAATCAATATCAAAACATTGGGACCGTGAAATCATGGAGGGTGCGGTTTACCCGCCTACCCTGAAAACCGAGGTCAAGTTCCAAAAGGAAAAGGTGCTGACAGGAACCTTCGGCATACCCTTCAAGCCATTCATTGAAAATGCCGAGCCTGGCATAGACGCGCATTACCTGGTGATTGAAACGCCTGACAATGAAATTGAACTTCCCCTAACAGAAGCTTATGGACTAATCCTCGGCTTTTCAAAGGACGGCAAACCACTTAAAGAGGATGGGCCGCTGCATGTTTACTATCAGGACGGGTCCAATAGCCATGACCCGATAAAGAATGTAACAGGGTTTACGATTAAATAGCATTTGCACCTGCTGCACTTGAATGGAAAGCATTCTTGAATGCTAAATATTTTGATTAATTTGCAATCACTCGGACAGCATTATATGTAGCGTGGATCGAACGGGCATCAATGTGATGCCCGTTTTTTTGCTCTTATTGTGTATGATATCGAAGAGCATTACAGTTAAAGGCAATTGCACTAAATGTCATTTAAGCAGGTCTGCTGCCAGCTGGGCCAACGCAGATCTCTCGCCTTTTACCAGCTGAACATGCCCGGCAATTTGCTGGTCCTTAAACTTCTCGACCACATAGGTAAGCCCATTATTGTAGGCATCCAGGTATGGATGGTCAATTTGGTCGGGGTCTCCCATGAGGACGATTTTACTCCTTTCCCCTACTCGAGTGAGGATAGTCTTGATTTCATGCTTCGTTAGGTTTTGCGCTTCATCAATGATAATAAACTGATCTGGAATGCTTCTTCCTCTTATATAGGTCAATGCTTCCACTTCGATTGATCCCATTCCAGCCAGAATCGCATCAAGCTCTCCTGGTTTTTTGGTATTAAAAAGATATTCGAGGTTATCATAAATCGGCTGCATCCACGGTCTTAGCTTTTCTTCCTTCTCGCCTGGCAGAAAACCAAGATCTTTGCCGACTGGAACAATCGGCCTTGCCACCAGCAGCTTTTTAAAGATGCCCAGGTCTTCAGTCTGCAGCAGTCCTGATGCAAGAGCAAGAAGCGTTTTCCCGGTACCTGCGCGGCCAATTAATGTAACTAAAGGCATGTCTTGCCGTAAAAGCAATTCCAAAGCCATGATTTGCTGGACATTGCGGGGGCGGATTCCCCAAATATGCTTGCCTTCATGTTCAAAAACGAGTTTCCTTACTTTTTTCCTCTTGCTGTCGAGCATTCCGATAGCGGATGCTGAGCTGCCCAGTATATCCTTCATGATAAGAAATTGATTGGGATACAAAAAGGTTTGGCCATTCAGTTCAGAAAGATCCAGTTCTCCCTTTTCATAGAACCGGTTCAGGACTCCGATTTCGAGATAAACTTCTGCGTAGCCTGAGTATAGGTGATTCAGTTCAACTACCCTGTCACTTAGGAAGTCTTCCGCCAATAATCCAATTGCATCTGCTTTTACCCTTACAAGAGCATCTTTGCTGACCAGAATAACCTGGCGTCCATCTTCCTTTGTCTGCTCCTCGAGGCTCAGGTTTTTTGCTACAGCCAATATGCGATTATCATTTGTCTTTTCAACAAAAATCTCCTGAAGCTGATGGAACGAACGATGATTGAGTTCAATCCGTAATGTTCCTCCTCCTTCGAGGTTTATTTTTTCATGGAGCTTGCCAGTGTCTCTCATGCCGTCTATTAGCCGTGAAACCTGGCGCGCATTGCGCCCAATCTCATCCATATATCTTTTCTTTGAATCAACTTCCTCGAGGACTACAGCAGGTATGACAACTTCATTATCCTGAAACGAAAAAATCGCATGCGGATCCTGTAATAAGACGTTTGTATCCAGTACGTATATTTTACTCAAAATGATGCCTCCCGCCTTCGTGATCTCGACTCTGGCCAACTCGTCAGCCTCGGCCGGGACTTTGTAAAATATATGACTTCCTGTATAAAGATAGAAGATATTTTGCACAATAACCTTTGAGGAAATCATTTTCCAGCTTTCAGCCAAAGATTTATTCCTAGAGGTTTTTTCTTTATAAACTCAGGAGCAGTATCATTCAGTACCGCAATGATTTGAAGACCGGAGGGATTTAAATGATAAGATTGATCGCCGTTTTGTCCTTATTGATGTTCATCAGTGCCTGCAATATTTTTAATAATGCCAGCCAGGATCAAAAGGAAGACAACCGGGTGAAGGTACAAAACAGTGTTATCGAAGAGGTGGACCGCCAATCAGGACAAGAGATTTCCCGCCATCTTGTGAACTTGACTACCCATATTCCAAATGTTGATGACGCAGCCGCCGTAGTGGTTGGCCGCTATGCCATTGTAGGGATCGATGTTAACGGCAAGATGGAGAGATCCGAAGTGGACACAGTGAAATACACTGTTGCGGAGGCACTAAAAAAGGATCCTCATGGCGCAAGAGCGGTGGTTGTGGCAGATCCTGATATCACAGCGCGTTTAAAAGAAATTTCTGAAGATATCCGGAACGGGAAGCCGATCCAGGGTATTATGAACGAGTTATCGGATATCACCGGCCGTGTTATGCCAGAGGTACCAGCTGACATGATCGACCCGCAATCAAAGAACCCTACTGAAGAACCTAAGAAGAACCTGAATAACAAAGAAGAAAATAAACTGGAGAAGAAACAGGAAAAAGGCTCAAATTACCATAAATAATGGTCATTCATGCCTAATAAAAAAGCTTAGTCATTTGACTAAGCTTTTCTCATTGCGTCCATTACTTGATTATCAAGACGTGCAGCGGCATCTTTATCATAAGTTTTATCATATTGAGGTTCTGCAACAATCTTTGAACCATAGAACATGACGTCCCGTACTTCATTAATGCTGATTTCAACGAGTGCAAGCTTCAAAGGAACTCCTTCCAATTTGTCCTGCTTTATGCTCGCCGTCCCGCTGATGGAATATGTAGATTCATTTGCGATCAGATTGATGACAGCTTTATTATTATTTTTTATGTTCTCGATGATCCGGGAACGATTATCTACCGCAAAGTAAATAGTTTGCTCATCCTTCGCTAAAATCCAGGAAATCGCGCTCACATTTGGTCCGCCAGTTTCGTGGTCTACTGTCGCCAATGTTACAAAGCGCTCTTTTTGAAGTCCATCAAACAAAGGTTTTATCAATTTTGGTTCAACTTGATTTGCCATATTCACCCTCCTTAAACTATCATAATAGTACTACGAACCCTTTCTGCAGGGCAACTTAAACGATTTTTTTACTTAGCTGGCAATAAACAATGCTATACTATAATATAATCCAATCTTCAACATGCTATGTATGATTACAAAATGAGGTGTAAGAAATGAGAGTCAAATGCGTCCTATGCGACAAAATCGAGAATATCAATAGCGATACCCTTCAAGCAAAACGGCTGCGCAACCGTCCGATCCATACATATATGTGTAAAGCATGCGATGAAAGAATCGCCGAAAAAACTAAAAACCGAATTGCTACAGGGAACTTCCGCTTATACCGTACACGTGTCGAGAAGGATGATTGGTAAAACGTTAGTTAGTCAATCACTCACCCTTAGCTGAAGGCTAAAGAAAAAATCCATAGAAAAAATCCGCCCCTTTAAGGAGCGGATTTTTTAGTCTTCAGGATAATTCACATATTTTTCAGGTTCCTGGCTGATTTGATCAAGCATTACCTCGATTAAATCGCGCGGGAATCTGTATTCCTTCGTGTTTCCACTTTGATGGACGGTCACATAGTACATGAGGGCATCCCGCTTCATCTCATGTGATTCCACCTCATGCTCTTCAGCGAGGATCTTCTCAAACAGCTCTGCTGTTTCACGTGCAGCCGTATCATCGGGACGTGCATCACTTACAATTTTAATTGTCAGCCAATTATAAATAGCATCCTGGAGTGATTTCATATCGGCAACTCCTATTTCGCATTCATTTCTTCTTTTTTATGCTGGCGCAGCCTCATCTTATAGATGATTAAAATCATCGCTGCAACAACTAGCCCTTCGGCAATTGGAAGAAATATGGCAAGGAAGGTAAGGACTGTAGAGCCCAGGAGCAAAAAAGCATAAATGATTATGTTTTTAAGCATAGGCAATTTTTGAGCAAAGCCCAGTTTGTAAACAAGGATACTAAGCCCTGCTATTGTAAGATATAACAGCCACATACCAATAGTCGGGTTCTCATCTACCCTGAAAAGTGCTGCAAAAAATGATAACCTTTGGCTTACGTCCATTACTTCTTCCCCCTACTTCAGTTTAAGCCTCAGCGAACTTTTTCTTTTTCGCCTGTCTTTCACGTTCGTTCTTATCAAGAATCTTCTTGCGAAGGCGGATTGATTCTGGTGTTACTTCACAATACTCATCATCATTCAAGTACTCCAATGACTCTTCAAGTGTCATGATTCTTGGCTTTTTGATGACTGAAGTCTGGTCTTTATTTGCAGAACGAATATTTGTTGCTGCCTTTACCTTCGTGATATTAACAGTAATGTCATTTTCACGTGTGTGTTCGCCCACGATCATACCTTCATAAATTTCTGTACCTGGCTCAACGAAAATTGTACCACGGTCTTCTACCTGCATGATTCCATAAGTAGAAGCTTTCCCAGACTCCATTGATACAAGAACACCCTGGCGGCGTCCGCCAACCTGGCCTTGAAGCATCGGCTGGTAGCTGTCGAATGTATGATTAATGATACCATATCCGCGAGTCAGTGTTAAAAATTCTGTTGTGTAACCGATTAGTCCACGTGCCGGCACGTTGAAAATCAAGCGAACCTGGCCGCTTCCATTGTTGATCATATCGAGCATTTCGCCTTTACGTGCACCGATTGATTCCATGATGGAACCAGTGTGTTCTTCAGGAACATCGATTTGAACGCGTTCTACCGGTTCACTTCTCACTCCATCAATCACACGTACGATAACTTCAGGCTTTGATACTTGAAGTTCATAACCTTCACGGCGCATGTTTTCGATCAGGATAGACAGGTGCAATTCTCCACGGCCTGAAACGATCCATTCATCAGGTGAGTCCGTATTATCTACTCTAAGACTAACGTCTGTTTGAAGCTGCGCGCGAAGTCTTTCTTCGATTTTCCTCGCAGTAAGGTATTTACCCTCACGGCCTGCGAATGGACTGTTGTTGACTAGGAATGTCATCTGAAGCGTAGGCTCATCGATTCGCAGTACCGGAAGTGGATCCTGGTTGTCGAATGGACATACAGTTTCACCAACATTGATGTCTTCCATTCCGGAAACCGCGATTAGATCACCAGCATGTGCTTCCTGGATTTCCTGGCGCTTCAAGCCGAAGAAACCAAAAATCTTTGTAACACGGAATTGCTTTACAGAGCCGTCAAGCTTCATAAGCGCTACTTGCTGGCCAACCTTCATCGTTCCGCGGAAGACACGGCCAATACCGATTCTGCCTACATAGTCATTATAATCAAGAAGGGCAACCTGGAATTGAAGAGGCTCTTCACGGTTATCAACCGGTGCAGGGATATGGTCAATGATTGACTCGTATAATGACTGCATGTTTTCATCCTGTTTTTCAGGGTCCATACTTGCTGTTCCGTTGATTGCAGAAGCATAAACAACTGGGAATTCAAGCTGGTCCTCATCTGCACCCAGTTCGATGAACAAGTCAATGACTTCATCAACAACCTCAGCAGGACGAGCAAAGTCACGGTCAATCTTATTCACTACCACAATTGGTGTTAAATGTTGTTCAAGTGCTTTCTTCAAAACAAAACGTGTTTGCGGCATGCAGCCTTCATACGCATCGACAACAAGCAATACGCCGTCAACCATTTTCATGATACGCTCAACTTCGCCGCCAAAGTCAGCGTGTCCAGGAGTATCAAGAATGTTAATACGTGTATCTTTATATGAAATAGCTGTATTTTTCGCGAGGATCGTGATTCCGCGTTCTCTTTCCAAATCATTTGAATCCATTGCGCGTTCTTCAACATGCTCATTAGTACGGAATGTACCAGATTGTTTCAGAAGCTGGTCAACCAATGTTGTTTTACCATGGTCAACGTGGGCAATGATCGCTATATTTCTAATATCTTCTCTTAATTTCAAAAAAGTCACCCTGCCTTTAATATTGAATTATTCTATTGGCTTTTTTCACAACCTACATATTATAACATAATTAGTGTAGAAACCTAAAAGCATTTTATTGTACAATTGAAGATAAAGTTATTTGACACCAAATGTCGAATGGAGGAACTACCCTTGAAGCAAATAAAATGGCCATTATTATTTTTCGCTATCGCTGCCGCTTCATGCATGATTGGTATCGGCATTGCCATAGGAGAACGGAGTGTATCCGGAGTAATTGCATGCATCGTCGCCCTTATTTTTGTAATGGGCTTCGGTTTCAAGAAGAAGAAACAAATGCGGGAAGCTGGAGAGCTTTAACAAAAATCAAAAGCCAGCTGAGTCATCAGCTGGCTAAATTTAAGGGGCGGACCATGATCAAAAAGGTTTCGCCCTTATTTTCTTCCAATTTTAATTGTTCAAATCCGCAGTCACTCAAGAAATTCGACCATTCAATTTCATCAATCGGAACACCAGCGAAAATGGCTTTATATCCTTTCTCACGCAAATCGCCAAAAAGTATTTCAAAAATACAGCTGGCTACTCCTCTGCGCCGCTCTGAGGCTTTAACAAGGATCGTACCTAACCATGGCTTTTTGTTTGAAGCAGCATTCTCAAGATGATATGTTATCGCAACGGGTTTTTCTTTCTCAAGCCAAATCCGCCACTCTCCACCATGCTCCAGATATTGCTCCATGTACTTTTCGATATCATTACCCTGAAGCTCATTCTTTTTCCATTTATTACTGGTCTCTGCTAATTCCTTGAAAAAAGCGAGGTCTGTATTGTCAAATGGCCTGAACCTCAAATTCACCAATTTCCATCCTTTAAATAATTCTTCAGGATGTCATTGTGAAGCCCTGGCTTTGAGACAAATAAAGAACTTTCACTCAGCATATCGAACTCTTTCCCTCTAAGGTCTGTAGCCTCACCGCCGAGCTCCTTTACCATGATGATTCCTGCGGCGAAATCCCAAGGTGCAAGCCTTGGCGTCAGGTAGGCATCAATTCTGCCTGTGGCTACATAGACAAGTTCCATTGCCGCGGAACCATATGACCGTGTCCCCCGTACATCCTTAACAAGGGGAATAAGTAATTCATGGTTTATTCTTCTATTAGGTGCTACCCAGGTCGCATTAAGAGCTATGATGGCTTCATTGACCTTTCCGTTTTCCAATTTAGGAATGGACTTATCATTCAGGTAAACTCCATTGCCTTTTACACAGTGGTACAGTTCATCATGGACCACATCATAAATTAGGCCAATCATCCCTTCTCCTTCGATGTAAATGCCAATAGAAATAGCAAAATTTCTCTGCTGATGAACAAAATTCATCGTCCCATCTATTGGATCAATAATCCAGATCACACCGGACAGGTCTTCGACTTTATCGCCGTACCCTTCTTCCCCCATAATGCGGTGATCAGGGAATGTACCCTTGATCTTTTCGATAAAAAATCTTTCCGTGGCTTTGTCGATATCTGTGACAAGATCATTTGGGTTTGATTTGGTTGTGACATTCAAGGTTTTAGAAAAGGAGGCCCTGATATTTTCACCAGCCTCCCTTATCCAGCTTTTAGCATATGTATCAATCTCTTGAAGATTATAATCCATGTTAACTTCCCCCGATCCTATATAGGTTCATTATATGCTGGTTACAGGTTTCTATTTTAGCTTAGCGAAAACATTCATTATATATCAAGTATTAGGGTTCCCCTTGTCCCCGATGTATCATTCAAAAATAACCAGACACCTTCGAACATAAGAAACGAACCCCATTTTTATTCAGGAGTTCGTTAAATTCTGTAACTGATGCATTTTTGAGTGTGACATTGCATTTTTTATACCCATCTTCTTCCTTAAATCTTTTTTCATTATAATGCTTTTAATCTCAATAATTCCTGTCTGATCCTTTCAAGGCGCTGCTTGCATTCCTTCATCTTGGGTTTATCAGAATCATTCATAGCGTCAAATAAAGTTGCCAATTCATAATCCATCTCAAGACGGAGCACTGCAGTTCGCTGTAACTCGCCATTTCTTTTTCTAGTCGAATTTATCAGTTGTTTCATTATTCTACACTCCTCTATTTTTTTCTGTTTTTATTTATCATATGATTTTTGATTCGGCCTTGGCTGTGCTTATACCTAGTTGCATGAATGCCTTCCGCTTCAATTTTCGACAAGCATTTGCTACAATATTTGTCAAAGTAATAGGAGGTTATCATATTGTCATTTTCAGGATTCACACAAGCGGATTTCGACGTTTTCAAAATTGACGGTCTCGACGAAAGAATGGAGGCCCTTAAGCTTCAGATTCGCCCTAAACTTGAAGAACTCGGCCAGCACTTTGCTCCAACACTTTCGAGCCTTGCCGGGGATGAAATGCATTACCATGTAGCAAAACATGCACGGAGGACAATCAACCCTCCTAAAGATACGTGGGTAGCATTTGCCAGTAATCCAAGGGGCTATAAAATGCTGCCTCATTTTCAGATTGGACTTTGGGAAACCCATGTTTTCATCTGGTTCGCTGTAATTTACGAAGCACCAAATAAGGAAGTCTTCGGTAAAAAGCTCGAGAAAAACATCGATTCAATCTACAAGCAGATCCCAAAGGATTTTTATTGGTCGGGTGATCATATGAAGCCGGAAGCTACTTTGCACCGTGAGCTTTCTAAGGAAGAACTATTGAATATGTTCACAAGACTTCAATCTGTTAAAAAGGCTGAAATCCTATGCGGCTTGAATATTCCTCGCGAGGAAGCTGTCAAGTTGAGCGGCGACGAAATGCTATCCAAAATTGAGTTTGTATTTAAAGAGATATTACCCTTATATAAATTGGCATAAACCAAATAAAGAGCCCATTTTACATGGGCTCTTTACTGTGCATTGTACGTTATTTCCTCTTCTGCTGGCTGGCTTTGATCTTTTCCCCGGAATTCTTTTCTTTAAGAAGCTTTACTGCCTGGAAAGCTGCATAGCCGCTAACTTCTTCAAATTCATTAAAAATCGTTTTCTCCTCAGCCTTACTAGGCACGATTTCCTTAAAGCGCCTGTATGCATGTAACAGCACATCACGTTCGATTCCTTTTTCAAAGGCCTGTTCAATACATTCAAAAAAACGAATCACATCAACAATTTCATCGGTGGACCAAGTATAATCTATTGGATATTGATATTCCATTATTTCACCTGCTTTAATGGCTGGAAACCATGTTCCCTATTTTTGATAAATCTTTAATGAATTTTACAGGTATTCGGCATTGTAAGCAAGGAATTGCTTATTTGCTCCAGGTTCCCCTGATTTGTTCTGCATCATGAATGATCCTTTTAAACAATTCTTCAACAGATGGCGAATCCTTAATCAGCCCCATGACCTGTCCGGCCCAGCCAAATCCATTCTCTTCATCACCATCATAAATATACTTTCTATTTGCACTTCCGCTGATAAGGTCCTTCAGGGCATCATAATTACCGCTGTTCTGCTTTTCAATTTCGATTATCTTCTCCGTTAATGGATTGGAAATCGCCCTCGCTGGAGTTCCAAGCGTTCGTTTTATGACTGTAGTATCATTTTCCGTTCCAGCAATCAACTTCTGCTTATACACTTCATTCGCATGGACGCACTCTTTCGTAGCAATGAAGCGGGTTCCCATTTCGATTCCCTGCGCACCCAAGCTTAAGGCTGCCATCAGTCCCCTGCCGTCGCCAATTCCGCCGGAAGCAATAACAGGTATTGAAACAGCATCAACTACTGAAGGTATTAATACCATTGTCCCTATGTCACTCTTCCCTAGATGTCCTCCGCCTTCCTGGCCGACTACCATCACAGCATCTGCACCCAGTTCTTCCGCCTTCTGTGCCTGTCTTTTTGCTGCAACCAGCACAAGCTTCTTTATGTCTGTTCCTTCCAGCTGATCAAAAATCGGTGCAGGATTTCCGCCTGTCATTGATATGACAGGCACTTTTTCCTCTATTGCAACCTCTAAATAATGCGAAAACGGCCGTCCGTGCTGGCCAATCGCAAAATTCACCCCAAATGGCTTATCTGTATGCATTCTTACTTTATGTATTTGACTTCTTAACTCATCAGGATTCGGCAAGGACATAGCGGTAATCTGTCCCAATCCGCCTGCATTGGAAACTGCTGCGGCCAGTTCTGAATACGCCAAATAGGCTAATCCGCCCTGAATGATGGGATACTTAATCCCGAGAAGTTCTGTAACATCGGTTTTCCAGTTCATCGTTTTAACTCCCCCTGTTCTTTTATTAATACTTCTATTTTAACAGGAGGGATTCCTGTTTTCTTTTCCTGCGCCTGCACACACTAAGCATAAAAATATTCCTGTTCCGCAATATTTCTTTGCATCAGGTCTGAATAGTGCTATAATGCATATGTTTTATTTTTTTAGCTTTGTTATCAATACTGTTGATTTACGTTCCAGGCGCTTCGCTTTCCGCGGGGCTGGCGCTGAACCTCCTCGTCGCTTTGCTCCTGCGGGGTAAAATGGCCCCTTCTTTCCGGGCCATTTCTACCGGGGTCTCACCTGTCCAGCTGCGCCCGCAGGACTTTGAATGGGCTTCCTCGAACTTGCCCACGCACGATGGAAATGCGTTAGCATTTTCGGAGGAGTCTACGCGCCTTCGACTCCAATCAACAGTTACTACTATAAACATTAGTTCATAACAGAGCCACTTTTTCAAAAATGTACAAAAATCCTAGTAAAAATTGAATAAAAATTCATTAATAAAGAGGTGTGATGATCAATTGTCACAAAACGAAACACCCTTATTTACAAGCCTATTAAAACACGCTGAAAAAAATCCTATTCAATTCCACATTCCCGGCCATAAAAAAGGCAGCGGCATTGATCCTGAATTCAGAAGCTTCATTGGTGATAACGCCCTTTCAATTGATTTGATTAACATCGGTCCTCTTGATGACCTCCATTCTCCAAAGGGGATTATAAAGCAGGCACAACAACTGGCTGCAGAGGCATTTGGTGCTGACCATACATTTTTCTCAGTTCAGGGAACTAGTGGGGCCATCATGACAATGATTATGACGGTATGCGGACCTGGAGATAAAATCATCGTGCCGCGTAATGTTCATAAATCAATTATGTCTGCGATTGTTTTTTCTGGGGCAATTCCAATCTTCATCCACCCAGAGATTGATAAAAACCTGGGAATCTCTCATGGAATTTCAACTGAATCTGTAGAGAAGGCTTTGGAACAGCATCCAGATGCAAAGGGACTGCTTGTGATCAATCCAACATACTTTGGCTTCGCTGCCGATTTAAAGAAAATTGTTGAAATTGCACATTCATACAAAGTTCCGGTCTTAGTCGATGAAGCTCATGGGGTGCATATTCATTTCCATGAAGGACTTCCGCTTTCTGCAATGCAGGCTGGAGCAGATATGGCAGCGACCAGCGTTCACAAGCTCGGCGGTTCCATGACGCAAAGCTCCATTTTGAATGTCAGAGAAGGTTTGGTATCAGCGAAACGTGTCCAGTCCATTATCAGCATGCTGACAACCACTTCTACTTCATATCTGCTGCTTGCTTCATTGGACACTGCAAGAAGAAGACTTGCTACAGAAGGCAGGGAAATCATTGATCGGACTATTTCTTTGGCACAATGGATCAGGAGGCAGGTAAATGAAATCGAGCACTTATATTGCCCGGGTGAAGACCTGCTTGGAACATCAGCAACCTTTGATTTTGATCCTACGAAGGTCCTGGTCAGCATCAAGGACCTTAACATAACTGGCTATGAGGTTGAAAAATGGCTCCGTGAAAAATACAATATTGAGGTTGAACTTTCCGACCTTTATAACATTCTTTGCATCATTACACCTGGTGACACAGAGAAGGAAGCTGAAATCCTGGTCGAAGCCTTGAGAGAGCTTTCAAAAGAATTCCATCATAATGCGGAAAAGGTACATGCTGAAGTGATGCTTCCCGATATACCATTATTGGCACTTACACCTCGGGATGCTTTTTACGCTGACACTGAGGTTGTACCATTTGAAGAATCGGAAGGCCGCATCATCGCAGAATTCGTCATGGTTTACCCGCCGGGAATTCCGATTTTCATTCCGGGTGAAATCATTACCGAGGAAAACCTGATTTACATCAAAACGAATATGGAAGCTGGACTTCCAGTACAAGGCCCTGAGGATGATGAATTGAAATCCTTCCGGGTTATTAAAGAACACAAGGCAATCCGTTAACAGGTATTGAAGTCTGTACAACAGGACCCAGTGCTAATTGATTTTCCTTCTAAAAATAAGGCTTTGTTAAACAAGGCTGTTGATTTTCGTTCCATGCGCTTCGCTTTCCTCTGAAAAATTATGAAAAAGCCCAATTGCCGGCTTTTTCAAGAGCAAATTTTTCTTGGGGCGTGCGGTGAG
>NZ_JBYNSB010000058.1:0-13133 GCF_057785455.1 Mesobacillus sp.
CTCTGTTAAACAAGGCTGTTGATTTTCGTTCCAGGCGCTTCGCTTTCCTCGGGGCGTGCGGTGAGCCTCCTCGTCGCTCTGCTTCTGCGGGGTAAAATGGCCCTTCTTCTCAGGCCATTTCTACCTAGGTCTCACCTGCCCGCTAAATCCCGAAGGAGTCTACGCGCCTTCCACTACAATCAACAGCGTTTAAAAATCAACATTCAGCTTTAACTGAGCCAATTTTTTAAACAAATTTGAATAGTCCTTACTAGTAGGTAACTAGCTGTGAATGAGCATTACTTAATGAAAAAATCATTAACCTAAAACTTGTTTTAAAGGATTGGAAGAGGAGAGCGTGATTTATGGTAATAAGAAAACCAACCGACTTGGAATATAAAAAGGTATTATCACTTTCGCCACAAGCATTGTTTGAAGGTACATTAGGCGAGTTAAAACCTTCAGATGATAAGGTCAAACAACTTGTTGAACCATTAGCGCAGAAAGGAAGCTATTATTTAATTGCAGCTGAAGATGATGATCTAATGGGGTGGATTCTTTTAGGAACAAGTAAAAATCCTTTTACTGAGAAGAAATATGGGTTCATTTATGAATTGTTTGTTTTAGAGGAATTTAGAGGGAATGGAATCGCAAAAGAATTGATGGAGACTGGCATCGAACTTCTTAAGGAAGATGGATATACAGAGGTTCGGTTAAGTGTATATGCAGGTAATCAAGCTATTAAACTCTATGAAAAATTGGGATTCAAAAATCGTACCATTACAATGAGTATGACCATTTAAAACAACGATCTTATTTAATAATTATAATCAGGTCAAAGGAGAACTTAAAGGATTGTTAAGAAGTAATTCGGGCGATGAATGAAGGAGAAATCATGGAACAGACAATAAATTATAAGCTTTGGACAGTCTGCATGGTTCAAGATGAGGATAGGGTGTTGCTGCTCGACAGGCAGCATGACAGTTTTCAAGGATATATACCGCCTGGCGGAAAAGTCCATTTTCCGGAAAGTATACTGGAGTGTGCAATACGGGAGGTCAAGGAAGAGACTGGTTTGGAGGTCAGCAATCTAGTTTATAAAGGGATATACGAGTATGTGAACCCGGTAACAAAGGATCGTTACATGATATTCAATTATATAACCCAGGATTTTAAAGGGAGTTTGATCGAAAATGGACCAGAAGGGAAACCTTTGTGGTTTACCATTGATGAAGCTATGAAGCTTCCGATGCAGGTGTCCATTCGCAGGCGCTTTCCACTATTCTTTCAGGAAGGTACGTTTGAAATTCATGTGGAGTGGGATCACGATCAGAATCGTGAAGGAGAAGTAAGCATCAGGCATACATAATAAGGCAGTACAAAGATAAAGGCCAGTTAGGGGCGAGAATGGGATGTCGATTGTGGAAAAGAGTGCAGTAACATTAAATTTTTTTAAATCGGAATATCTTCCTTTATTAGAGGGCTACCATCTCCATGATGAACAGCAGAAGTACACAGCAATGCCGTTAGAAGCACTAAAAAGCTGCGAACTGGAGGAGGATAGGCATCCAATTGCAATTTTTCATGGCAGCCAGCTTGCGGGATTTTTTGTGCTGCATGGCTGGGAAGGTGTAAAAGCATACAGTGATAATAAGAATGGTATCCTGTTAAGGGCATATTCCATATCCAGTCTGTTTCAGGGAATGGGGATCGGCAGAGAAACCATGAAATTCCTCCCATCCTTTGTGAAGGAACATTTCCCCAATAAAAATGAAATCATTTTAGGGGTCAATCATGCGAATATGATAGCACAGCAACTGTATCTAAAGGGCGGTTTTAAGGACAAAGGAATTCGTGTTATGGGAAGGCAGGGCGAGATGCTCATCTTGCATAAGGAGTTAAAATTATAACTTAAAGTTATGCAGCTTATGTTCTTTGAATAACATGTAACAATTCTAAGAAAATGGTTGAGCTGTATGTCCAGAACAGCATGAAAAACTGAATCTTTTCTCTAATATAAACGTAAAACATTTGAGGGAAATCTGATTGGGGCCGGAGGTGAAAAATATGATGTCAGCAGGACCGGGGGACTTTATGTTCTCAGCTGTACCGTTATTTATTGGTATTATTTTTATTATTGTTATTGGTGTCCTTATTTTTACCATATTGAAAGGTGTTTCCACGTGGAGTAATAATAACAAACAGCCACAACTAAACTCCAATGCAAAAGTAGTATCCAAAAGAACCAGCGTACGCGGAGGCGGGGAAACACGTGTTCATAGTTCCTATTTTGTCACCTTCGAGTTTGACAGCGGCGATCGGCTTCAGCTTCAGGTGAATGGTGACCAGTATGGAATGCTTGTTGAAGGAGATTATGGCGAACTTCGTTTCCAGGGAACGAGGTATTTAGGTTTCAGCAGATATCAACATGAAGAATAACCAGAATGTAAAGAGCTGTCAGCAGCTCTTTTTTTGTTTCAGGTTAAATCCATATTCCCTAATGATTACGCAGATTTTGGAAATACTAGTACAAAATCACCCTAGGAGGAAAACTCGTTGCCACGGAAATCTGCAGTTTCAAATGAGGAAACAGAGAAGGAATCAGCAGGAGATACAGCGGGAACCAACAATGAGGCCCTTGCCAGAGCAAAGGAACAAATTGAAAATCTCAACCGCCTGTTAGCGGCTGTCCTCAATTACCTGTCTGATGATGAGGTTGAAGTGATCGACATTGATTATTTGCTGAATAATACCGAAGGACTTCAGGAGTGGTGGGATCAATACAAAGAAAGAAACCGGAAAAAAATTGAGGAAGAAATCAAAAAATCCCTTGGCAGCCTTTCGATTGAAGAACTTGAAAGCATACAGGAGAAGATTAAAGCAAAAGACAAGTAGGCATACCCTAAAAAAATACAAAGGATTTGCGTATGATTGGACTTCTTGTTTCAGTTATTATTTTTAATCTTATTGCATTCAAACTGAATAAAAGACTGACTGCAAGCCAGATTGTTCATATATGGACATTTACAACAGCATTTCAGAATCTCTTTGATTTGATTGTGGAGTTTAAGTTCCATGGCTACTGGTACTTTAAAAGCGGAGTTGATTGGCTAGGACTGATCCCCCGGAGTGCCTTGATTCCGCCAGTGAATATCATTTTCCTTAATTTCTATCCCTTTGGAGAAAGTGTTATTAAGAGGGTAGTGTTTTTCAGTCTTTTTGTTGCCGGCATTCTTATCTATGAACTGGCAGCCCTTTTGCCCGAACCGTGGGGGTATTTCCATTATGGATGGTGGAAAATTGAATATTCCTTTTTTGTTGACCCAATCATTTTACTATTTCTGCTTTGGTTTTATAAATGGATCGTTCGTCTTGAAAGCAAGACTAAGGAGAACAATTGCTCCTGATAAGGTGGTTAGAAGATGTATTGGCTTCCATATGTTGTCCTGATGGTCAATATAGTGATTATTTGGCTGATGCCCAAAAACTTAACGAAACTGGAGATTTATATAAACTGGATTGTGATTGCCTTAATCAATCTTAGCACTGATATTCTTCTCAGTTTTTATTTTGAATTGTACGAGCTTGCAGGACCTGGTGTGCAGCTCTCTGTCCATATCATTGAACTCACCCTTGCTGCGTCCTTCGGTATTATATATCTTAATTTCATGCCAAAGGAACTTAAAGCCTTCGTACTATATTTGGCAGGCTGGCTGTTATTTTCTCTTATTCTGGAGTTTGCACTGGTGAAATTGGACTTCCTGAGATATTTCACATGGAAATTATCCTATTCTGTTCCATACTATATAGCTGCTTTGCTATTTACTCGCTGGCATCTTCATTTCATAAGGAAAAATAATCATAGAAATAATCCATGAAATTTGCATTGTTAGATGGTAAAATAATGCAAATAAGCATTGGAGAAGATGCCATGATAAACGTTCTTAAGGAAGAATTAAAAGATGCTGCAGCTTACTTGGATACCAATGAATTAGAGCTTTTTAATCAAGCAATCGATTTTGCTGAGCTGGCACATAGCGGGCAGATGAGAGCAACTGGAGAACCTTATGTCATACACCCCTTTATCGTCAGCAAAATATTATTGGATTATAAAGCTGATGCCACTACCTTAATATCCTCCTTGCTTCATGACGTGGCGGAAGATACTCATTATTCTGTTACCGATATCGAAACTCGATTTGGCACTTCAGTTGCAGCGATTGTTAACGGGTTGACGAAGCTGGATAAAGGCTTGCTTGAAAAAGAAGCCTACAGCGCCAGCAACTTTGAAAAGTTGTTGTCTGCATCAGCAGCAGATATCAGAGTGGCAATCGTCAAAATTGCCGACAGACTGCATAATATGCGCACGCTAAAGGTGAAGAAAACAGAAAAGCAGGTTCCCTATTCAAATGAGACTCTAGTGTTTTTCTCGCCTTTAGCACAACGTTTAGGACTTGTGGAAATCCAAAAAGAACTGGAAGAATTAAGCTTCCATTATTTAAACCGACAAAAATATAAAGGTGTAAGGAAGCTCCTGAACAACTATCATTTAGTTTTTACCCAATTATTTAAACTGAGCAGCGAAAAAATAAAAGCAGCATCCACAGAAATGAAGCTGAATACCGATTGGTTTGAGTTGCCAATCTATAAGTCGTATTCACTGTTACAAGAAGGTGCTCCACTTTCCGATCTATTTACTATTGAAATTATAACGAATGATGACCTGCAATGTTATACAGTTCTCGGTATCATCCATAACTTGTTCGAACCCCTGAAGGACCATTTTCGGGATCATATCGCTATTAAGAAAGGTTTTTTCCATGGAGGATTGGTAACGAAGGTTTACATCGAGCAGTTTGAAGTAAGATTTGAGGTCAAATCAAAGGAAATTAAAAACATGCAGCAGCTTGGGATTTTCAGTCTTTTGAAATCCGGAATGCTGGAAGAGGACATTCAACAACTAAGCAGAAGCTTACTGCGGGATTCCATCCAGTCCGTCAAGTCGATCACGAATGATCCTGTCGAATTCTATAATTTAATTTCCTTCGAACTGATGCAGCGGGATATAACCGTCTTTACGCCCAAAATGGATGCCGTATCTCTACCAGAGGGTTCATCCGCCATAGATTATGCCTTCCATCTAAATTCACAGCTGGCAAAAAAGATGACCGGAGTAAAGGTCAATGGAAATCAAGTTTCGTACCATACTTTGTTAAAAGATATGGATATAATTGAAATCCAGACAGGCATAGAGGACGTGGTAGATGAGGATTGGTTTAATCATGTACACACCTCCAAAGCACAAATGGAAATTATGGAAATACTTGCAAAAAAGAATTGAATGTAGCATTTGAATATGATACAGTATTTGAAATTAGAGGTGATTTAAATGATATTCATTAATTATTCCCTTGCATCATCACAATCACATCATATCAAGTAGCCTTGCTATCCGATTTTTTAAAATCGAACATAGGAAGGCTATTTCTCATAAAACCGTATTGATTAAGTTCTTATCCTTAATCGGTGCGGTTTTTTATTTTATCCAAATGGGAGGTCATAGAAATGAAAAAGATGGAATATCAGAACGTAAGAGGTACAGTTGATTATTTGCCAGATGCCGAGGTGGTTCGCAGAAAAGTAAAGAGGACTTTAGAGGATGTCTTTATCAAATATGGCTGCAAGCCGTTAGAAACACCCATTTTAAATTATACAGAACTCTTGGCATCGAAATACGGCGGAGGTGCTGAAATTCTTCAGGAAATGTACACACTGACGGACCGAGGTGAAAGAGATTTAGCGCTGCGATACGACCTTACCATTCCGTTCGCAAAGGTGATTGCAATGAATCCTACCTTGAGAATGCCTTTTAAAAGGTATGAGATCGGCAAGGTTTTTCGCGATGGACCAATCAAGACAGGGAGGTTCCGGGAATTCACCCAATGTGATGTGGATATAGTCGGGGTTGATTCGCAAATGGCCGAGGCAGAATTAATGCAGATGGCCTTGGATGCATTTGAAAAGCTTGAAATGGATGTATTAATATAACAATCGTAAATTGCTGACTGGCATGCTTCAGGCTTTCGAGACTCCCCCTTAAAAAATCAACCAGGTGGTTTTGGTTCTGGATAAGCTTGAAAAAGTCGGTCTGGAAGCTGTTGTAGGCGAACTCCAGGAACAAGGCTTGGCCCAATCCACAATAACGCTTATCAAAAACTTCCTGACTGTTGAAAGGAATATATTCTATAGCTATTTTGAAAGTTATTCCGAGAAAAATGATCAAGTAAAACAGGGGCTCTCTGAATTAGAAGAGTTAAATGATTATCTAAAATTTCTAGGAATCGATGGAAAGTGTGTATTCAATCCATTCTTGGCCCGGGGTCTCGATATTTACACAGGAACTATATATGAAATTTTTCTGGCAGACAAAAGAATCAAATCCAGTATTGGCAGCGGCGGTCGGTATGACAACGCCATTGGAGGATTGATTGGCACTAATGAAAGCTTCGCTACAGTAGGGATTTCATTTGGCCTGGATGTCATCTATACCGCTATGAGCACAGCAATTGAAGAACCAGATTCGGATTTGGACTTTTACATCCTTCCGATTAACACCTACAGGGAATCTTTATTGGCTGCTAAATATTTGCGTGACAAGGGATATAAAGTCGAGGTTGAAATGGGGAGGAAAAAGCTCAGGAAAGCACTAGATAAAGCGAACAAGGAAAAAGTAAGGCAGGTCATAATCATCGGGGAAGAGGAAGTCAGAAAGAACATAATCAAAATCAAGGATATGGTAACGGGGGAAGAAAGGGAGGAGGAATTCATGTATTTTAAACCTTCATCTAATTAGGATGGAGAAATGTAGATATTTGGAAAGGGGATTTTTGTCGCAAGTCGAATACTTATTCAAGGAAAGGTGGTTTTAATATGGAAGGCAAATTACTCAGGGTTGGAACAATTTATATTCCTGTCAGCGATGCAGCTCGTTCTGCTTCATGGTATGCCGAAAAGCTGGATGCGCAAATCAGCTATCAAGATGAGGACAAAGCAATTGTCAACCTGGCAAATATGAGCTTTTTCCTCATCAAATCCGAGGGGCAGAGTTCAAACTTTACAGATAGTCACGGGGCGGAGAGATTTGCTGTGACCTTTGAGGTTAACGGCTTGGAGGCCCTGGTTAAATTACACAGCGAGTTTTCGGAAAATGGTATACAAGTCGGTGCGATTGAGGACAGAGGACATGCGGGCAGGAACTTCGTCTTTTCTGATCCAGATGGGAATAGGTTTGATGTCTGGAGCGAGCTTAGTCCGGAATTTAAGGAGAAGACATTATTGATTGTTAAAGGGCTATAAGAATCGTTTCGCAATAAATAAACAATTTCGCTATAAAAATGGGATCTGGCTTTAGTATTTTTTTTGATATGGACTTCATCAATGTTGAATTAAGATCCTGTTGATTGTAGTGGAAGGCGCGCAGACTCCTTCGGGATGTAGCGGACAGGTGAGACCCCGCAGGAGCGAAGCGACGAGGAGGCTCACCGCACGCCCCGAGGAAAGCGAAGCGCCTGGAACGGAAATCAACAGCCTTTTATTAGAAAGCCTTTTTTAAAAAACCTTTTTTAAAGCGGATTTTTCTTTCAAAAATCTATAAAATATCAACAAAGTTTAAAGGAGAAAGTTGATGAAATTCGTATTAATATTTGGCCCGCAGGCTGTGGGCAAGATGACTGTCGGACATGAACTGGAGAAAATAACGGAATTAAAGCTTTTTCATAACCATATGACAATCGATCTCGTGAATCCCTTCTTCGATTACGGCACAAAAGAGGGAAAAAGATTAGTATCCCTGTTTCGTGAGGAAATTTTCGAGGCGATGGCAAGAAGTGATCAATACGGAATGATTTTTACCTATGTCTGGGCTTTTGATTTAAAGGCAGACTGGGAGTATGTAGAGGATGTCACGAGAATCTTTGAATCCCAGGGTGGAACGGTTTATTTTGTAGAACTGGAAGCAGAGATTGCAAAAAGGATTGACCGCAATAAAACGCCACACCGACTGGAACATAAGCCAACCAAGAGGAATATTGATTGGTCGGAAAGTGACCTGCTGGAGTCGGTTGAAAAGTATCGCTTGAATTCCTTTAAGGGAGAAATACAAAATGAGAACTATATAAGAATTGATAATACTGACCTGAGCGCTGAACAAGTCGCAAAGATAGTTAAGGAACGATTTGATCTTTAAATGGATTAGGGGCACGGGATCTGTATCTGAAGGAGTGAGCATTAATATGAATTCTACTGATAAGCAAAATGAACTGCTGGAACAAGAAATTGAAAATAAAGAAAAAGAACTGATGCAAGTCAAACGGGAACTGGCGCAGTTACGGAAAAAACACCCCAAGTTTGCCGTTCAAGACTATTCTTTTACAAATACTGAGGGTGAAGAGGTTCTGCTTAGCGATTTGTTCGGTGATCACAAAGAACTAATCGTGATTCACAATATGGGGAAATCTTGCTCCTATTGTACTCTTTGGGCTGATGGATTCAGCGGCTTTACTCAACATCTTGAAAATAGGGCGGCCTTTGTGCTGACAAGTCCTGATGATTACAAGACGCTAGCGAACTTTTCGAAAGCCAGAGGCTGGACTTTTAAAAGTGTTTCGACCAGGGGGACTACCTTTAAAGAGGATCTCGGGTTTAGAGATGAAAAGGGATATTTACTTCCTGGCGTTTCCATTTTGGTGAAGGATGAGGATGGCAGCATAACGCATCATTCCAAAGCAGCCTTTGGTCCTGGCGATGATTACTGCAGTATATGGTCCTTGTTTGATCTTTTACCTGAAGGAAGCAAGGGATGGAGTCCGAAAAATAGTTATTGAAAAAGGAGCGTGGACAAGATGAGTACAGTTGTTACGATGGAGTTCAAATTAGCAGGCCAGAAGAATAAGGGGTTATTCAAGGATTATGCAGCACTGGTTCCGCAGGCGGCACATCGATTTTTAAACACTGCAGCCGGCATTCCGAAAGCAGGCAATGAAGTAACCATATATGAACCTCGCAGAAATGAAAACCATGAAGAAGGCCTATTTTATGTTGGTCTTTTAGTTGATCAACAACCTGATAGATTGCCAGAAGGGATCGAATATCTTGAGGTACAGCATACATATGCAATGACCAGGGGGAACGGATCAGATATAGGCAGCTTATATTCGATGTTGGATCAATGGGTTGCTGAGCAAAGCCTGACTAGGGCTGCACAAGAAAATTTTATTGTGGAAGTGTATTATCCGGTTTCTGGCGGCGAAGAAGTTGAAATCTATATTCCTATTAGTTAATTGTTAGTGAATACCAGCTGAATAGTAACTATCTAATCGACCTGCAAGGGCAATTATATCTGAAGGGAACTAATGATGAGGGATCAAGTAAAGGAAATAACAAAAACCGAGTACTTTTCAATTTATTCTATCAAGCCCGGCGTATACGCAGCGATTGCTTACCCAGGAAAAGGGGCTTGGAGCAACGCTGGTTTTGTAGACCTTGGTGATGATTTGATTGTTTTTGATGCCTTAAGCACTCCTTCGGCTGCATACGAATTAAGAAAACAAGCTGAGGGAATTACCGGAAAGAAAGTAAAGTACCTGGTGAACAGCCATCATCACGGGGATCATACCTTTGGAAATCAAGTGTTTGAAGATAGCATTATTATTTCAACGGCGATGACACATCAGTTAAGCAAGGACAAGAATACGATAGGTGATCTAGAAACTGAACGGAGAGAAATGAAGGAGTATCTAATCCAACTCCAATCCCAAGTCGAAGCTTCCAAAGATGAAGTTATAAAGTATAGCTTACTAAATCAATATAATGAGATGTCAAAGGTGTTAGATGACCTTCCTATATTGACGATGGTATTACCTTCATTATTATTTGAAGAGAAGCTAGTAATTGAAGGGTCCATGCGGAGGGTTGAATTGCATTGCTTAGGCGGGGGCCATACAGCAAGCGATACTTTTATGTATTTGCCTGATGACAAAATAGTCTTTATGGGTGATCTGCTTACAGAAAATCTGCACCTGCCAATATATGACCCGGAATCTTTTTTAACGATTATAAATAAAGTTAAGCAAAAAGACATTGAGATATTTGTTCCTGGTCATGGAGCAATAGGTAATGAGCTCCTGCTCGATGAATTAATATCGTATTTATCCTTTTTGATAGAATCAGGAATAGAAGCTCAGTCACTAGAATATTCACTTGAGCAATTTATAGAAAAACTCAAAGTGCCCGATCAATATAAACATTGGAAGGGGACAAAAGGAATAAAGGGCAATCTTGAGCAAGTTTATAAATTTTATTCCAAGAGCTAGTTGCAAGTTTCACGGCTAGCCATTAATCTTTTCCCTCTTGCTTCTTTCCAATATTATGATAAAATATTGAAGATTTGTCATCCTTTACAAATGGAGGGAATTAGATGGAGTTTCGCGGAGCATCTGTTTATGATGAAAGAGATTTTTTCGAAAGCTATCTGAGGCGCAGTTCAAGGATTGAGAGTCCTAATAATGCGATCGAAAAACCTGTTTTGATGGAGTTAATTGGTGATCCACAAGGTTTGACAGTATGCGACCTGGGATGTGGTGGTGCCGAAATAGGGGTTGAACTGCTTCAAAATGGAGCCAATAGCTACACAGGTGTGGAAGGCTCCAATAATATGGCTGAGATTGCAGCTAAGAATCTTGGAGGGATGACAGGCCTTATTCAACAATCCTCGATGGAAGAGTGGAAGCCGAACCTCAACCAATATGACTTGGTACTTTCGAGATTCGCGCTGCACTATCTGGCTGATTTGGAAAGTGTGCTTGAGAAGGTATATAACACCTTGGTCACGGGTGGAAGGTTCATCTTCAGTGTTCAGCATCCAGTGCTGACAGCATCAACGAAAAGTGCCGAAGCTTCAGGAAGAAGAACCGACTGGATCGTTGATGATTATTTTAACCCCGGAGAAAGAGCTGAGCCATGGATTGGCAAAAAGGTGATTAAATATCATCGCACCACAGAAGAATATTTTAGACTTTTAAAACAGTCCGGATTTACGGTTGAAGATTTGAGAGAAGGTACTCCACGGCCTAACAATTTCAAAGATGAAACTGAGTATGAGCGCCGGAAGCGAATCCCTCTAGTACTAATATTCTCTTGTTCCAAATAAGTGAGGTCAAATGATGACAATAAGATCAGCAACCCTGGATGACCTTATAGAAGTATTGAATATCTTAAATAAAGCAGCGAAAGACTTACATAATAAAGGAATTAATCAATGGGAATACCCCTGGGATGAAAAAGAAATTCGTCAGCAGCTCCAAAGCAAGTTTCTTTATATCCTCTCAAAAAATGAAAAGGGCGTGGGGACCTTCGGAATAAGAGAGCTTCATAGTTTGAGGGACTGTGTCATTGAACCAGGCAGCAATTATCTCTTCCAAATTGCGATTCTTCCTGAATATCAGGGGATGGGCTATGGCAAAGTGATAACAGACTGGGCCTGTACATATGCAAAGGAGCGCAAAATACCTTTGTATTTGGACTGCTGGGCAGGCAATGACAAATTAAAAAACTTTTATAAAGAGAACGGCTTTCGGTATATGGGTGATTTTCCAGAAGAGGATTATTACATAAGTGTTTTTAAATATAAATAAACAGGAGGCGCAATATGGAAGCCATTTTTAAAGAAATCGTCCATATTATGCATCATGATTATGCCGGATGGAAGGACAAAGCAGGCTGGGATGACCCAGCTTATTTTTTGAATAAATTGAAGGACGCAGAACCATTGGATAATGAAAGCTTTGAGCTGACGGTGAAGGAGTATTTGCTAGATTTTAATGATCGGCATATCTTTTTCAAAAATACCAAGGCAACAGAGAAGAATACAGGTTACAGAGGGTTCAAGGTCAGGCGGTTTGAAGACCGTTTGTATGTAACAGAAGCAAAAGAGGAACAACGGGTTAAGATAGGCTGGGCTTTCAAGACTTTAGGCGGCTTCACCATTACTGAACTGAAGGAAATGCACGCAAAGCTGCTGGCTGAAAATCATCCTGAACGGGAAAACTGGACACCGATTCTTTCATTATATAATACTGGTGAATTAGAAACAGAAGACGGCCAGGTCATTAAGGTTGATTTTCAATTATATGATAAAACCGAGTATATACCTGAATACTCGGTGAAACAGCTTAATGAAACAACCTTGCTCATGACGATGACTGATTTCGATAATCCTGATGCCATACTGGAAATGGCAATCAATCATCATGAATTGCTGAGCTCGGCTAAAAACTGGATCATTGATGTGCGAGTTAATTATGGAGGCAGTGATACAAGCTATTTTTGCCTGCTTCCATATTTGATGCCTGTTGAAGGTGTTGAGCTTGCGGATAAAGAGGAGCGGATGCTGTTCAATTGCACGGAAGCGAATGCTGAAAGACAACTGGCCGGGCTGTCAGAACAGATGGAGCTGGTTAAAGACACACAAGCATTGAATTTCTTGCATGCCTGGGAGCGAGAATGGGTGCGCAATAAAGGCAAGGGATTTGCAGAATTCAATTTTGATGACTTTCTGCCAGATACTTTTGTTAAAGGGTTAAGCAACCCTGAAAGGATTATCGTTCTTGCGGATGTATTCTGCGGGAGTGCAGGAGATTCATTCGTTGAGAATTGCAAGAAGTCAAATAAAGTGACTGTGATAGGCAGAGCAACAGCTGGCTTGAATGACTATGCGAATTTGACAAGGAAGAGCTGGGAGGAAGGATATGAGTTATGGTATCCAACTTCAAGGCTTTCAAGAATCGATCAAGAAAATGGGATGACAGGGAAAGGAATACAGCCTCATATTTACATCCCATGGACACCAGAACATCTTGAACGGGATGTGGATTTGGAAGCTGCTTTCGATTTATTGGAAAGGCCGTGTTAAACTGAATGTAGATTTTTAACCCTGTTGATTGTAGTGGAAGGCGCGTAGACTCCTTCGGGATGAAGCGGGCAGGTGAGACCCCGCAGGAGCAAAGCGACGAGGAGGCTCACCGCACGCCCCGAGGAAAGCGAAGCGCCTGGAACGAAAATCAACAGCCTCGTTTAACAGAGCCAAAATTAAATATAAA
>NZ_JBYNSB010000059.1:0-34998 GCF_057785455.1 Mesobacillus sp.
AGATATCGAATCATACATCCATTATTACAACCACAAAAGGATTAAACAAAAATTGGCTGGCATGAGTCCGGTTCAATTCCGTCTTCATACCAGCCAATTCGCTGCATAATATTAAACTCTAACTTTCGGGGGTCACATCATCGTCATCCAGCTGCTTTATTTTAATTAAATTATTCTTGGATAGAAGCAACTACGCCAGCGCCTACAGTACGTCCGCCTTCACGAATAGAGAACTTAGTTCCTTCTTCGATAGCTACTGGAGCGATTAGTTCAACAGTCATTTCGATGTTGTCGCCAGGCATAACCATTTCTACGCCTTCAGGAAGATTACAGATACCTGTAATATCAGAAGTACGGAAATAGAATTGTGGACGGTAGTTAGTGAAGAATGGAGTATGACGTCCACCTTCTTCTTTAGAAAGAACATAAACTTCCGCTTTGAACTTTGTGTGTGGAGTGATTGATTTTGGCTTAGCCAATACCTGTCCACGCTCGATTTCTTCACGTGCTACACCACGAAGAAGTGCACCGATGTTGTCTCCAGCTTCTGCATAGTCAAGAAGCTTACGGAACATTTCTACACCTGTAACAGTTGTAGATTTTGGCTCTTCAGTGAAACCGATGATTTCGATTACGTCACCAACGCGTACTTGTCCACGCTCAACACGGCCAGTAGCAACTGTTCCACGACCTGTGATTGAGAATACGTCCTCAACAGGCATCATGAAAGGCTTGTCAGTGTCACGTGTTGGAGTTGGGATGTACTCATCAACAGCGTTCATTAGTTCAACGATTTTCTCTTCCCAAGCAGCTTCGCCTTCAAGAGCTTTAAGAGCTGAACCTTTGATTACTGGGATATCATCGCCAGGGAATTCGTATTCAGTAAGAAGGTCACGAACTTCCATTTCTACTAATTCAAGTAGTTCTTCGTCGTCAACCATGTCACACTTGTTCATGAATACAACAAGGTAAGGTACGCCTACCTGACGAGAAAGAAGGATGTGCTCACGAGTTTGTGGCATTGGGCCATCAGTTGCAGATACAACAAGGATACCGCCGTCCATTTGAGCAGCACCAGTGATCATGTTCTTAACATAGTCAGCGTGGCCTGGGCAGTCAACGTGTGCATAGTGACGAGTAGCAGTTTCGTACTCAACGTGTGCAGTTGAGATAGTGATTCCACGCTCGCGCTCTTCTGGAGCAGCGTCGATTTGGTCATATCCGCGTGCTTCAGCTCCACCAGCTTTTGCAAGAACAGAAGTGATAGCAGCAGTTAGAGTTGTTTTACCATGGTCAACGTGACCAATTGTACCAATGTTAACGTGTGGCTTGGAACGATCGAATTTAGCTTTTGCCATTAGGAAAATCCTCCTTTAGATTATAAAAGTTAAGTATATTGTAATGTGCTGTGAAACAGGTTTCCCCATTCCACAGCGGTATGCTTACATTAGTAGTTATACTTGATTAAAAGATGAAAATCAATTATTCACCTTTATTTTTTTTGATGATTTCTTCAGAAACTGATTTAGGAACTTCTTCGTAGTGGTCGAAGTGCATTGAGAATACACCGCGTCCTTGTGTGCTAGAACGAAGAGCAGTTGCATAACCGAACATTTCTGATAGAGGAACCATCGCACGAACTACCTGTGCGTTACCACGAGCATCCATACCTTCGACGCGTCCGCGACGAGCAGTGATCATACCCATGATATCTCCAAGGTATTCTTCAGGAATAACAACTTCAACCCTCATGACAGGCTCAAGGATAACTGGCTTACACTTGGAAGCAGCATTCTTAAGTGCCATTGAAGCAGCGATTTTAAACGCCATTTCAGAGGAGTCAACATCGTGGTAAGAACCATCAAATAGTCTTGCCTTGATGTCAACTAGTGGATATCCTGCTAGAACTCCACGATCAAGAGCGTCTTCAAGACCAGCTTGTACAGCAGGGATGTATTCACGAGGAACAACCCCACCAACGATACCGTTCTCGAATTCGAAACCTTTTCCTTCTTCGTTTGGAGAGAACTCGATCCAAACGTGTCCGAATTGACCACGTCCACCAGACTGACGTGCGAATTTACCTTCAACAGAAGCTGATTCGCGGAAAGTTTCACGGTATGCAACCTGAGGTGCACCAACGTTTGCTT
Source organism: Mesobacillus sp. (assembly GCF_057785455.1). Lineage (NCBI taxonomy): Bacteria > Bacillati > Bacillota > Bacilli > Caryophanales > Bacillaceae > Mesobacillus > Mesobacillus sp. The sequence continues at coordinate 2,151 of NZ_JBYNSB010000059.1, forward strand.
CCACTTTAAATTCACGACGCATACGGTCTACGATGATGTCAAGGTGAAGCTCACCCATTCCGGCGATGATAACTTGTCCAGTTTCCTGGTCAGTATGTGCGCGGAAAGTTGGATCTTCTTCTTGAAGCTTTTGAAGTGCAGTAGTCATCTTGTCCTGGTCAGCTTTTGACTTAGGCTCTACAGACAACTGGATTACTGGCTCAGGGAACTGCATGGATTCCAAGATAACTAGGTTCTTTTCATCACATAGAGTGTCGCCTGTAGTAGTATCCTTAAGACCTACAGCTGCTGCGATATCGCCTGCGTAAACCTTTGAGATTTCCTGACGGCTGTTCGCGTGCATCTGAAGGATACGTCCGATACGCTCACGCTTGCCTTTAGTTGAGTTCTGTACATAAGAACCAGACTCAAGAGTACCAGAGTAAACGCGGAAGAACGTTAATTTACCAACGTAAGGGTCAGTCATAACTTTGAACGCTAGAGCTGAGAATGGCTCTTCGTCGCTTGAGTGACGCTCAACTTCTTCATCTGAATCTGGAAGAGTACCTTTGATAGCTGGTACATCCAGTGGAGATGGAAGGTAGTCGATTACAGCGTCAAGCATTAGCTGAACACCTTTGTTTTTGAATGCTGAACCACAGATAACTGGGTAGAATTCAACGTTAGTAGTACCTTTACGGATAGCTGCTTTAATCTCTTCGATTGTAAGCTCTTCTCCTCCAAGGTATTTTTCCATCAATTCTTCATCAAGCTCAGCTACCGCTTCAACTAGCTTTTCACGGTATTCTTCAGCTTGTGCTTTATATTCTTCAGGAATTTCACCTTCAGTAATTTCAGTACCAAGGTCATTTCCGTAGAAGATAGCTTTCATTTCAACAAGGTCGATGATCGCTTCGAACTCATCTTCAGCTCCGATTGGAAGCTGGATTGGATGAGCGTTTGCTTGCAGGCGATCATGAAGTGTTGAAACAGAGTAAAGGAAGTCCGCACCTAGTTTATCCATTTTGTTAACGAATACTACGCGTGGTACTCCGTAAGTTGTAGCCTGGCGCCAAACTGTTTCAGTTTGTGGCTCAACACCTGACTGAGCGTCAAGTACAGCTACTGCACCGTCAAGAACACGAAGTGAACGTTCAACTTCAACCGTGAAGTCTACGTGTCCAGGTGTGTCAATGATGTTTACACGGTGGTTTTTCCAAGAAGCTGTTGTTGCAGCAGAAGTGATCGTGATTCCACGCTCTTGTTCCTGCTCCATCCAGTCCATTTGAGAAGCACCTTCGTGAGTTTCACCGATTTTGTGAATACGGCCTGTATAATATAGAACACGCTCAGTTGTTGTTGTTTTACCAGCATCAATGTGAGCCATGATTCCAATATTACGAGTTTTTTCTAAGGAGAACTCTCTTGCCATTTGGTCTTTCTCCTTCCTAGTATGAGTGTTTTTATGTTGAAGGTAATCCTACCAACGATAGTGAGCGAATGCTTTGTTTGCTTCCGCCATTTTGTGTGTATCTTCGCGCTTCTTAACAGAAGCACCAGTGTTGTTGGCTGCGTCTAGAATTTCGTTAGCAAGACGCTCTTCCATAGTCTTTTCCCCACGAAGACGTGAGTAGTTAACTAACCAGCGAAGACCAAGAGTTGTACGGCGGTCTGCACGCACCTCAACTGGTACTTGGTAGTTAGCTCCACCTACACGGCGTGCTTTAACTTCTAGAACAGGCATGATGTTCTTAAGAGCTGCATCGAATACTTCGATTGGCTCTTTGCCTGAACGCTCACGAATGATATCAAAAGCTGAATAAAGGATCTTTTGAGATTTACCTCTCTTGCCGTCGATCATCATCTTGTTGATAAGACGAGTGATAAGCTTTGAATTGTAAATCGGATCCGGTAATACGTCTCTCTTTGCAACTGGACCTTTACGTGGCATGTAATTTCCTCCTTTCAAAAAGGGTTAATATTTTTGGTTTATTATTTCTTAGCTGCTTTTGGTCTCTTAGTACCGTACTTAGAACGGCCCTGCATACGGTTGTTAACACCAGCAGTATCAAGAGCACCACGTACGATGTGGTAACGTACACCCGGTAAGTCTTTTACACGTCCTCCGCGGATAAGAACAACACTGTGCTCTTGAAGGTTGTGTCCGATACCAGGAATGTAAGCTGTTACCTCGATTCCGTTAGTCAAACGTACACGAGCGTATTTACGCAACGCTGAGTTCGGCTTCTTTGGAGTCATTGTACCAACACGAGTACATACACCACGTTTTTGTGGAGATGATACGTTTGTTTGTGCTTTTTTGAAGCTGTTATAACCTTTGTTTAGCGCTGGAGATTTTGACTTCTCCTCTTTTGTGCTACGTGGTTTGCGCACTAATTGGTTAATTGTAGGCATGATCATTTTCCTCCCTTCACATTTTTGTAAGCCCACACATCCAGGTGGTTCATTTTTTTACAAAAAACAAAGTTCTTGCAGTTCTTACTACAAAAACAGTTTTTATTTGGTAATCGCTACAGCAGAAGCACCTACTGCAATGCCGCATGTCTTCCCCAATCTTTTCATGGAGTCAACATAGCTGATGACGGTGTTCATCTCACTGGCGATCCGCACAAGTTCTACCGTCACTTTCGCGTCTGCATCCTCTGCAATGACCAGTTCAATTACTTCGCCTGCTTTCAGGGCTTTCACTGTTTGCTTTGATCCTACTATTATCTTGTTAGCCTGCGCTACTTTTTCATAAGACATGATATCCTCCAAAGCAACAGGTAAATAGGAGCACCTTTGAAATAGTAACATTTCAATCAAACGATGTCAACAACATCTAAGAACTTTTTTTCAAAACTATTATCATTTATGCATGCAAATTCTGTTAATCATTTAAAACGCGGCACTTCTGCCGTAGCAGAAAGCACCGCGCCTGCATTTTATTCTACAGTAATTGCATCCTCTGCATTTTCTTCTTCCGCAGCGATTGGCTCAGCTCTTCTGTAACGCTGCATGCCAGTACCCGCTGGAACAAGTTTACCGATGATAACATTTTCCTTCAAGCCAAGAAGCTCATCGCGCTTGCCTTTGATTGCTGCATCGGTAAGCACTCTTGTTGTTTCCTGGAAGGAAGCTGCAGACAGGAAGGAATCTGTCTCAAGTGATGCTTTGGTGATACCAAGCAATACTGGACGTCCTGTAGCCGGCAATTTGCCCTCAGAAAGTGCTTTGCGGTTAGCGTCAGTGAACTGATGGATTTCAAGCAATGTGCCTGGCAATACATCCGTTTCACCTGCGTCGATTACCCTTACCTTGCGCATCATCTGGCGAACCATAACTTCTACGTGCTTATCGCCGATTTCTACACCCTGCATACGGTATACCTTTTGAACCTCTTTCAACAGGTATTCCTGCACGGATTGAACATCTTTGACCCTTAGGAGTTCCTTAGGGTCGATAGAACCTTCAGTCAGCTCCTGTCCGCGTGCTACATGGTCATTTACAGCTACTTTTAGGCGAGCTGTATATGGTGCCGTGTAAGTGCGGCTTTCGATTTCGCCCTGGACAACGATTTCCTGCTGGCGGTCTCTGCCTTCGTTGATGCCAACTACGACACCTTCAAGCTCGGAAATGATTGCTTGCCCTTTAGGATTACGTGCCTCGAACAATTCCTGGATACGCGGAAGACCCTGTGTGATATCGTCTCCTGCAACACCGCCTGTATGGAATGTACGCATTGTAAGCTGTGTACCAGGTTCTCCGATAGACTGGGCAGCGATGATTCCGACTGCTTCGCCCACTTCAACTTCCTGGCCTGTAGCAAGGTTGCGGCCATAACATTTCTTACATACGCCGTGGCGTGTGTTACAAGTAAATGCAGAACGGATCCAGACGTCCTCGATACCTGCTTCTACTACTTCTGTTGCCAGATCTTCTGTAATCAAGCCGTTTTCAGGAACGATGACAGCCTTTGTTTCAGGGTGTTTGATTGCCCTTCTTGCATAACGGCCGATCAGACGCTCATCAAGAGCCTCAATTACTTCAGTGCCATCCTTAAGAGCTTTGATGAATAGGCCTCTGTCTGTACCACAATCATCTTCACGGACGATGACATCCTGGGCTACGTCTACAAGACGGCGAGTCAGGTAACCTGAGTCAGCTGTCTTAAGCGCTGTATCCGCAAGACCTTTACGAGCACCGTGAGTTGAGATGAAGTATTCCAATACTGTCAGACCTTCACGGAAACTTGACTTGATCGGCAATTCAATGATCCTACCAGCCGGGTTGGCCATCAGACCGCGCATACCTGCAAGCTGAGTGAAGTTGGACGCGTTACCACGGGCACCGGAGTCACTCATCATGAAGATCGGGTTTGAATTATCAAGGGATTTCATCAGCTTGGCCTGGATTGTATCCTTCGCCGCACTCCAGATGGAAATCACTCGGTCATAACGCTCATCTTCGGTAATCAAACCGCGTCTGAACTGTTTAAGGACATTATCAACTTTCGTTTGTGCTTCAGAGATAATTTCCTGCTTCTCTTTAAGAACCACGATATCAGCCACACCAACCGTAATACCAGCTTTAGTGGAATATTGGAACCCTAGTCCCTTCATACGGTCAAGCATTTTTGATGTTTCTGTGATTTTGAATTTCTTGAACACTTCAGCAATGATGTTTCCAAGAATCTTCTTCTTGAATGGGTCAACCAATGGCATAGCCTTGATAACTTCCTTGATATCTGCACCCTTTTCAACAAAATACTTTTCAGGAGTTTTCTCCTCAAGGTTTTGTTTGGAAGGCTCATTGATATAAGGGAATGATGCTGGAAGGATTTCATTGAAAACCAGCTTACCAACAGTTGTGATCAAGAGCTGACGGTTCTGTTCTTCAGTGAATGTCTGGTTGCCAAGTGAAGATGCAGCAACCGCAACACGTGTGTGAAGGTGAACATAGCCATTCTGGTATGCAATCAACGCTTCATTTGTGTCCTTAAAGACCATACCTTCCCCAACAGCGCCTTCTCTTTCCAGTGTCAGGTAATAGTTACCTAAAACCATGTCCTGGGATGGAGTAACAACTGGCTTGCCATCTTTAGGGTTAAGGATGTTCTGTGCAGCAAGCATCAATAGTCTTGCTTCCGCCTGAGCTTCTGCAGAAAGAGGAACGTGGACTGCCATCTGGTCACCGTCAAAGTCAGCGTTATAAGCTGTACATACTAGAGGGTGAAGACGAATCGCGCGTCCTTCTACCAGCGTTGGTTCAAATGCCTGGATTCCCAGTCTGTGAAGAGTTGGGGCACGGTTAAGCAATACAGGGTGCTCCTTGATTACATCTTCAAGAACATCCCAGACTTCAGGCTGAACTCTCTCGATTTTGCGTTTAGCAGACTTTATGTTATGTGCTAAGCCTTTTTGCACCAATTCTTTCATTACGAATGGCTTGAATAGCTCAAGAGCCATTTCTTTCGGAAGACCGCACTGGTACATTTGCAGGTTAGGTCCTACGACGATAACGGAACGGCCAGAGTAGTCAACACGCTTACCAAGAAGGTTTTGACGGAAACGTCCCTGCTTACCCTTCAGCATGTGAGAAAGTGACTTCAATGGACGGTTACCTGGTCCAGTTACCGGACGTCCGCGGCGGCCGTTATCGATCAGCGCGTCAACAGCTTCCTGAAGCATACGCTTTTCGTTCTGGACGATGATACTTGGAGCACCAAGGTCGAGAAGGCGCTTAAGACGGTTGTTACGGTTGATTACACGGCGATACAGGTCGTTAAGGTCGGAAGTCGCAAAACGTCCGCCATCGAGCTGTACCATCGGGCGAAGCTCCGGCGGGATGACAGGAAGGACATCAAGGATCATCCATGATGGCTCATTGCCTGACCCACGGAATGCTTCAACTACTTCAAGGCGTTTGATCGCACGCGTACGACGTTGTCCCTGAGCAGTTCTTAGCTCTTCTTTAAGCATATCGGCTTCTTTGTCCAGGTCGATATCAGAAAGCAGCTTTTTGATTGCTTCAGCACCCATTGATGCCTGGAATTTGTTGCCGTATTTTTCACGGTAAGCACGGTATTCTTTTTCTGACAACAGCTGTTTCTTTTCAAGAGCAGTGTCGCCAGTCTCCGTTACCACGTAAGATGCGAAGTAGATTACTTCCTCCAAAGCACGAGGAGACATGTCAAGAACAAGTCCCATACGGCTAGGAATACCTTTGAAATACCAAATATGAGATACAGGAGCAGCAAGCTCGATGTGTCCCATTCTTTCACGGCGGACTTTAGCGCGTGTTACTTCTACACCGCATCGGTCACAGACTACGCCTTTGTAGCGGACTCTCTTGTATTTTCCGCAATGACACTCCCAGTCCTTTGTCGGTCCGAAGATACGTTCACAGAACAAGCCGTCTTTTTCTGGTTTTAAAGTACGGTAGTTGATTGTTTCTGGCTTTTTAACTTCTCCAAAAGACCATGAACGGATCTTGTCTGGTGAAGCGAGGCCAATTTTCATGTACTCAAAATTATTAACATCTAGCAAGGGGCCTACCTCCCTTTTAATCTAGGGTTTTACCCTTATGGCCATCAAAAAAGGAACACACGTGGACAATACTGTTATTCAACTGTTTGTACACGTGTGCCAATTAGATGGACCTATTCTTTCATTCCTACTTTTTCAGAATCCATTTCCTCTGATTCTGGGGCAATTGTCAAAGTTTCTGCATGCTGCAGTTCTTCATCATCATCAAAGTCGCGCATTTCGATTTCTTTTTCATCGCCTGAAAGGATCTTAACGTCCATACCAAGACTTTGAAGTTCCTTCATCAATACCTTGAATGACTCAGGTACGCCTGGTTCAGGTACGTTTTCGCCTTTAACGATTGCTTCGTATGTTTTAACACGTCCCACAACATCATCGGACTTGACAGTTAAAATTTCCTGCAATGTGTATGCAGCGCCATATGCCTCAAGCGCCCAAACCTCCATCTCCCCGAAACGCTGGCCGCCGAACTGGGCTTTACCGCCAAGTGGCTGCTGTGTAACAAGTGAGTATGGTCCAGTAGAACGAGCGTGGAGCTTGTCGTCTACCATGTGAGCAAGCTTGATCATGTACATGACACCAACAGATACACGGTTATCGAACGGCTCGCCTGTGCGTCCATCATAAAGGATGGTCTTAGCATCCCTTGCCATTCCAGCTTCCTCGATCGTTGCCCATACATCTTCCTCACGGGCTCCGTCAAATACTGGAGAAGCAACATGGATTCCCAGGTAGCGCGCTGCCATACCAAGGTGAAGCTCAAGCACCTGACCGATATTCATACGTGATGGTACCCCTAGTGGGTTAAGCATGATATCGACTGGTGTTCCATCTGGAAGATACGGCATATCTTCTTCTGGAAGGATTTTCGAGATAACCCCTTTGTTACCGTGACGTCCCGCCATCTTATCACCTTCAGAAATCTTACGCTTCTGAACGATGTAGGCACGGACAAGCTGGTTTACGCCAGGAGGAAGTTCATCGCCATCTTCACGGTTGAACACTTTGACGTCAAGGACGATTCCGCCGCCGCCGTGTGGAACACGCAATGATGTATCACGGACTTCCCTTGCTTTCTCACCGAAGATTGCGTGGAGCAGACGCTCTTCAGCAGTCAATTCTGTAACCCCTTTAGGCGTTACTTTACCAACCAAAAGATCTCCGTCTTTTACTTCAGCACCAACACGGATGATTCCGCGCTCGTCAAGGTTGCGCAGTGCATCTTCCCCAACGTTTGGAATATCACGTGTGATTTCTTCAGGCCCAAGCTTTGTATCGCGGGACTCTGATTCATACTCTTCTATATGGATGGATGTATACACATCATCCTTAACAAGGCGCTCACTCATGATGATAGCATCCTCGTAGTTATAACCATTCCAAGTCATGAAGCCGACAAGGACATTGCGTCCAAGTGCCAGTTCCCCTTTTTCCATTGATGGGCCGTCAGCAAGGATTTCTCCTTTTACAACACGGTCGCCAACGCTAACGATTGGGCGCTGGTTGTAGCAAGTACCCTGGTTGGAACGGATGAACTTTTGCATGCGGTATTTATCAAGGTCACCCTTGATTTCCTCACCGTCAACCTCTTTGACACGGCGCACCCATACCTGGCGTGCCTCAACGTGCTCAACGATTCCTTCGTGCTTACAGATTACTGCCGCACCTGAGTCCTTCGCTGACACGTGCTCCATTCCAGTTCCGACTCTTGGAGCTTCAGGCTGCATCAAAGGAACAGCCTGACGCTGCATGTTCGCACCCATCAGCGCACGGTTGGAGTCATCGTTTTCAAGGAACGGGATACATGCAGTCGCAGCAGATACAACCTGCTTCGGTGATACATCCATATAGTCGACGCGATCACGCTTGACAACAGTGTTTTCACCGCGGAAACGGGCAATTACTTCGTCGTCAATGAAAGAGCCATCGTCTGCCAGGCGAGCGTTCGCCTGTGCCACAACATAGTTGTCTTCCTCATCAGCTGTTAAGTAATCGAAATGGCTTGTCACTTTTCCTGTTTCAGGGTCAACGCGGCGGTATGGAGTCTCAATGAAACCAAAACGGTTAACCTTCGCGAAGCTGGAAAGGGAGTTGATCAAACCGATGTTTGGACCTTCCGGCGTTTCAATCGGACACATACGCCCATAGTGGGAGTAGTGAACGTCACGCACTTCGAAACCAGCGCGTTCACGTGTAAGACCACCAGGCCCCAACGCAGAAAGACGCCTTTTATGTGTCAATTCCGCCAGCGGATTCGTCTGGTCCATGAACTGTGAAAGCTGGGAGCTTCCAAAGAATTCTTTAATGGACGCGATAACCGGGCGAATATTGATTAATTGCTGTGGTGTAATTGTATTTGTGTCCTGGATGGACATTCTTTCACGGACCACACGTTCCATTCTGGACAGACCAATCCTGAATTGGTTCTGAAGCAATTCGCCAACAGAACGGAGACGTCTGTTTCCTAAGTGGTCGATGTCATCTGTGTCGCCTACACCATGCAGCAAGTTGAAGAAATAGCTGATAGAAGCGATGATGTCAGCAGGCGTGATGTTTTTGATCGGTTCAGGGACATATGCATTCCCAATAACATTGATCTCTTTCTCGCCTTCTTCATTTGGAGCATAGATTTTGATTGATTGCAGAGTGATATCCTCTTCAACCACGCCGCCATATGGGCTTAATGACTTGAAGCCAACATTGTTTTCAAGCGCAGGAATGATTTTATCCAAAGTACGGCGGTCAAGAGTGACGCCTTTTTCTGCGATAATTTCTCCTGTTTCAGGATCAACTAATGTTTCAGCAAGCTTTTGCCCGAATAAACGGTTTTTAATATGAAGCTTTTTGTTGATTTTATAACGCCCTACATTTGCAAGGTCATAGCGCTTTGGATCAAAGAATCTTGATACCAGCAAGCTCTTTGCATTGTCAACTGTAGGCGGTTCGCCTGGACGGAGGCGCTCATAGATTTCCAGAAGCGCTTTTTCCGTGCTTTCCGTATTATCTTTTTCGAGTGTGTTTCGGATATATTCGTTATCACCGATCAAATCAATGATTTCTTGATCAGAACCGAACCCTAATGCACGCAAAAGAACCGTAACAGGGAGCTTCCTCGTACGATCGATCCTTACATATACAACATCCTTGGCATCTGTTTCATATTCAAGCCAAGCACCGCGGTTAGGAATAACGGTGGCAGAGAAGCCCTTTTTCCCGTTCTTATCCAGTTTTCCGCTGTAATATACACTCGGTGAACGCACTAGCTGGGAAACAATAACCCTCTCGGCACCATTGATGACAAATGTGCCAGTCTCAGTCATAAGCGGGAAATCGCCCATGAAGACATCCTGGTCCTTTACTTCACCTGTTTCCTTATTCACAAGGCGGACTTTCACTCGCAATGGAGCAGAGTAAGTGACGTCTCTTTCCTTGGATTCTTCCACTGGATATTTCGGTTCGCCAAGACTGTAATCGATAAACTCGAGTGATAAGTTACCAGTAAAGTCTTCAATCGGTGAAATGTCCTGGAACATCTCACGAAGGCCCTCATCAAGAAACCACTGATAGGAAGAGGTTTGAATTTCAATCAAATTCGGCAATTCCAAAACTTCACTGATGCGAGCATAACTTCTACGTTGGCGGTGTCGTCCATACTGAACTAGTTGACCTGTCAACTGATTCACCCCTCAAATCAAGCGTTATTATTCATCTATCCCTGTCTTGTCCATGAAGTTTCCTCCATTTCAAAAGACAAAAAGAAAAAGGGTTTTCACTGAAAAACCACATTTCCTGCAACGAACAATTATTTTGTTAGTTTTCCCTTTATGCCCAAAATTATACAACTTTCGATGAAAATAGCATACGAAAGGAAACTAATATATTGGCATTTTATAATATTAACATAGCGGTTTTCTCACGTCAACATTTTACAGATTTGAGAATAAAGTAACCTTTACTTTTTGCCGCTACCTCCACTTCACCAAATAAATCTTCCATTTTATCCATAGCAGATGGTGCACCCTGTTTCTTTTGGATGACTACCCAGAGCTCTCCGCCTTCAGCCAGATGCTGAAAACTTTGCTCGAAAATATCATGGACCACTTTTTTCCCTGCACGGATCGGGGGATTGGTAAGAATGGCATTGAACCCCTTTTCTTCCACACCCGTTAATCGGTCACTCTCATAGATTCTTACATTGTCTATCTTATTTTCGGCCGCATTTTCCTTAGCCAGCATAATCGCCCTTTCATTCACATCCACCATGTGGACCGAAACCTCCGGGAATGCTTTCGCCAGCGATAGCCCAATCGGACCATAGCCACAGCCAACATCAAGAATTAGGCCGGCGCCTTCCTTTGGTTCAAATGTATCAATCAGCAGGCGCGAACCGAAATCAACCTCATCCTTCGAGAACACACCGCTGTCCGTTTTGAAACGGAAGCCATTACCTCTTAATTCAGTTTGCCATTTAGCGGGATTGCTTTCTGTGCTGGGTTTTCGGGAGTAATAATGCTCAGTCATATCTCTCACCTCCACGGGGAATCAATTGAAGAATGCGATGCGGAATACATTGCTACTGCGGTATTATAATTTATTTGGATTTAAAAAGCAAAAAGCAGGGCCGGAATTTTAATAACGGCCTATACCCTTCAATCCGCTTCATGTATCGAAGCCATGCTTTCTAATAAATTATAAGGAATAAAAAAAGCCCGCTTTAGCAGCGAGCTTTTTGTTGTAAGGATGATTACTTAACTTCGACGTTAGCTCCAACTTCATCAAGCTTAGCTTTGATTTCTTCAGCTTCTTCTTTAGAAACGCCTTCTTTAAGAGCCTTTGGAGTGTTGTCAACAAGTTCTTTCGCTTCTTTAAGGCCAAGACCTGTGATTTCGCGAACAACTTTGATAACCTTGATTTTTTGGTCTCCTGCGCTAGCAAGAACTACGTCAAACTCAGTTTTTTCTTCAGCAGCAGCGCCAGCACCAGCTCCGCCCATCATTGCTACTGGAGCAGCAGCAGTTACGCCGAATTCTTCTTCGATTGCTTTTACTAGATCGTTAAGCTCTAAAACAGTCATGCTTTTAACTGCTTCAATGATTTGTTCTTTAGTCATGATTTGTTTCCTCCTAATAGGTTAGTTTTTAGTTTTATTTAAACCGTAAATACTAGCTTACGCGCCTTGTTCTTCTTTTTGGTCCGCAACTGCTTTTGCAGCAAGAGCAAGATTGCGAATTGGAGCTTGAAGTACGCTGAGTAGCATAGAAAGTAGACCTTCGCGAGACGGTAGGTCTGCAAGAGCTTTGATTTCTTCTACTGTAACGACGTTACCTTCAACTACACCCGCTTTGATTTCAAGAGCGTCGTGCTTTTTAGCGAATTCGTTAAGGATCTTCGCTGGTGCGATTACATCCTCAGTACTGAACGCGATTGCGTTAGGACCAGTTAATGATGCATTTAGGTCAGCAAGCTCAGCAGCTTCAGCAGCACGGCGTGTCATTGAGTTCTTGTAAACTTTGAATTCAACGCCTGCTTCACGAAGTTGCTTACGTAGTTCAGTTACTTCAGAAACTGTAAGTCCGCGGTAATCAACAACAACTGTTGATTTGCTATCTTTTAGTTTGCCAGCAATCTCGTCTACGAGTTGCTTTTTTGCTTCGATAACTTGGCTCATCATTACACCTCCTGTAGATTTCTGCATTTATACCGTGCAAATAAAAACCTCCGCATCTGGACAGACACGGAGGAAGTATACAATAGCAAGTGGTGTTGCTCTATCGTATGACCTCGGCAGGTTATTAAGCTAAAAGCCCCTGCTGTCTGCGGTACAAATGTTATTTTATTATCACAACAAGAAACAGTATATCCAATGTCTCTTTAATTGTCAAATACTATTATTTTACAGTTGAAGGATCTACTTTAACGCCAGGTCCCATTGTAGTAGAGATCGTAACGTTCTTCATGTAAGTTCCTTTTGCTGCAGCTGGCTTAACCTTCATCATAGTTTCGAAGATCGTGCCGAAGTTTTCAACAAGCTTCTCGTCTTCGAATGAAACTTTTCCGATAGGTACGTGGATGTTACCAGACTTATCAACGCGGTATTCTACTTTACCTGCTTTGATTTCGTTAACAGCTTTAGTTACGTCGAAAGTAACTGTGCCAGTCTTAGGGTTTGGCATTAAGCCTTTAGGTCCCAATACGCGGCCAAGCTTACCAACTTCACCCATCATGTCAGGTGTAGCTACGATTACATCGAAGTCGAACCAGCCTTGCTGAATCTTGTTGATGTATTCTGCATCGCCAACATAGTCTGCACCAGCAGCTTCTGCTTCTTTAAGCTTTTCGCCTTTAGCGAATACTAAAACGCGCTGAGTTTTACCAGTTCCGTTTGGAAGCACAACTGCTCCACGGATTTGCTGGTCAGCTTTCTTAGGGTCAACGCCCAAACGGAAAGCAGCTTCAACAGTCGCATCAAATTTTACAGTGCTTGTCTTCTTAGCAAGCTCAACAGCTTCTGCAACTGTGTATGCTTGAGAGCGGTCTACAAGCTTTGCAGCTTCTAGATACTTTTTGCCTTTTTTAGCCATTTTAATTTCCTCCTAGAATGTGGTTTTAACGGAATAACCTCCCACGATGAAAGGCAAGCAGCCTAACAACGAAAAAGCAAAGGCGCTTCAGGTGCGCCATATTGGACAGATAAAAGGTTGCGAGTGATATCTATCAGCTTCGCAACCCCCTCAATCCTTTGCAGCAGATATTAGTCTTCGATCGTGATACCCATGCTGCGTGCAGTACCTTCAACCATGCGCATTGCTGCTTCAACGCTAGCTGCGTTTAGGTCAGGCATTTTCTGTTCAGCAATTTCACGTACCTTATCACGCTTAACTGTTGCTACTTTATTACGGTTTGGTTCACCAGAACCAGACTGGATTCCAGCCGCTACTTTCAAAAGAACTGCAGCAGGAGGAGTTTTCGTAATAAATGTAAATGAACGGTCTTCAAAAACCGTAATTTCAACAGGAATGATTAGTCCAGCTTGATCAGCTGTACGAGCATTGAATTCCTTACAGAATCCCATGATATTAACACCGGCTTGACCTAGTGCAGGTCCAACTGGTGGTGCCGGGTTGGCTTTACCAGCAGGGATTTGCAATTTAACCATCTTAATTACTTTTTTAGCCACGAGACACACCTCCTTAAAGTCCGTGATGTGGTAATAGGGGCTTTCCCCTCCCACTCATAACAAAAGTCTTTATATTAAATAAAGAACTTGACATATATCTGTCAATCGTCCAAGACATACTGACCTATGAAATATTACCACTTTTTAAAGTTGATTTCAAGCTATTTCAAATTATAATTTTTGAATCTGTGAAAACTCAAGCTCTACAGGGGTGTCACGGCCGAACATATTAACAAGAACCTTAAGCTTCGCTTTGTCTTTATCAATCTCTTCAATCGTACCTGTAAAGTTAGTGAATGGCCCTTCGCTGACCTGGACTGTTTCGCCAAGTTCGAAGTTGATATCGATTTTCTTTTCCTCCACGCCCATGCGCTTAAGGATGAAAGCAACTTCCTCAGGCAAAAGCGGAGTTGGCTTTGATCCGGCACCAGCAGAACCTACGAATCCTGTAACTCCAGGCGTATTGCGGACCACATACCAGGAATCATCCGTCATGACCAGCTCTACCAGTACATAACCAGGGAATGTCTTACGCTTAACAACTTTCTTTTTGCCGTTTTTGAAATCAGTTTCTTCTTCTTCAGGAACGATCACGCGGAAAATCTTATCCTGCATGCCCATTGTTTCAACACGCTTTTCAAGATTCGTCTTAACCTTATTCTCATAGCCTGAATAAGTATGAACTACATACCAGTTTTTTTCCATTATCGAGGACTAATTCGTCCGTCCCTCCCCAATTCAAAATATAAAGCGCTGGCACCCGGGTGCACTGATCACTTATCATTTTGAATGCGAATTTTTTAACCAAATAAAAAACCCGTAATACGGGCTTTTAACTTGTCCTGCGTTTATATTCTCCATTATACCATGAGTGCTTGGTGGTTATTCAAGAATTAAGCGAATCAATTCAGAAATACCAAGGTCCAGGACAGCAAAGAAAAGAGCGGCAAAAGCAACTGTAGAAAGCACAGTAATCGTATAGCGAGTCAGCTCTTTGCGTTTTGGCCAGCTGACCTTTCTCATTTCACGTCCTACTTCACTGAAGAAATTAGTGATGCGCTGCATTTTGTAACCTCCAACTTATCGGAATTCCAATGATGATCTATCTGAAAACCTTATTTCGTTTCCTTATGGACTGTATGGGCACCGCAGTTGCTGCAGTACTTTTTCAGCTCCAGGCGTTCTGATTGCGTTTGCTTGTTGCTCGATGTAGAATAATTCCGCGAGCCGCATTCTGCGCAAGCAAGAGTCACTTTTTTATTCAAATCGGACACCTACTTATAGTAAGGATATCTATTATATCCTTAAAAATGTAACACGGCTGCTAGATTGTGTCAATAAGTGGTTAGGAGAATAAAAGTCAGTTTTGCGGCTATTTTTTGGCAATTCAGCCTACACTGACAGCTCTCTCAGCTCAAGATATCTCTCAAGCTTCCGCTTCACCCGCTGAAGGGCATTGTCGATTGATTTGACATGCCGGTTCAGCTCTTCTGAAATCTCCTGATAGGATTGGCCGTCCAAATAAAGCGCCAGCACCTTTCTCTCAAGGTCACTCAACAGTTCTGACATCTTCACTTCAATTTGGTCAAACTCTTCCTGATTGATAAATAATTCCTCGGGGTCCATCACTTTGGCGCCAGATAAAACATCCATCAAAGTCCTGTCTGATTCCTCGTCATAAATAGGCTTGTCCAGGGAAACATAAGAGTTAAGCGGGATATGTTTTTGCCTGGTGGCAGTTTTGATTGCTGTAATGATCTGTCGGGTAATGCATAGCTCGGCAAATGCCTTGAAGGAGGTAAGCTTGTCCTCCCGGAAATCACGGATCGCCTTATATAGACCGATCATTCCTTCTTGGACGATATCTTCTTTATCAGCACCGATCAAAAAATAGGAACGCGCCTTGGCTCGTACAAAATTCCGGTATTTGTGAATCAAAAAATCAAGTGCATCACTTTCTCCTCTGTGCACCGCTTCTACGATTTCTTCATCCTCTAGCAATAGATATGCTTCATTCAAACGATTCCCGATGTCAGCACTCATCCTGATCCCCCCGCCCCGTACATACAGTTAGAAATATTATACAGCAGGTTTTTTTAAGGCGTCAATGGGTCATTGCTCTCCTCTGCGCCATTTTTCAAAAATTTCTGCCACTTCTTTTGTAAGCGGAATCTTGGCGCTCGGCTTTTCTTCCTGGATGACCTTCACTTTTTTTTCGATTTTTTTCGAAATCAAATTAGTTTCATTAAGCAGCTCCCTTGCTGATTTCCTTAGGGCTCCCTGCCCAAAAATCGCCCATTGTTCCGTATAGTCGGAGGTGGCCACATGAATTTGTGTTTTGCGGTTGTTGAGGGTGATGGCCAATCTTTCAATCCGTTCATCAGCCGTCTCATTTTCTTTTGTAAAAATTACATCAACCTTATAATTCTTGTATTTCTTCTGAGTACCGGAGACAAAATGCGCATCGAAAACAATGATGACTCGATAGCCTGTATAGGCTTGATACTCAGCCATGATTTCCACAAGCCGGTCCCGGGCAGCCGAAAGCTCCTTCTTTTTCAAGCTGTTCAGTTCCGGCCATGCTCCGATAATGTTGTAGCCGTCAACAAGCAGGATGTCCATGCCTACTCCCCTAGCGGGTGCCTTTTGCGGTGGACTTCATACATCAGCAATGCTGCCGCAACGGAAGCGTTCAGGGAGGTAACCCTGCCCACCATCGGAAGACTTAATAGGAAATCACATTTATCGCGGATGAGTCTGCCCATCCCTTTTCCTTCACTGCCAATGACAAGCCCAAGCGGGAGAGTGCCGTCAATCTGGCGGTAGTCCTGCTTTGCCGAAGCGTCAGTGCCGGCAATCCAGACACCCTTTTCCTTCAGCTCATCGATTGTCCTCGCCAGGTTTGTCACCCTTGCCACCGGAATATATTCAATCGCTCCGGTTGATGCCTTGGCAACCGTTGCGGTCAGGCCGACTGCCCTTCTTCTTGGAATGATGATGCCATGCGCTCCGGAAGCGTCCGCAGTCCTCATGATGGAGCCTAAATTATGAGGGTCTTCGATTTCGTCGAGAATCAGGAAAAACGGTGCTTCATTTTTCTTTTCAGCAGCTGCAAATAAATCCTCGATTTCTGCATATTCATATGCAGCAACCTGCGCAATGACACCCTGGTGGTTGCCGTCAGACAGCTGGTCGATTTTCTTCTTAGGAACGAACTGGACCATGACATTGGATTCCTTCGCCAGCCCGATCACCTGCTGCATCTGTCCGCTCTGTGAGCCTTCAGCAATCAGGATCTTATTGATATCACGCTCAGATTTCAGCGCTTCGATGACAGGGTTTTTCCCGATAATGTAATCCGAATTCGGATCCTGCTCAAGCAGCTGGCCGCGATTTTGTTCATGCTGATGGCCTGGGACCCGAGCCTGCTTCTGATAAGGCTTCTTCTCCCGATCCTGCCCCTGCTTCTGCTTGGCATCAAGTGGTTTTTTCGGTGCCCGGCCCTTGTCCTGCTTTTGTTTCTGGAACTCGTCCTGTTTATTGTGCTGGCTCTGATTCCTCTTCTGTTTCTGTTTCTGGCTCATGCGGAATGTTCCTCCCATCTATTCTTCAGCAAGTGCAAATACCGTGGAAATCAGTTCTTCTATCCGTTCCTCATTACCTGCCAGATACAAATAACCGATCAAGGCCTCGAATGCGGTGCTGTAACGGTATGTTTGGACATCGGTGTTTTTTGGGACAGATCCTGACTTGGCATTCCGGCCTCTTTTAACAATCGTCACTTCAGACTCCGTCAATGCCTCCATCTCCATCAGCTTATGAAGGTATTTCGCCTGTGACTTTGCCGAAACATAAGCCGTCGCCTCTTTATGAAGCTGATTCGGCCTGACCTTCCCGCTTTGCAGCAGGTGATGCCTGACATAAAGTTCATATACGGCATCACCCATATACGCAAGCGCGAGGCTGTTCAATTGCTTTTCATCTACCTTCTGTTCATAATGCAGCATCATTTAGCCTCTTTTCCATCTGATGCCTTGCGGTGTGTCTTCAATGATGATATTCATATCCTTAAGCTGGTCGCGAATCTCGTCAGCCAGCTTGAAGTTTCTTTCTTTTCGCGCCTGTGTACGCTTTTCGATCAGCGCTTCAATCTCCTCATCAAGCAGTTCCTCTGTCTCCAATGTCAGGCCCAGTACGCCAAATAAAGCTTCGAACTCATTCATGAACGCCTGAATGACCTTAACGGCTGTATTCTTCTCCATCAAGTACAGATTCGATAATTTCGAGAGTTCGAACAAGACCGATACGCCGTTTGCACTGTTAAAATCATCATCCATATCCGTGATGAATTGCTCACGGAGCGCAGCGATTTTATCCAGCCACTCCTGATTATTTTCCGTAAGGTCTGCGCTGGCCTCCATCCGGTGCTTCAGGTTCTGGTAGGATGTCTTCAGTCGTTCGAAGGCGGCCTTGGTATTTTCCAGCAGCTCTTCACTGTAGTTGATTGGGTTGCGGTAATGCACGGAAAGCATGAAGAACCTTAACACCTGCGGGTCATGCTTTTTGATGATGTCATGCACTGTGACAAAGTTGCCCAGTGACTTTGACATTTTTTCATTATCGATATTGATATAGCCATTGTGCATCCAGTAACGAGCAAATGTTTTTCCTGTCAATGCCTCTGATTGGGCGATTTCATTCTCGTGATGCGGGAAAGCGAGATCCTGGCCGCCTGCATGGATATCGATTGTGTCGCCAAGGTATTCACGCACCATCGCCGAGCACTCGATATGCCAGCCTGGCCGGCCCTTGCCCCATGGACTGTCCCACGAAATTTCGCCTTCTTTCGCTGCCTTCCAGAGAGCAAAATCAAGAGCATCCTGCTTCTTTTCACCAACCTGGATCCTTGCCCCTACCTTCAATTCTTCAATTGACTGGTGGGAAAGCTTCCCGTACTCATCAAACTTCTTTGTGCGGTAATAAACGTCGCCGCCTGATTCATATGCATAATCCTTCTCGACCAGGGCACTGATGAATTCAATGATCAGATCCATCGTCTCCGTCACCCTTGGATGGGCATCCGCCTTCTTGCAGCCTAGCGCCTGGACATCCTCGAAATAGGCGTTGATGAATCGTTCTGCAATCGTCGGAACATCTTCTCCCAATTCGTTAGCAGCTTTGATCAGCTTATCATCCACATCGGTAAAATTGGATACAAACTGGACATTATAGCCGCGGAATTCAAGATAGCGGCGAACCGTATCAAAAACGATAGCCGGGCGGGCATTTCCGATATGGATATAGTTATAGACCGTTGGTCCGCACACGTACATTTTAACTTTTCCCTCTTCAAGAGGGATAAACTCTTCTTTATTTCTTGTTAACGTATTATAAATTTTGATGCCCATGCTCCAGGCTCCTTCCTTGCTTCGCTTCTTCCAATTCTTTTCTCAGCCTATCAAGCTCTTCTTCAATATCCTTGCATCTGTCCGATACCGGATCAGGCAAATCGCGATGGTTCAAGTCCTTTTTGATGCGGACGCCGTCCTGGATGACGATTTTGCCCGGTATCCCGACAACAGTGGAGTTGGGCGGCACATCCTTCAAGACAACCGATCCGGCACCTACTTTAGAATTTTCCCCAATTGTAATTGAACCTAATACCTTTGCACCTGTCGCAATCAAAGCATTATCCCTGACTGTCGGATGTCGCTTGCCTTTTTCTTTTCCGGTTCCGCCGAGGGTAACCCCCTGGAATACTGTTACGTTATCACCAATTTCGCACGTCTCGCCGATAACCACTCCCATTCCGTGGTCAATGAAAAAACGTCTGCCGATTTTGGCTCCAGGATGGATTTCAATCCCCGTGAAAAAGCGGCTTATTTGTGAAATCACTCTTGCGATAAAATAAAATTTCCGTTTGTAGAATGCATGTGCCAATCGGTGCGACCAAATTGCATGCAGCCCGGAATAGGTCAGGATGACTTCAAGGGCGCTTCTGGCAGAAGGGTCCTGGTCGAAGACAACATCTATATCTTCTTTGATCATTTTAAACACGGCGATATCCCCCTTTTTGAAATAATTTGCTGTTACGAAAAAATCCAAAATAAAAAGCGCCCCTGCCGAAAACGACAGAGACGCTTGGATGCGCGGTTCCACTCTGTTTAGGCCCGCTTTATTATGCGCAGCCTCAACTTTAACCTGTTAACGGGAGGTCCCGCCCAATACTACTGAGACAGCTTTTGTCTGTTCGCAATGGGGCTCCGAGGCGCATTTCAAAAAATGAGAGGCCTGAACCACTTTCAGCCGGTGATGGTTCTCTCTAATAAGCGTCATCCTTCTACTTTTCCTCTTCAACACTTTTGGATTTTATGGAATTACTCTTACTATATTATATTTTTGTTCATCTGTTAACTAATTGAACTTAAAAAAGTCATTGGCCCAGGCTGTTTTCCGCTCTCCCCTTAATTAGGTACCGCCAATAAGCCATTTATCCTAAAAGCTGCTTAACTCTTTCGCTCACCTTTTCCTTGCCGATCAGTTCCATCGCAAGCATCAGGTCCGGGCCATGTGTCTGGCCAGTTGCTGCCGCCCTGACAGGCATGAACAGCTTTTGGCCTTTTTGGCCGGTTCCTTTTTGGACAGCTTTAACGGCAGCCTTGATTGCATCTGCTTTGAATTCCTCAAGCTGCTCGATTTCTGCCAGGAAAGCTTTCAGCACTTCCGGCACCTGCTCACCAGCGAGGACTTCCTTTGCTTCCTCGTCATAGTGTACCTCATCGCGGAAAAATAAATCCGACATCTCGACGATTTCTGCTCCAAAGCTCATTTTGTCGTGATACAGGGAAATCAAGCTGCGGACCCAGGCATTTTCTTCCTCAGAACGGTTTTCACTGATCTTCCCAGCCTTGATTAGATGAGGCAATGCCAGCTCAACGACGCGGTCAAGGTCAGCCTTTTTCATGTACTGGTTGTTCATCCATGCAAGCTTCTGCTGGTCAAACAATGCAGGTGATTTAGAAAGCCTTGCTGCATCAAAAATTTCGATGAACTCTTCCTTCGCAAAGATTTCTTCCTCTCCTGAAGGAGACCATCCAAGCAATGCGATGAAGTTGAACAATGCCTCCGGCAGATATCCTAGCTCCTCATATTGCTCGATGAACTGGATAATTGACTCATCACGCTTGCTCAGCTTTTTGCGGCTTTCATTGACGATCAGCGTCATATGGCCGAATACCGGCGGCTCCCAGCCGAACGCTTCATAAATCACAAGCTGCTTCGGTGTGTTGGAAATATGGTCATCCCCGCGGAGCACGTGGGAAATCTTCATCAAGTGGTCATCAAGAACAACTGCATAGTTATATGTTGGCGTGCCATCCTTTTTCACGATGACAAAATCCCCCATGCCGTCGGATTCAAAGCTGACTTCACCTTTAACCATATCATCAAACTTAATGATTTGGCCTGCAGGCACCTTAAAACGCAGGCTTGGCTGACGGCCTTCTTTTTCAAATTGCTCCTGCTGTTCCTGAGTCAAATGGCGGCATTTTCCTGAGTAATGAGGAGTCTCATTGCGCGCTGCCTGCTCTTCACGCTCAGCCTCAAGCTCTTCCTCTGTGCAATAGCACTTATAGGCAAGGCCTTTCTCCACTAGCTCCTGGTTGTACTGTTCGTAAATATGATTACGCTCTGACTGGCGGTAAGGGCCGTATTCGCCGCCGACATCAACGCTTTCATCCCAGTCGATGCCAAGCCATTGAAGGTATTTCAACTGGCTTTGCTCTCCGCCCTCGATGTTGCGTTTCTTGTCAGTATCCTCAATGCGGATGATGAACTTTCCGCCTTTGTTCCGTGCAAATAAATAATTGAAAAGTGCTGTACGGGCATTCCCGATATGTAAATGGCCTGTCGGACTCGGCGCATAACGCACTCGAATATCTGATGACATAGTAAAATCCTCCTCTAATATCGCTGTCCATTATTGTATCACTTCCCACCGGAAAAGCGGAAGTGCCTATTTCAAAGGGATTTAACGGCTTGATATCCGCCTGCTGGAAAGGGTAAATCACTTTCCTGTTTCCTTCAAGAGCACAACCGCCTGTGCGGCAATGCCTTCTTCCCTGCCTGGGAATCCAAGCTTTTCTGTTGTCGTCGCCTTCACATTCACCTGGCCTGGTACTGCTTCAAGCAGTTCGGCGATCCGCTGGCGCATCGGCTCGATATTCGGCGCCATCTTTGGTCTTTGTGCAATGATCGTACAATCAATATTCACAAGCTCATAGCCTTTTTCCTTCACGATGCCCCATACATGTGCAAGAAGCTTGGCAGAATCAGCATCCTTAAATTCGGGGTCCGTATCAGGGAAATGCCTTCCGATGTCCCCTTCTCCAATCGCACCAAGGCATGCATCAGCAACTGTATGTAAAAGAACATCTGCATCAGAATGGCCAAGAAGGCCTTTCTCGTAAGGGATCGTTATGCCGCCAATGATCAATGGGCGCCCCTCTGTCAGCTGATGTACATCAAATCCTTGTCCTATACGAAACATAATGACTAGCTCCTTTTATGTTAGGCTTTTTTTTAAAATGGCTCATTTCTATATCTTTGCTGCTATTGAAAAATATTGTAATACGAGGGAACCTTATATTGCTTTAAATAGGGTTTTGTAATAAAAATTCTGTTGATTTCCGTTACAGGCGCTTCGCTTTCCTCGGGGCGTTCGGTGAGCCTCCTCGTCGCTTCACTTCTGCGGGGTCTCACCTGCCCGCTAAATCCCGAAGGAGTCTGCGCGCCTTCCACTACCATCAACAGCATCACAATTCAACATTAGTGAAAAGCAATTGAACTCTGCTAAAATTAAATTCCTGATTCTTTAAGTTTGCGCAGAATCGCTTCGGCAAAATATAAATCTTCAGGCGTTGTCAGCTTAATATTATCATAGTCACCTTCAATAATTGCGACTGGATGCGGAAGTCTTTCTACAAGGCTGGATTCATCCGTGCCGACAAACTTTTCCCTTGCCGCCTGGTCATGGGCTTCAAGCAGGATTTCAACACGAAAAGCCTGCGGAGTCTGGACAGCCCACAAGCTTGAGCGCTCAACCGTTTCAGCTACCTGGCCATTCACCGCTTTTTTGATGGTATCCTTGACCGGAACAGCCACGATCGCCCCGCCCTCATTGCTTGCTGCTTCAACCAGCTTGCGGATGGTCTCGACTTTTATAAATGGTCTTGCCGCATCATGGACCAGGACTATTCCAGCAGTGTCATCAAGCGACTTCAGCCCGTTATACACACTATCCTGCCGTTCTTTTCCGCCCATGACAAGTGAGCTGACCTTATGAACTTCGTACTCTCTCAATAACTGCTTGAATTCCGCCTCATCATCCGGATGGATGGCGAGGATGATTCCGGAACACTCAGCATCGGCTTCAAACACCTTCAGCGTATGGATCAGGACAGGCACTGCCTCTAAAGTTAACAGCAGCTTATTTTTTCCTGCTCCCATTCTTTTTCCCTGTCCCGCCGCCGGGATAATGACCTGATAAGGCATATGAAAACTCCAATCTTTTTTTACAGATTAACGGGCAGCCAACCCCCGGCCTGCTGCCTTATGGATTGCAGAAAGGTAACGGGGATTAACTGCCCTAAGGCTTAATAAGTATTAATCAAATTATAACGCTTTTTCCAACAGTTTCGGCTTTGCAAAAATCATCCTGCCGGCAGATGTCTGGAGGACACTCGTGACAAGTACATCGATCCGCTTGCCGATATAGTCGCGTCCTTCCTCAACTACAATCATCGTGCCATCATCAAGATAAGCAACACCTTGATTATGCTCCTTGCCATCCTTGATTACCTGGATATTCAGCTCTTCTCCAGGAAGTACAACCGGCTTGACAGCATTCGCAAGGTCATTGATATTCAGCACAGCGACTTTTTGCAGCTCACAAACCTTGTTCAAGTTGAAATCGTTGGTGACAACAACGCCATTCGTCAGCTTGGCAAGTTTCACGAGCTTGCTGTCCACTTCCTGGATATCGTCGAAATCACCTTCATAAATCTCTACCTTAATCGCCAGCTCCTTTTGGATGCGGTTAAGGATGTCCAATCCGCGGCGGCCGCGATTTCGCTTCAGCACGTCGGATGAATCAGCAATATGCTGAAGTTCTTCAAGGACAAATTGCGGAATGACAATAACACCTTCTAAAAAGCCAGTCTGGCAAATGTCCGCAACTCTTCCATCAATAATCACACTTGTATCGAGAATCTTCCACTCTCTTGCACGTTCTTCTTTTTCGACTTCTTCTTCGCTGCCCTTTTTCTTCGACCTGGTGAACAAACCAAGCAGTTCATCGCGTTTCTTGAAGCCAACCTGGAATCCAAGATAACCGAATAATAGGGTCAAAAGCGTCGGGGCTACAGTATTTACAATCGGCACCTGGATTGCATTCAGGGCAAAGCCTACTAAAAAGGCCACCAGCAATCCAAAGAACAGGCCCACACTGCCAAAAATAACATCAGTGATTGGCGCCTTAATAAGCGATTCTTCAGCCCACTTCACAAAATTGGTCACATGGTCTACAGCCCAAAAAGTAAGAAGATAAAAAATAAGTGCGCCCAAAACAGCAGTAACATAAGGATTATTGATGAGAGTCGTGTCTCCCATCTTCATTAAAGTTAATAAATCAGGAATTAAGAATATACCAAGCGTTCCCCCAGTAATGAGGAAGCAGGCTTGAATGATACGTCTTAACATCCTTTCACCTCCTTTTACTCATTATAAACAACTTCCAAAATTTGAAACCCTGCACATGGCAAGTTTTTAATTATTCATTTCCTCATTCAATGAATATTTTTTCGCCCAAATGTTAATACGAATGAATCGCCATAAAGGTTACGAAAATGAGGGAATTAATTTTATCAATAGGAGTCCTCTTAAAAGTAGCATCGTGCCATTAGAGTGTCAATTTAAAAGCGGCACCGCCAGATTGGGCAATTTTACATCTGGCGGTCTGCCATCAGCTGGTCCTTGATCAGCTTGAAGCCTTCTTTGATTTTACGGGCTCGCACTTCACCAATTCCTTCAACATCATCTAGCTCTTCGACCGATGCTGAAATCATGTCTGTGAACCTGTCGAACCTTTTGATCAAATTTTCAACAATGATCATCGGAAGCCTAGGAATTTTATTGAGCACCCTGTACCCGCGCGGATAAATGAATTCATCGAGATGGACATATCCCTGGAAACCGAGCAGCTTTAAAATGATCGTATCTTCGATTACCCCAGCTTTTGAGAGCTCCTGGAATCTCGTCAGTACATCCTCCGCCTTCACAGCAGGGTCGGCTGAGTAGTCCTTGACCACTAGCAGCGCTTCCTTCTCCATCTCAGAAATCAGTTCGTGCATCTGCAGGCGGATCAGCTTGCCTTCCAAACCTAGTTCACTAAGGTAGTTTAATAGCTCAGTCTTGATTCTCAACACCATCTCAAACCGGTGGATGACCTGCAGCAAATCATTATAGGTAACCAGGTCTTCAAACTCGAGAATCCCCAGGTTGGTAATGCTTTGTTCAAGCACTACCTTATACTTTTCAAGTGTCTGGATCGCCTGGTTCGCTTTTGTTAAGATAACCCCGATTTCCTTCAGTGCATATCTTAAGTTGCCCTGATACAGGGTAATGACATTGCGCCGCTGGGAGATCGCGATAACTAGCGCCTTTGTCTGGCGTGCAACTCTTTCGGCCGTCCGGTGCCTCATCCCCGTCTCTGTTGAGGGTACTCCTGTGTCCGGGTGAAGCTGAGCATTGGCAAACAGGATTTTACTACCGGTTTCATTGAGGATAATGGCCCCGTCCATTTTTGCCAGCTCATATAGGGAGCTCGGGCTGAAGCGGCAATTGATTTCGAAGCCGCCATCAACGATATCCTTTACTTTTTCATTATAGCCGAAGACGATCAGCCCGCCTGTATTGGCACGGAGAACATTATCGACCCCTTCCCGAACAGCTGTTCCAGGTGCGATAAATTGAAGAATTTCACCTAATCCCTTTTCTTCGAGGTTTTTATTTTCCAATCCATCACCCCCCTAAAGTGACTTTAAGTGCGTGGCTGACAGTTGAGACACCGATCAGCTCCACTCCCCTGGGCGGAGTCCACCCGCCAAGATTGTTTTCCGGCAAAATAATTCTCTCAAAGCCGAGCTTCGCTGCCTCCTGTACCCGCTGTTCAATCCGCGATACCCGCCTAACTTCGCCTGTAAGGCCGACCTCACCAATGATGCAATCCGTGGCACGGGTTGGCTTATCCCTAAAGCTAGAAGCAATGCTGACCGCCACCGCAAGATCGATTGCCGGCTCATCCAGCTTCACGCCGCCGGCAACCTTTAAGTAAGCATCCTGGTTGGCCAAAAGCAGCCCGACCCGTTTCTCAAGCACTGCCATCAGCAGCGACACCCGGTTATGGTCAATCCCAGTCGCCATTCTTCTTGGATTCCCGAAGCTGGTCGGAGAAATGAGCGCCTGAATTTCCACCAGCACAGGGCGCGTCCCTTCCATCGAAGCCACAACAGTAGAACCTGAAGCCCCCTGTGACCGTTCTTCCAGAAAGATTTCCGATGGATTCGCTACTTCCTCAAGCCCCGCTTCCTTCATTTCAAAGATTCCCATCTCATTCGTCGATCCAAAACGGTTTTTGACCGCTCTCAGGATTCGGTAAGTATGGTGCCGCTCCCCTTCAAAATAAAGAACCGTATCAACCATATGCTCAAGCAATCTTGGTCCGGCAATCGACCCTTCCTTGGTAACATGGCCGACGATGAAAATTGCGATTCCCTTCGTCTTGGCGATTCTCATCAGCTCTGCTGTACATTCCCTTACCTGTGACACACTTCCAGGCGCGGATGTAACCTCCGGATGGAAGATGGTCTGAATGGAATCGACAATCACAAAATCTGGTGATGTATTATCAATTGTCATGCTGATTTCCTGTAAATTAGTCTCCGAATAGACAAGCAAATTAGGAGAAGTGACACCGAGACGGTCAGCACGCAGCTTCGTCTGCCTCATCGACTCTTCACCAGAAATATAAAGGACAGAATGATCCTTCCGCGCCAGCTGATAGGAAACCTGCAGCAGCAAAGTTGATTTGCCTATCCCCGGGTCCCCGCCAATCAAAACAAGCGAACCCCGGACAACACCGCCGCCCAGGACGCGGTTTAGTTCATTCAGGTCTGTCGTGATCCTCGGTTCACTCATCGTTTCAATTGAAGTGATCGGAGTAGCCTTCGCAGCCGCAGATGGACCGCTAGAATTAGTAAAAGCGCCTCTCCGCCCCGAGCCAGTGACTTCCACTTCCTCAACCATCTTGTTCCACTGCCCGCACCCCGGACATTTGCCCATCCATTTTGCCGACTCATAGCCGCATTCCTGGCACATGAACTTCGTTTTTCTCTTCGCCATTTTCTTAGCCTCTCCATCTATCAATAAAAAGTATTACCTCTATTTTAATGCCAAACAGCACATAAAAGAAATGATTGCTGCTCAATGAAATATGTAATTTAAAATTGTTATAAGTGCCTATCATAGACTTGGTTTGTTTTAGCCTGGCAGATTGTTATTGGGACACTGCTTATGCCATTTCGAACGTATCCTTTCGTGTTGAATTGTTATAATGGGGATTCTTATGACAAATCGATTGCGATTTTTCCTTTTGAATTGTTCAAATAACCACGCTTATAACAATTGGTTTTCGCTTTTTAATAGCTGTTAAGCGATGCATTAACAAGACCGTTCTACTCGTGATAAACGCAAACCAGCACGGCAGCCCAAATCGTTAACGCAGCGATCTTATGTCTATCCAATACTTTCTCTCTAAAACTGCTTCAATATCCCTTTAACAAATCCCTTAAATAAGAGAAAAGGGGTACACGTATTTATTGTACGTATACCCCTTGGTATTACCTGTTAAGCAACTTAAGCTTTTGCTGAACCTTCAGGCGTTTTGACGACAAATTGGCCGTCCTCTACATCAATCACGACGTGCTGGCCTGTAAGGACCTTCCCTTTAAGAAGTTCTTCTGAAAGCTGATCCTCGATGTGCTTCTGGATTGCCCTGCGCAATGGACGGGCTCCGTACTCTGGATCATATCCTTCCTCTGAAATCTTCTCTTTAGCAGCATCTGTCAGCTCTAATGAAATTTCCTGCTCCTGCAGGCGCTTCACAAGCTGATCGGACATCAATGTCACGATCTCCTTCAGATGTGGTTTTTCAAGAGCATGGAAGACGATGATTTCATCAATACGGTTAAGGAATTCCGGGCGGAATGCTTTTTTCAGCTCTTCCATAACCTTGCCCTTCATATCCTTATAATCCTGTGCTCCATCCTGGATGTTAAAGCCAACATACTTGTTGCGCTTCAACGCCTCAGCACCAACGTTGGATGTAAGGATCATGATGGTATTGCGGAAATCGACTGTACGTCCTTTAGAATCTGTCAAGCGGCCATCTTCAAGGACCTGAAGCAGGATGTTGAAGACATCCGGGTGAGCTTTTTCAATTTCATCAAGCAGGATAACAGAATAAGGCTTTCTGCGGACCTTCTCAGTCAGCTGGCCGCCTTCGTCGTATCCAACATATCCTGGAGGAGAACCGACAAGACGAGATGTTGAGTGCTTCTCCATATACTCGGACATATCTACACGGATCATTGCATCCTCATCACCAAACATGGATTCTGCCAGAGCTCTTGCTAATTCCGTTTTACCTACACCTGTAGGTCCGAGGAAGATGAATGAACCGATCGGACGTTTAGGAT
Organism: Mesobacillus sp.; assembly: GCF_057785455.1. NCBI lineage: Bacteria > Bacillati > Bacillota > Bacilli > Caryophanales > Bacillaceae > Mesobacillus > Mesobacillus sp. Next base: position 30,668 of record NZ_JBYNSB010000059.1, read on the forward strand.
CTTTTAATCCTGCACGTGCACGTCTTACCGCCTTGGAAACAGCCTTAACCGCTTCCTCCTGGCCGATAACGCGTGAATGAAGGATTTCCTCAAGATTTAAAAGCTTATCCGTTTCCGTCTGGGCAAGCTTGGTAACAGGGATATTCGTCCAGCTGGAAACTACATTTGCAATGTCTTCGACCGTGACTTCACTGTTTTCCTTACCCTGTTTTTCCTTCCACGTTTTCTTTGTGTTTTCAAGCTGCTCGCGGAGGCGCTGTTCTGTATCTCTTAACGATGCAGCTTTTTCAAACTCCTGGCTCTGTACAGATGCATCCTTCTCCTTGCGTACTTCCTCAAGCTTCACCTCAAGCTCCTTCAGGTTTGGCGGAGTTGTATAAGATCGAAGGCGAACCTTAGATCCAGCTTCATCAATCAAGTCAATCGCCTTATCCGGCAGGAAGCGGTCAGAGATATAACGGTCAGAAAGCTTTACTGCAGCTTCAATCGCCGCATCAGTGATAGACACTCTGTGGTGTGCCTCATAACGGTCTCTCAACCCTTTTAGAATCTGGATTGATTCTTCAGCAGTTGGCTCATCGACTGTGATTGGCTGGAAACGTCTTTCTAAAGCAGCATCTTTTTCGATATATTTACGGTATTCATCAAGTGTCGTTGCACCAATACATTGAAGTTCACCACGGGCCAATGACGGCTTCAGGATATTTGATGCGTCAATCGCACCTTCTGCTCCACCGGCACCAATCAATGTATGCAATTCATCAATGAACAGAATTATATTTCCGGCCTGGCGGATTTCATCCATTACCTTCTTCAGGCGGTCTTCAAATTCACCGCGATATTTCGTTCCTGCAACAACCGTACCCATATCAAGAGTCATTACACGCTTGTCACGAAGAATTTCCGGAACTTCATTGTTGACGATCTGCTGTGCCAATCCTTCGGCAATGGCTGTTTTACCGACACCAGGCTCTCCAATCAATACCGGATTATTCTTTGTACGGCGGCTAAGCACCTCGATAACCCTTTGGATTTCCTTGCTTCTGCCGATAACAGGGTCAAGGCTTCCTTCTCTGGCGATCGCAGTCAAATCCCTGGCAAGACTATCAAGTGTCGGAGTGTTCGCATTCGCTGCTCCTCCGCCCTGATGCCCGGAAGTTTCATTGCTTCCCAGTAGCTGAAGCACCTGCTGGCGCGCTTTATTCAAGCTTACGCCAAGGTTATTCAGAACTCTGGCAGCAACACCTTCGCCTTCACGGATTAGACCTAGAAGAATATGTTCTGTGCCAACATAAGAATGTCCCAGTTTCCTTGCTTCATCCATGGAAAGCTCAATGACCTTTTTAGCTCTCGGCGTATAGTGGATCGTCTGGGAAGTTTCCTGGCCGCGGCCAATCAGGTTCTCAACTTCCTTCTGGATTTTCTCTGCACCTAACCCAAGGCCGTACAATGCCTTTGCCGCGATGCCTTCTCCCTCACGCACAAGGCCAAGTAAGATGTGTTCTGTACCGATATTGTTATGTCCAAGGCGGATTGCCTCTTCCTGTGCGAGTGCCAATACTTTCTGTGCTCTCTCTGTAAATCTTCCAAACATCATAAGATCATCCTCCTGACTCTTCTTTTGTTTCCATATTCAATCGTTCTCTTATTAAAGCAGCTCTGCGGATATCCCTTTCATTTGGCCGGAGCGGCCCGCCCGCATACTGTTGTAAAAACCCTGGCTGAGTTAAAATCATCAGTTCATTTAAAATCGATTTGGAAATATTTTTAATATAGCCCATATCTATGCCAAGCCTCAAATCGGAAAGGCACTGGGCAGCTTCCTTCGTTTCGATGATCCTGCTGTTTGCAAGAATTCCATAAGAACGAAAGACTCTGTCTTCTAATTGTATGTTAGAAGTCTTCGCTAATGCTTCCCGTGCGGACCTTTCCTGAGATATTATCTGGCTTACAACACTTTTCAGATCCTCCACAATATCCTCTTCAGATTTGCCCAGAGTGATTTGGTTGGATATTTGAAAAATATTGCCCAGAGCCTCACTGCCCTCACCGTAAATTCCTCTTACCACTAAACCTAGCTGGTTAATCGCAGGTACAATCCGGTTCATTTGCTGAGTCATCACCAATCCGGGCAGATGCATCATGACAGAGGCCCGGAGACCGGTCCCAGCATTCGTTGGGCAGCTAGTCAGATATCCAAAATTTTCATCAAAAGCGTAATTGACATGCTCCTCAAGCCAATCATCAATTTCATTCGCTGCCTTTAACGCTTCTGTCAGCTGAAAGCCCGGGAATAAACATTGAATCCTTATGTGGTCTTCTTCATTGATCATGATGCTGATTTCTTCGTTTTCTGATAAAAGGCATGCTCCATGGACTGAATTTTCAGCAAGGTGCGGGCTGATCAAATGCTTTTCAACAAGCACCCTCTTCTGTAAAGGCGGGATTTCATCCATCTTGATCAGTTCCATTTTGCCGCAGCTGGAAAAGGAGCTGCTATTAACCCTCTCCATAATGGTACCAATAACCGCCTCTGCCTCCCCGTTGGTAAACAAGGTTGGAAAATTGTATTCATCGAGGTTACGGGCAAAACGGATGCGAGAGCTGAGGACAATATCTGAATCAGGGCCATCAGAACTCATCCAGGAACTGACAGCCTGACTGATAAACTTCTCCAGTGACAAGTCTATTCCCCTCCCTCTTGCTTCTCTGCCAGCTGCCTTTCCATTTCCCTGATCTGGTCCCTGGTTTCAGCAGCCTTTTCGAATTCTTCCTGAGAGATAAGATCTTTCAGCGTTTGTTTTAAATCATCAATCGTCTTTCTTAAATGAATATCCCCGCCGACTCTCTTAGGAATCTTTCCATTATGTGAAAAATTCCCGCTATGGAGTCTTCTAAGGATCGGAGTCAGCTGCTCACGGAAGGCATCATAGCATGTAGCACATCCGAAGCGGCCAACCTTTACAAACTGAGGAAAAGTCATCGAGCACTGGGGACATTGAAGGACTTTTTCCGTTTGGAAAGCCTCTTTCTTCTGTCCCTGGAAAGCAGGCTCCATATTAAACAATCCGGCAAGCAAACTATTAATTGAAAAACCCGGCCCGTTGTTCATCATAAACATATCGCCTTTTTCCTGTGCGCATCTTTCACATAAATGCATTTCGGTTTTTTCGCCGTTTGAAAAATTCGTGAAGTGCAGCGTTGCAGGCCTCTGATTACACTCTTGGCAAATCATGCCCTCACCTCTTTACGTCTGCTCTGGTTTTATTTATATTTCAAAGCGATCAGCATTGCCTTTAACATTCTTGCCCGCAGTTCATCCCGCTGCGGAAGCTCGATATAAAGGACGGATCGATCCAGGACGCTCAGCATAATTTTAGCCTCGCGGTTTGTCACCACATCCTCCTCAACAAGGCGGTAAATGACATCTTCAGCACTGCTCTGAGAAATCCGTGTGTGAATCAAAGACAGTATATTATCAATCAGGTGTGCATGATCATAGGTCTGAACCTTGATGATGCGGATATAGCCGCCTCCGCCCCGCTTACTTTCAACAAGATAGCCTCTTTCGATTGTGAACCTGGTATTGATGACATAATTGATCTGGGACGGTACGCATTGAAATTTATCGGCGATTTCACTTCGCTTGATTTCAACGATGTCCTGATCGCTCATTTCCAACACCTGCTTGAGGTAATTCTCAATGATGTCCGATATATTCCTCACTAAACCTCCCCCTATCTGACTTTGACTATATTTGACATTAATTATACAAAAAAATTTTTTTCCTTGCAATTAATGCATCTGGATTTATTTTCTCCAAAATTATGTATGCCAAAACCTTACAAGTGGGGTTGTTGGTTATTATACCCATATTAAACTAAGTGGAAACTTGGTCTTGAAAGGATGATTGAAGTTTTTTAGATTGGACTTTTAAAATAGGAGTTACTTAGGGGGATTTACTTTTTTTCTTAGCTCAAAATATGTTGCAGATGACGATATCAGGCAGGGGTGTTTCGGATGACAGACAGGGTTAAAATAATTTCCAAGGAGGATAGCTGCTTTTTCAGGTTATCAACCGGGTCCAGGTTTCCTCCAGTTCTGACAGATGGAAACAAGCAGCAACCAGTGGGAAATGAATACCTTTCCCATAACCAATTGCTGAATTTTTTTACGGCCATTTTTAAATAAAAAAAAGAACAGCCATATCAGCTGTTCTTTCATTTGCCCGGCGGCGTCCTACTCTCACAGGGGGAAACCCCCAACTACCATCGGCGCTGAGAAGCTTAACTTCCGTGTTCGGTATGGGAACGGGTGTGACCTTCTCGCCA
>NZ_JBYNSB010000060.1:0-213216 GCF_057785455.1 Mesobacillus sp.
CTCGAGTCGCTTGGCTAGCTGCGGATCCTAACTCCTCGAGACGCTTGTCTAGTTTCGCCTCCTAGAAACTCCGAAACTTCAACTCTGCCCGCAGAAGCAAAAAGCGCTTCTTTGTCGGAGTCTCCAGTTTCTGCGTTTCTGAACAGTCGGCTATACTTTTCGATTTCGGTCCGCCCGATAAAGTCAAAGAACGACTTTACCGGGCGGCCCTCCGACGGACAGGATGTCCTAGTGCCGACGTTGCCAAAGGAAGTGGCGAATTTAGTCGGTCAGCGCTTTTCGGGGCTTAGCAAGGCGCTTGCGCTTTTCTAATGTATGTAACTCATTTGTAACTGCTTTTCTTTAAGATGAAGTCACAGCTTGGCGAGCTTTAGGATAACCATTTTAAAGGGGGAAAGGGAATGAAAGCGTCAAAACGGAATTTTGCTTTATCTTTTATGCTTATTTTAGTCCTGCTGTTTGCAAGTGCCTGCTCGGGATCATCGGGATCGGAGAAAACAGGCGGAGCATCTGATAAGGATAAAAAGGAGGAACCGAAGAATTCGAAACCAATCAAAATCGGGGTGCTTGCTTCGCAGACTGGCGGCCTGGAGGCATATGGAAAACAAACGCTTCGCGGCTTTGAGCTTGGATTGGAATATGCGACTGACGGCACCAATGAAGTGGCTGGCCGCAAAATTCAATTCATTGTAGAAGATACTGAAACAAAACCAGAGGTAGCAGTTCAGAAGGCGACAAAATTATTGGAGGAAGATGAAGTTGACTTCCTTGTGGGTTCTTCAAGTTCTGGTGATACTCTGGCTGTGCTTCCTTTAGCGGAAGAATACGAGAAGATCATGGTTGTTGAGCCGGCTGTAGCGGACAGCATCACAGGCTCTGAATTTAATGAATACATCTTCCGCACAGCACGAAACTCTTCCCAGGATGCTGTAGCAGGTGCTGCTGCAATTGCAAAGGAAGGCGTGAAAATTGCGACACTTGCTCCAGATTACTCATTCGGGCGTGACGGAGTGGCTGCTTTTAAAGAAGCAGCGGAAAAATTAGGCGCAGACATTATCCATGAAGAATACGCTGACCCAGCTGCAACTGATTTTACATCCAACATCCAAAAAATTATCGATAAAAAGCCTGATTATCTGTTCGTAGTCTGGGCGGGCGCTAACTCTCCGTGGAACCAGATTGCCGATATGAAGGTCCAGGAAAAAGGCATCAAGATTTCCACTGGAGCTCCTGATATTGCTGCACTTGCAACCATGCAGCCGCTTGTAGGCATGGAAGGCTTCACAGTTTACTATCATGATCTTCCTCAAAATGACATTAATAAATGGCTTGTTGAAGAACATAAAAAGCGTTTCAACGGCGAGCTTCCTGATTTGTTCACTCCTGGAGGCATGAGTGCTGCGATTGCGATTGTTGAGGCGCTTAAGAAAACAGAGGGTGACACTGACTCCAAGAAGCTGATTGAAACAATGGAGGGCATGAGCTTTGAATCTCCAAAAGGCAAGATGACATTCCGTGCGGAAGACCACCAGGCACTTCAGGCACTATATGCCATCAAGCTTGAGAAGAAGGATGGAGTGGATTATCCAGTCCCTGTCCTGATTCGTGAGCTGACACCGGAAGAAACGGCTCCTCCTGTCCGCAACTAATACAATAACCATAATGAACTTCGGTACATAAGCCGGAGTTCATTATGCTTTGCAAATGAAAAATACTTATGGGTGGTGAAAAGATTGACAGCAATTTTAGAGACTAAGGATTTGAGCATTACATTTGGAGGCCATACTGCTGTCGATTCCGTCAGCATTAAAGTCCCTCATAACCACTTCAAATCAATCATCGGTCCAAATGGAGCTGGCAAAACGACTTTTTTCAATCTGCTGAGCGGGCAGCTTTTGCCGACCAAAGGGCAGGTTTTATACAAGGGCAGTGAGATCACGAAGCTGTCCCCAACAAAAAGGACGAGGGCTGGAATCGGAAGGTCGTTCCAAATCACGAATGTATTCCCTAATCTGACCGTGATGGAGAATGTCCGGCTGGCTGTACAGTCGCATGCAGGAGTCCGCTATCAAATGCTTAGGCATTTCCGTTCTTTTAAAAAATTCGAAGAGGAAAGTGCAGACTGGCTTAGACTGGTGCTCCTTGAGGACAAAAAGGATGCCCTTGCCAGGAATCTTGCCCACGGGGAAAAAAGGAAGCTCGAAATTGCCATGCTTCTTGCCTTGAATACTGAGGTCCTCCTCCTTGATGAACCGACGGCAGGCATGTCACTGGAGGAGGTTCCGGCCATCCTGGAGGTCATTCGCAAAATAAAACAAAGAGGTGACCGGACCATTATTTTAATTGAACACAAAATGGATATGATCATGGATCTCTCAGATTCCATCATGGTCCTGTTCAACGGGACGCTCCTTGCCGATGGCACCCCGGAGGAGATCATGAAAAATGAAACAGTTCAGTCTGCTTATTTAGGAGGTTTGCATAGTGAGCACACTGTTAAAGCTTGATCAGGTTGAGACATATATAGGACAGTACCATATCCTCCAGGGTGTATCATTCGAAGTTCCTAAGGGCGAGGTCACGGTCCTGCTCGGACGGAATGGAGCCGGCAAAACGACGACCCTGAGAACCATCATGGGGCTGAACCAGGCATTAAAGGGCCAGATTCACTATAAAGGTGAAGAAATCAAAGGGCTCCCGACATATACCATCGCGAATAAAGGTATTGGATATGTTCCTGAGGACCAGGGGATTTTTGCAGATTTGACGGTTGAAGAAAATATTAGAGTTGCGATAAAAAAGGACAATGATGAAACCAGGAAGAGGCTCGACTATATTCTTGACTTGTTTCCGGATTTGAAGAAATTTTGGAAAAAGCCTGGCGGGCTGCTGAGCGGAGGGCAGAAACAGATGCTGTCCATCGCACGTGCCTATGTCAATGATAATGAGCTGCTTCTGATAGATGAGCCAAGCAAAGGGCTTGCACCAATAGTGGTTGAGAAAGTAATGGAGAGCATACAGCAAATGAAGGAAAAGACAACTATCATTCTCGTTGAGCAAAACTTCATGATGGCGAGTACGATCGGCGACAGCTTTTACATCATTGATGATGGCCGGACGGTTTCCAATGGGCCGATGGGAATTCTTCGCGAAGACGAAGAGATGAGAAGGAAGTATCTAGGGATTGCTTAGGAAGGGAGGAAGAAAAAGGTGGAAGTCCTAATTAATTTATCTATAAACGGCCTCGCCACAGGAATGCTCATCTTCCTGCTGGCAGCAGGCTTGACCTTGATATTCGGCTTGATGGATGTGCTTAATTTTGCCCATGGCGGGCTGTTTGCCTGGGGAGCCTACAGCGGAATCTGGATTTACACCACCACAGGAAGCTTCCTGGCAGGAATCGCAGGGGCCATCCTGACGGGAATGATTCTTGGAATCGCTACAGAACGCTGGATCATTAAGCCTGTTTACGGCAACCATGTCCAGCAAATCCTTATTACGCTCGGGCTGATGCTGGTGTTATCTGAAATGCTGAAAGTGGTCTGGGGACCTAACCAGATATCAGCCGTCACACCGGATTATCTTGCCGGAAGCTGGGAGGTCGGAAATGTCATTATCATTAAATACCGTGCATTCATAATAGCGGTTGGAATTGCCGTATTTCTTGCTGTTCAATTCCTGCTTAAAAAGACCAAAATCGGCCTTGTGGTCCGTGCAGGCGTAATGAACAAGGAAATGGTCCAGTCCCTGGGAATCAATATCCAGAAGGTATTCATGTTTGTATTTATGATTGGAGCAGGCATGGCCGCACTTGGAGGGATGCTCCTCGGTCCATATTCCGGTGTGATTTATGCGGACATGGGAATGGAGTTTGCGATTCTTGCTTTCATTGTTGTTGTCATTGGCGGAATGGGAAGCTTTTCTGGTTCGGTGATGGCCGCCATTCTGGTTGGGTTATCAGGCTCATTCATGGCATATTTTGTTCCAGACCTGGCACTGGCAGCAAATATGCTGCTGATGGCAGTCGTGCTGATTTTCAAGCCTCAGGGCTTATTCGGGGCAAGGGGGTGAACATGCAATGACAAAAATAATTACAAGCCGTATGAATATCCTTTATCTGATCATTGCTGTGTTTTTAACGGTACTCCCATTTGTTTATGATTCAAGGAGCATGCTGATCCTGCTTTCCCAGGTGTTCATTTTTGCCGTCCTGGCGATGAGCTATGATATCCTGCTCGGTTATACAGGTATCGTTTCCTTTGGGCATGCAATGTTCTTCGGTATAGGTGCGTATACAGTCGGAGTGTTCATGAAGCGGTTCGAGCCGGAAACAAGCTACTTCCTGCTTGCTGTTCTGGTCACGGTTTTATTGACAGCTGTCGTCAGCTATATTGTCGGGCTGCTGACGTTGAGGCTGAAAAGCCATTTCTACGCGATGCTGACAATGGCGTTCGCCGGACTATTCCTTGTGCTTGCCGAGAAGTGGCGCACTGTCACATATGGCAACGATGGCTTTACTTTCAGGGTTCCGGATTTCCTAAAAGACCGTACCGATTTTTATTTAATCTGCCTTGCCTCCATGGTCATAGTATTCATCCTGCTCAGGAGATTCACGAATTCACCCGTTGGAAAAGTCCTGCAGGCGATCAGGGAAAATGAACAGCGCACAGAGTCACTTGGATACAGCGTACTCCAATATAAAATCATCGCCAGCGTTGTTTCTGGAGTGCTCGCGGGGATTGCCGGAATTTTATATGCAGTTTCCCTCCGGTTCGTCAATACCAGCGTGTTCACTATGGATATCACCCTTGACGCATTGCTGATGACCATCATCGGCGGGGTCGGGACGCTGGTCGGCGCGATCATCGGCGCCGGGATCATTGAATTTTCGCACCACTGGCTGACAGAGCTCGCGAAGGTTCACTGGATTTTTGAAAGATGGATCATATTCTTTGGCATCATCTATATTCTCGCTGTCATGTTCTTCCCGATGGGCATTGTCGGATCCCTGCAAAAGCTGAAGTTTGGCAGGAAAAAGAAAGCTTCCGTCCCGGTTAAACCAGGAGCGGTAAGCCAGGGAGACTCATGATGGAAACAAAGCAAGTGTCATCATTCGTGCTCCGCTTCCAGCTTGCGGACATTGAAATGGACAGCGGGAAAAAATGCTGGCGGGTAAAAGTTACCCATGTACAGGAAGAAAAGGAAGCCATGTTCGAATCTGTGGAATCGGCCATGCAGTTCATAAAAGAGATTGTTGAAGAGTCATAGTTTTACCAGGCAAAAACAAGCTCGGACGTAAATGAAAAGTAGCATCAGGAAAATCGAAGGGCAGTTACACCGATGTAAGGTCGATATTGAAAAATGCAAGGTACGTTGCTTAGAGGCAATAATGACCGCTATTTTTTGGACTGAAGGGGGAAAACAATGCAAATTGGAATTGTCAGTACGGGAATATATCTTCCCGATTCATATATATCCGGTGCGGAAATTGCGAAGCTGGCAGGAATTCCCGAAGCCGTTGTGGAAGAGAAAATGGGAATCAAGAAGAAACCTATTCCTGGGCCAAATGACCATACCTGTGAGATGGGCATAAAGGCAGCGAGGGCCGCACTTGAAAAGTCAGGAATTGACCCTTTGGATATAGACCTTGTCATTTATATCGGCGAGGAATATAAGGAGTATCAGCTATGGACTGCAGGCATCAAGCTCCAGGAGGAAATTGGGGCGAAGAACGCCTGGGCCTTCGATACCGCCCTAAGATGCGGCACTACGGTAATGGCGCTGAAACTGGCCAAGGGGATGATGCTCTCGGATCCAGACATCAATACGGTCATGCTTGCAGGAGGGTACCGTAATGGCGACTTCATCGATTACCAGAATCCAAGAACCCGTTTCATGTATAACCTTGGTGCCGGAGGGGGAGCGATCATACTTAAAAAAGGCCATGACGAAAATCTTCTCTATGAAACAGAGGTAGTTACGGATGGTTCTTTTTCAGAGGATGTGGTCGTGGTTGCTGGAGGTACAAAAAATCCGATTTCTGCCGAAAATCTCGAACGCGGCCTTTACCAGCTGGATGTCCTTGATCCGCAGGGAATGAAAGAGCGGCTTGAGGAGAAGTCAATGGCTAATTTTCTGAAGGTAATAAGAAAATCGGTGGAAAAGAGCGGCTTTACAACATCTGATATTGACTACGTCGCCATGCTCCATATGAAAAAGTCCGCTCATGATTATGTCTTGAAAGAGCTCGCCCTCGAGGAGGGGAACTCTATTTATCTCGAAAACTATGGACATATTGGGCAGATTGATCAGATACTGTCTCTGGAACTGGCAGTGGAATCAGGCCAATTAAAGGATGGCGATATCGCTGTCCTTGTCAGTGCTGGAATCGGTTATGCATGGGGAGCAACAACTATACGCTGGGGAAAGGGTGAATGGTAATGGGAAAGACAGAGGCTCAGGCAGTTGAAATGAAAAAAGTTGAATTGCAAAATGGGGAAACCATCGCGTATCGGGAACGCGAAGGCGGCGTGGAAAATGTACTGTTAATCCATGGAAACATGACGTCCTCAAAGCATTGGGATTTGCTGCTCGACAGTTTGGACCCTTCTTTTAAAGTTTATGCGCTTGATTTAAGAGGGTTTGGAGAGTCCAGCTATCATAAACCAGTCATGTCCATTAAGGATTTTTCCGATGATGTAAAATTATTCGTCGATGCGATTGGGCTGAAGGATTTTGCCGTTATTGGCTGGTCGACTGGCGGGGCAATTGGCATGCAGTTTGCCGCTGATTATCCTGGTTATTGTGAAAAATTGATCCTTCTGGCATCAGCTTCTACAAGGGGCTATCCTTTCTTTGGCACAAGTCCTGAAGGCTTGCCTGATGTCAATAACCGGCTCGGTTCATATGAGGATGTCCAAAAGGATACTGGCAAAACAATTGCGGTCCAGACAGCCTATGACCAGAAAAATAGAGGTTTCCTGAAGGCGATGTGGAATATGCTTATTTACACAGACCGCCAGCCCGATGAGAAGCTTTATGAAGAGTATGTAGACGATATTCTGACTCAGCGCAATCTGGCAGAGGTCTATCATTCCCTTAATACATTCAATATCAGTTCTGTTCATAACGGCTTGTCAGAAGGCACAAATCAGGTAAAAGACATCCAGATCCCGGTCCTGGTGCTTCGCGGAGACCGTGATCTAGTGGTCACCCAGCGTATGACCGAGGAAATCGTTGAGGATTTTGGAGGCCGTGCCCGGTTTGTTGAGCTGAAGGATTGCGGTCATTCTCCGCTTGTAGATGATTTAGATCAGCTTCAGCAGAACATAGAGGAATTTTTAGCAGAATAGGAAGGTGTAAGAATGAGATTGAAGGATAAGGTAGCAATCATTACCGGTGCTGCAAACGGAATTGGCCTGGCAGCAGCGAAAACCTTCGCAAGAGAAGGGGCAAAGGTGGCAATGGCTGATTTTGACGAGGCAACAGGAACGCAGCGTGCAGCGGAGCTAGCGGAAGAAGGCTTTGAGGCTGCCTTTTTTCAGGTGAATGTGGCGGACCGCAGCAGTGTGGATGCACTGGTTCAAAATGTGCTGAGTCAGTTCGGAAAAATTGATATCCTGGTCAACAATGCTGGAATCACAAGAGACGGCATGCTGCATAAGCTGGCGGCAGAGGATTTCCAGAAGGTTGTTGATGTAAACCTGACAGGCGTATTCAATTGCGCCCAGGCTGTCGTTCCATCCATGGTCCAGCAAGGTTCAGGGAAAATTATCAATACTTCATCCGTATCTGGCGTTTATGGGAATGTCGGCCAGACGAACTATGCAGCGACAAAAGCTGGTGTAGTCGGGATGACCAAGACATGGGCGAAGGAGCTCGGGCGCAAAGGAATCAATGTAAACGCGGTAGCTCCAGGCTTTATTGAAACCGGTATGACCGCGAAAGTGCCGGAAAAAGTGCTGGATCAAATGAAGATGATGGTTCCGCTAGGACGGTTAGGCTTGCCGGAAGACATCGCCAACGCCTACTTATTCCTGGCTTCGGATGAATCCAATTATGTTAACGGTACCACCCTTCATGTCGATGGCGGCATTATGATGTAAATGGGAAAAGCGCATGCTGATGCGCTTTTTTTGTTTGGAGGGAGTGTTGAATTTTTGGGACTGGAATTAAAACGGGTCCAACTGGAATTAAAACGGGTCCAACTGGTATTATAATTGCTCCAACTGGAATTAATACTGGTCCAACTGGAATTAAAACTGCTCCACCCGGTTTTAAAACTCCCAAGTGGTATTAAAATTACTCCAACCGTAGATAAAATTGCCCCAACCGTAAATAAAATTGATCTAACCGTAGATAAAACTCTCCCAACCGTAGATAAAACTACTCCACCCGTAAATAAAACTGCCCCAAATTGTATTAAAATTAGAATCATCAGTTAAAAGTGTTAATGTAATCAGAAATTTCAGCATCAAGACGCTGCTCTTCTGCGCCATCTCCACTCAAGATGGTTAATAAACCATGAAAGGTGGTAAAAGGTATAAAAAACAGATTGAGGTGCTGTAAATGGAGGAGCAAAAACAAACGTATTATTTTAACATAGAAAGCGGAGAGGTATTGGATACGCCGGCAGAGCCGGAAGGCCATTTCAGGCTGATTGCCACTGGAGAGGAAATCAAGCATTTCCGTGAATACCTGGTCGATAACTATAAAGCGGACTGGGAAACCTTCGGGAATGCCCACTTGCCTTTCAATGAGCCTGATAAAGAGCATGCGGAATATGATGTCGCCATGAAAGAGATCTATGCGATGATTTATAAGCTTGGCGATGCTGAGGCTAAAAATCATGTGCGCAGCATGGGAATCCTGGATGAACAACATTTGAATCTGTAACGAAACTGCCACGGCCTTGTGCTGTGGCGTTTATTTTGGATTCCGGAAATATCGGGACGGACCTTATGTATAAGCTAGAACACAGCGACATCATCGAGTTGACCGCAATGATAGGGATCGACCCAGAATCAGACGGGCTGAAGCGTGCAAAGGAACGCCGCTATCAAGTCTTTGACAATGGAATCCAGGATTTACTCTGCCAAATCATTTTTTTCTACTATCTACATAAAAATTTTCAAAATCGAATTAACTCTTAAAAGGTATTCAATGGGGGCCAGGGTAATATGATAACTACAGATTCACAATCAAAATTTGAGTAGTTATCTGATTCGGTGTATGATGTTACTTGTGGTTTTAGATATTCTATAAAAAAATAATTAAAGTTATCTGCCAATAGGCCGGTTTGTTCATGTTTTGTTCATATTTAGGTTGTATAATTGGCTTGATGTTAAAATTAAGCTGAAAATATGTTATAATACTTTTTATTGCATTTTCCAAAGCTTATCATTGGGTGAGAGGAGATTAGTATGGAAAAAGTGAAACTACGAAAAAAATTAGAAAATAGCAATATAGCATTTTTTGCTGTTGCGGTTATATTATTTTGGATTAAGACCTATACAGCCTATCAAATGGAATTTAATTTAGGTATTGATAATAATCTGCAAAAATTTCTGCTGGCGATTAACCCGCTAAGCTCTGCATTATTTTTTATTGGATTTGCTTTGCTTTCAGTAAAGCATGCTAAAAAGTGGATGATTGCGATCAGTTCTCTGCTGTCATTCCTTTTATATGCGAATATCGTGTATTATCGGTTTTTCAATGATTTCATTACCGTTCCAGTCCTGATGCAGGCTAAATCAAATGCTGGCCAGCTGGGTGATAGCGCGAATTCCTTAATGTCCGTAATGGATGTTTTTTATTTTACGGATACGATTATCCTTATTGTTCTGGCATTGACGCTATTTAAAAAAGCAGTATCGAAAAGCCGCAAATCTTATCGCGTTGTCCTTGCGTTAAGTGTCGCAGTATTCTTGTTTAATCTTGGTTTAGCAGAAAAGGACCGTCCTGAATTATTGTCCCGCTCTTTTGACCGGAATTACCTGGTAAAATATTTGGGTGCCTATAATTTCACGGTTTATGACGTCATTCAAAACGCCAAGGCATCGAGCCAGAGGGCATTGGCAAGTGACAGTGATATTACCAATATCGAGAACTACAGAACAGCTAATTATGCAAAACCAAACCCAGAGTACTTTGGAAAAGCAAAAGGTATGAACGTGATTTACGTATCACTTGAGTCATTCCAAAACTTCATGATCGATTATAAAATGCCGGATGGAAAAGAAGTAACACCGTTTTTGAACTCTTTGGCACACGATGGCAGCACCTTCTACTTTGATAATTTTTATCATCAAACTGGACAAGGTAAAACATCTGATGCTGAGTTCCTGATGGAAAACTCCATCTATCCATTAGGCCAAGGCGCCGTTTTTGTAAACAAAGCGCAAAACACTTATCAGGCGACTCCTGCCATCTTGGGGCAGAACGGTTATACATCCGCCGTTTTCCATGGAAACTATAAGACGTTCTGGAACAGAAACGTTATGTACAAAGCTCTTGGCTATGATAAGTTTTTCGATGCCGAATATTACAGTATGACTGAAGAAGACACAAAGAATTACGGCTTGAAGGATAAACCTTTCTTCAAGGAATCAATGCCGATGCTTGAAGGCTTGAAGCAGCCTTTCTATACAAAATTCATTAGCTTGTCCAACCATTTCCCATTTGAAATGGATCCACAGGATACGGAATTCCCTGCTGGTGACTTTGGCGATCCAGTGGTGAATCAATATTTCCAGTCAGCTAATTATATGGATGAGGCGATCAAGCAGTTCTTTGACGATTTAAAGGCAAGTGGTTTGTATGATAATACCGTTGTTGTCCTTTATGGAGACCACTATGGTATCTCTGAAAACCATAATAAGGCAATGGAAAAGGTTCTGGGTGTCCCTGAAATTACACCAACAATTAATGCAGGGCTTCAGGAAGTTCCATTATTCATTCATGTACCGGGCGTAAAAGGTGGAGTTCAGCACCAGTTCGGCGGGCAAGTCGATGTGCGTCCGACTGTTCTTCATTTACTGGGAATCGATACAAAAGATCACCTGGAGTTCGGTTCAGACCTATTATCGAAAGATCACCGCAATTGGGCATTGTTCAGGAATGGGGATTACGTTTCACCTGACGTTACACAGGTAGGCGAAAAATTCTACAATCCTGCTACAGGTGAGTTATTGCCAAATCAAGATGAATATCAATCAATCATCGAAAAGGTAACAACAGAACTCCAGATGTCCGACGAAGTGGTCAACAAAGATTTATTGCGTTTCTATACACCACATGGATATAAACCAATTGATCCAAATGATTATCAATATTTAGGTCCTGAAGGAGACTCCAAAGAACCTGAAGGAAAATCAACGAAAGAATAAGCACAAAAAGAGAGAGGGATAAACATCCTTCTCTCTTTTTGTTTTGGCTTTTCTTAACCTCAGCTGTTTTTATCCGTGCCAGGCGTGTTTCCCGTGGGCAATTGCCTGGAACGCCAATCCCGGTAGTAAGGCCGTATAGAAGAAGATTGAAGAAGAACTGTTATCACAGCAGTGGTTAAAAACCTGCTAAATCCATCACTGTAACTAACCTGTAACTCTCTTTCTCTAAAATAAATCCATTAAGAAAGAGAGGGAGAGATTGCGGTGAGGTGGGAGCTCGATTGGCTTGATACGAGGGCTAAAATGACACCGGCAGCTGCGGCGATTGGCGATGAGGATTCGGACGATGCCTGGACTTATGATGAAGTCAATGATCGGGCGAAAGCCATAGCGGCATGGCTGCTGAAACAGGGGGTCGAAAAAGGAGACAGGGTTGCGCTCCTGGCGCCGAATGGAATCAGCTTTTTTGATTTAATGTTTGCCTGCGGAAAGATCGGCGCTGTGTTCGTGCCGCTGAACTGGAGGCTGTCTGTTGATGAACTTGCGTATATCATTCGTGATGCAGCACCAAAGCTGCTGGCATATCATTCTAATTTTACAAAAGAAGCATCAATAATCTGGAAGAAAGATGGTAGCTGTCTGGTGATCGATGGCACTTCTTACGAGAACCTTATAAATTATCATAAAACCATGCAATTTAACAAAACCGATGGAATCAGTGAAGAGGACCCGCTGGCGATGATCTATACAGGAGGTACGACGGGGAGGCCGAAAGGAGCAGTCCTCTCCCATCGGGCAATCATTTGGAATGGACTTTCGACGATAGTCAGCTGGAATCTGACAAACGAAGATAAGACCGTGACATATTTGCCGCTATTCCATACTGGCGGCATTAATGCGCTTTCGATTCCCATCCTGATGGCAGGAGGCAAGGTGGTACTGGCGAGGGAGTTTGATCCGGAAAAGGCAATTGGGAATTTAATCAAACATCAATGCACAATCGTTCTGTTCGTTCCCACGATGTACCATTCTCTTGTAAAAACCAAGCTGTTCCAGAACGTGGATTTCAAGGATATGAAAGTATTTTTATCTGGCGGGGCACCATGTCCGCTCGAAATTTATGAAGCCTTCAAGCAGAAGGGCAAGCCGTTCAAGGAAGGCTATGGGCTGACGGAAGCCGGGCCGAACAATTTCTATATTGACCCTGCAGATGCGGAAGTGAAAAGAGGGTCAGTGGGCAAGCCGATGATGTTCCATTCAGTCAGAATCATCGATGAGAGCGGGTGTGAAGCTGCAGCAGGAGAGGTCGGCGAGCTGGCGATCCAGGGGAGGCACGCCTTTACTTGTTACTGGAATAACAGAGAGGCGACCGATGAAGCTTTAAGAGACGGGTGGCTTTATACAGGCGACCTTGCAAAAAAAGACGATGATGGATACTACTATATCGTCGGCCGTAAGAAGGAAATGATTATAACCGGCGGAGAGAATGTATATCCCCTTGAGGTCGAGCATTGGCTCTGCTCCCACGAGAGCATCCAGGAGGCAGCGGTCATCGGGGTGCCGGATGATAAATGGGGCGAAGTAGTTACGGCATTCATTGTAACAGAGGAAAACTCTGTTATTACAGAGAATGATATAAAAGATTTTTGCAGACTGAAGCTTGGCGGCTATAAGATCCCAAAGAAGATTCATTTCATTACCCAAATGCCAAAGACTCATGTCGGAAAAATCGATAAGAAGCAGCTGAAGGAAACTGCAGCGGCCATGCGAAACCGGGTAATTTAATAGACTGCGTTTCCGGAATGAAATTAAATATTCCGGAATAATGAATGTGAACTCCGGAATAAAAAAATCTGGAAAGAAGAACGTGATTTCCGGAATAAAATCAAGTAATCCGGAATAAAACCAGGTTTTCCGGAAAAAGTGACCTGGTTTCCGGAATGAAATTTCGGAACAAGAAAATTAGGAGCCTCCGTCAAATTCCGCAGCGCAGCAAAACCAAAAAGGCATTTCAGCTGACTTTCGCAGACTGAAATGCCTTTTCATCTTTTATGAATAGGCACAAGAAGATGTTCATTGTAAACAATAGTGCGAGAAGAATCATCATACCTTTAAACGAAAGCAGTGAAGCTGCCAGGGGAGCTAGACTTGCTCCTGTCAGCAGGACGAATGAATAGAGTGAAAGTGCCTTTGCCCGCTGGCTGCTGCCGAAATGGCCGATCAGGGTGATGGCTGTCGGTATGACGAGTGAGATCGAGGAAACGAAAAAAATTGAAAAGACGATTAAATGAGCCACAGAATGGAAGAATGTCAGCGACATGGCACTGAACACACCGATTGCAAGACCGCCCATTAAGGTCTTCAGCTCCCCCCACCAATCTATAAGCCTGCCGGTAAAAAGAGAAAGCAAAGCCCCTATCAAGCCGACGAGTCTAATCATCATTAAATCTGAAGACGGTCCAGAGAAGAATCTGCCTATGCTATCGTAAAAAGCAATGATGGCAAAAAGAAGTGAAAATGTGATGAGATAGCATTTTACGAGCCGCGAATCTGTCAAAAGTTCGATAAATACCTTATGAATCGGTTTCCCTTTATTTGCAGTGGGTGGTGTTTCTTTTAGCAGAAAGAAGGAAGCTGCAAATAGAACAAGGTAAACAACAGAGAAGAAAATATAAACCGTGCTCCAGGAATAGAGCTCTGCCAGAAAAGCACTGGAAACCTGGCCGAAGATTCCGGCAATCAGGAAGCCGGTATTGATTAGTACAACCAAAATTGTTCTTTGCGTGAAAGAAAACAAGTCGTAGGAATAGGCAAAGGCAACAGAGGCAAAGGTTGCAAGTGTCATTCCCTGGAGAGAACGAGTAAGCCAGAGAGTCATCGACCCTGCGGAAAAGCCAACCGCCAGTGTCGTCAACGCCGATGCGAGCAGCCCATAAACAAGGATTTTCCTGCGTCCGGTTACATCGGAAATCGGGCCGAAGGAAAGCAGCCCGCATGCATAAAAAAAGGTAAACAGCCCCCCGGCGAGGACAACATGGGACTCAGGAATGGTTAAATTGTCTGCAATGTTGGAATAAATGGGAATCAATGTGTAAATATTGCTGGCGACCATAATCGCGCAGACCGTAAGAAGGATGGCCGTTTTTTGGAAAAAACTTAAAGCCTTCACTGTAATCACCTGCCATCAATAACATATGCAATAGCCCAGCGGCATGAAGGTTGTTCATGGCAAAAATTAACGGGCTTATCGCTTCCAAATCAGCCGTGAAAAAAGGTATAATGGATTCATATACAGAACAATTGTTTGGCAGAATGAAGAGCATCCAAAGGCGCAATGATAGGCGCCTTTTCAATTTTCTATAGTTAAGAGATTACCAGTTTTACAGACTTCTATACAAGAAGGAGAAAGGGGAAGTCAGATGTCTGTACGTTTAGTATTAGGGCGTTCAGGAAGCGGGAAGACCGAGCTGATCATTGGGGAAATCAAGGACAGGCTGATTGCTGATCCTCAAGGGGACCCGGTCATATACCTGGTGCCTGAGCAAATGTCGTTCCTGTCTGAATATCGATTGTCCACAGATCCCGATCTCGGGGGCATGATCAGGGCACAGGTATACAGTTTCCCACGTCTCGCCTGGCGTGTTCTGCAGGAAACAGGAGGATTTACCCGCCAGCATTTGGACAGTGTCGGGACCAGCATGATGATCCGCAAGATCATCGAGGACAAAAAAGAGGATCTAAAGATATTTCAAAAAGCTGCTGACAAAAATGGCTTTATCCAGCAAATGGAACAGATGCTGATTGAATTCAAGCGTTATGCCATCAAGCCGGAGGAACTTTCAGAAAGGGCTGCTTCATCTTCTGAGGGCGATAAGGTGCTTGGACATAAGCTGCATGACCTGGAAATCGTTTACCGCCAATTTGAAGATGAGCTTTTTGGAAAGTATATCGACTCCGAGGATTACTTCAGGCTGCTGGCTGAGAAAGTCCCGGCTTCGGATTATTTAAAAAATGCAGAAGTTTATATAGATGGGTTCTACAGCTTCACTCCTCTCGAGCTTATGATTATTGACCAGCTGATCGGCACATGCAAAAGAGTGACGATCGCGCTGCCTGTTGATAAAAGCTTTAGGGAGGACCAGCCGGATGAGCTCCACTTGTTCAGGATGACTGGTGAAACATGCCAGAACCTTCATGAAATGATCAAATCAAAAGGCTATGAGCTGGAAGAGGAGATTGTCCTGACAGAGCAAAAACGCTGGCACGATGAGTCATTGCAGCATCTGGAGAGGGAATTCGATTCCAGGCCTGCAGTGAAATACGCTGGACAGGCTGCCATTCATATTGCCCAGGCAGCGAACAGAAGAGCGGAGATGGAAGGGGTTGCCCGTAAAATCCGCGCACTGGCACGGGAAAAAGGCTATCGATACCGGGATATTGCAGTTCTTATGAGAGGAACGGAATACCGGGAAGTACTGGAAACGATATTTGATGACTATGAACTTCCCTATTTTATCGACCAAAAAAGAAATATGCTGAACCATCCATTGATTGAGCTCGTTCGTTCCAGCCTGGAAACGGTACTTGGAAACTGGCGCTACGAGCCGATTTTCAGGGCGGTTAAAACCGATCTGCTTTTCCCGGCAGAAGCCAATATCAATAAAATGCGCGAACAGTTGGATGTCATGGAGAATTATGTTTTGGCCTTCGGGATCCAGGGCGAAAAATGGACGAAAAAAGAGCGCTGGAAATATCGGAGAATCAGAGGCCTTGAGTTTGACGGAGCGGTGCAGACAGATGCCGAAAAGCAAATCGAGCAGGAATTGAATGATCTCAGGCTGATGATTACAACGCCGCTCCTAAGGATGGCAAGAAGGCTGAAAAGATCAGATTCTGGCAGGAAGCTTGCCGAAGCTGTTTATTTGTTCATGGAGGAATTGGATATTCCGGCAAAGCTTGACCGCTGGAGGCTTGAGGCCGAGCAGGCTGGAAGGCTGGTCGAAGCCAGGGAGCATGAGCAAGCCTGGAATGCGGTCATTGACCTGCTTGATCAGTTTGTTGAGATGCTCGGTGACAGCAAGGTTGCCCTGAAGCAATTTGTATCCATTCTTGATGCAGGCTTTGAAGCGCTCAAATTTTCACTGATTCCGCCTGCGATTGACCAGGTGCTGATTGCTGACATTGAAAAAACAAGGCTTGCTGATGTCAAGGTGGCCTTTGTCATCGGTGTAAATGAAGGGGTGCTTCCTGCCAAAATGCCCGAGGAAGGAATTTTCGGGGATGATGACAGGGAACTCTTGAAATCAAAAGGGATCAAACTTGCACCTGGCAGCAGGACAAAGCTGCTTGATGAAAATTTCATCGCCTATAAAGCATTTGCCACACCTTCAGATCTGCTGTTTGTCAGTTTTCCAATCGCGAATGAAGAAGGAAAAGCGCTGATGCCTTCTTCTTTCATAAAAAGAATTACAGACCTTTTCCCGGAGCACAAATCCCTCTTCTTCCTGCCGGACCCTTCAGAATTGCCAGAAGAAGAACAGTTGGAATATGCGGCAGGAGAAAACGTGGCACTGTCATTCCTGACTTCACAGCTGCAGCTTAAGAAGCGGAACTATCCTGTCTTTGATTTCTGGTGGGATGTTTATGATTACTATATGAAGGACCATCGCTGGGCAGATACTGCACGTAAGGTTCTCTCGAGTTTGTTCTATGAAAACAGGACGAAGCAGCTGTCGGAAAATGTCAGCAAGGAGCTGTATGGCGAGCAGATAGAGGCTAGCGTCTCAAGGATGGAGCTATTCAACAGCTGTCCGTTCTCACACTATGTCCAGCATGGGCTTAGGCTGCGCGACAGGCAGATTTTCCGTTTGGAGGCTCCAGATATCGGGGACTTATTCCATGCGGCATTGAAGGAAATCGCTGAAACGGTCATGGAACAGAACCTCAGCTGGGCCAGCCTTACAAGGGCGCAGGCTGAAGAACTGGCAAGGGATGCAGTCCAGAAGCTTGCGCCAAGGCTGCAAAATGAAATCCTGCTCAGCTCAAACAGGCACCATTATATCAGGCAAAAGCTCCAAAATATTATCAGCCGGGCATCACTTGTGCTCAGTGAGCATGCCAAGGCCAGCGGGTTCTCCCCAGTCGGGCTGGAGCTTGGCTTTGGCCGACAGGGAAAACTTCCGCCACTGGCATTTTCCTTGAAAAACGGCACAAGGATGGAATTGATGGGCCGGATTGACCGGGTTGATAAGGCAGAAGATGACCATGGTGTCTATTTGCGGGTAGTCGACTATAAATCCAGTGTGAAGGATGTCAATTTGACAGAGGTTTACTATGGAGTGGCATTGCAGATGCTCACCTATCTGGACATCATCATCACACATTCACCTTTATTGGTTGGAAAGCCTGCAGACCCGGCAGGAGTGTTGTACTTCCATGTCCATAACCCGATTGTCAATGCATCGAAAATGCTGACACTTGATGAAATCGAAGAGGAGATCCTGAAGCGCTTCAAGATGAATGGCCTGCTGCTTAACGATGAAAATGTCATCAGGCTGATGGATAAAAGCATTGATACAGGCAGCTCACAAATTATTTCTGCCGGCTTCAAGAAGGATGGAAGCCTGATGAAAAGCTCCAAGGTTGCCAGCAAGGAAGACTTTGATCATCTAAGGCAATTCGTCCGCCACAAGTATGTGGAAACAGGGAACAGGATTGTCAGCGGCATTGTGGATGTTTCGCCATATAAGCTCAAGGATCGAGCTCCGTGTACCTTCTGTTCGTTCAAGCCTGTATGCCAGTTTGACCAGGCTGTTGAATCTAATGATTTCAGGAAGCTTCCGGTCATCAAGAAGGAAGATTTGCTTGAGGCTTTGAGGCATGATGAAAGTCTGAAGGCAGATGACGGATTACCGAAAACCGCGGATCGATTGGAAGGAATAAAGAAGCAGGATATTCTTTTATCGCTTAGGGAGGAGGAAGAGGATCTTGGCTAAAATCAATATACCGCCAGTGCCCGAGGGTGCTACCTGGACGGAGGACCAATGGAAGGCGATCATGGCTTCAGGACAGGATATCCTCGTTGCAGCCGCTGCAGGATCAGGAAAAACGGCTGTACTTGTAGAGAGAATCATAAAAAAAGTCATATCGGAAATAAATCCGATAAATGTCGATGAGCTTCTTGTCGTAACGTTTACGAATGCATCAGCAGCCGAAATGCGCCACAGAATCGGTGAGGCTTTGGAGAAGGCAATCGATGCCAGCCCGGATTCAGTTCATTTGAAGAAACAGCTTAGCCTGTTGAACCGGGCATCCATTTCAACTCTCCACTCCTTCTGCCTTGATGTCATCAGGAAATATTATTACTTGATTGATGTCGACCCCGGCTTCAGGATTGCCGATGAGACCGAGGGACAGCTGTTAAGGGATGAAGTGATCGAAGAGCTTTTTGAAGAGGAATACGGAAAAGCTGACAATCAGCGATTCTTCAATTTGGTCGATGCATTCACGAATGACCGCAGTGACGAGGGACTGAAGGATATCATCGTGGACCTGTTCGATTTTGCGAGATCGAATCCGAATCCATCAGACTATTTTGATTCAATAGTTGCCATGTATGATACTGCAGGCGAAGCGGCAATCGAGGAATTGCCATTCATGAAGGTTTTGATGGCGGATATAGAACTGCAGCTGCTGGGGGCTAAAAAGATGCTTGAGCAGGGACTGGATATCGCCAGGATGCCAGGAGGACCGGCGCCAAGAGCTGATAACTTTACTGCCGATCTTCATGTCGTCAACACCTTGCTGGAAGCAAAGAAACAATCCTGGACGAGTCTTTATGAAGGAATCCAGCTTGCAAAATTCGACCGCGCCAAAACGTGTAAAGGTGATGACTTCGATCAGCAGCTGGTTGATAAAGCTGCCAAGCTGAGGGACAGAGCGAAAAAGATCGTCCAGGACCTGGCGAGCGAGCTATTTTCGCGGAGGCCTGAAAGCTTCCTGAAAGATATGCAGGAAATGAAACCTCTGATTGCAGTCTTGATTGAGCTTGTTAAGGAGTTTTCTCGCCGTTTTGAGGAAGTTAAGCAGGAGCGGGGACTTGTGGATTTCTCCGACCTGGAGCATTATACGCTTGATATCCTGACAGCACAGCCTGAGGAACCTGCCGAAGGTGCCATGCCATCTGAAGCTGCCCTTGCATATCGGCGCAAGTTCAAAGAGGTGCTTGTCGACGAATACCAGGATACAAATATGGTCCAGGAAGCCATCCTGCAGCTTGTCACCTCCGATGGAGAGGAATCCGGAAACTTATTCATGGTAGGAGATGTTAAGCAGTCGATTTATCGATTTCGCCTGGCCGAACCGAATTTGTTCCTGGGAAAATACAATCGGTTTACGGCTGAAGGGGATGAAACAGGACTGAAAATCGATCTGGCCAGGAATTTCCGCAGCCGTGGTGAAGTACTTGATGCCACCAACTATCTTTTCAAGCAGATCATGGGAGTAACGGTTGGAGAGATTCATTATGACGAGAATGCCGAGCTGAAAAAGGGTGCTCCATATCCTGAGGATGAGGAATTCCCGGTTGAGCTGCTGCTGATTGATAAAGGGGCGGGGGCCCATACTGAAAGGGAAACTGCCGAGGAGGCTGACCCGTCTGCCGCCGAATTCGATGCTGATGATCTCGAACAATCACAGCTGGAAGCGAGGCTGATGGCCAGTCATATAAAATCCATGGTCGAAGAACGCCGCGGTGTCTATAATCCAAAGACGAAGACATCGAAACCGGTAAATTACCGCGATATCGTCATTTTGCTCCGTTCGATGACCTGGGCTCCGCAAATCATGGAGGAGTTCAAACAGCAGGGCATCCCTATTTATGCGAATCTCTCGACAGGCTATTTCCAGGCAACAGAAGTGGCGATCATGCTTTCGCTTCTCAAGGTAATTGATAACCCGTTCCAGGATATCCCGCTTGCGGCGGTGCTGAGATCACCTATTGTAGGATTGGATGAAGAGGAGCTGGCGATCATCAGGATCAGCCAGAAGCGAGGCTCATTTTATGAAGCGCTGACTGAGTTCTGCATGAAAAGGCCAGCAGCCGGACATGAAGGACTCCATGAGAAAACAAGCCGATTCTTCGAGGGGCTGAAAAAATGGAGAACTTCCGCCCGGCAAGGGTCTGTTTCTGACCTGATCTGGCAGCTGTATAGAGAAACAAGATTTTATGATTTTGCAGGAGGCATGCCAGGAGGGAAGCAGCGCCAGGCCAATCTTCGCGCGCTGTATGACCGCGCCCGCCAATATGAAGCAACCAGCTTCCGCGGCCTGTTCCGCTTCCTTCGCTTCATTGACAGGATGCGCGAACGCGGCGATGACCTTGGCGCAGCACGGGCACTTGGCGAGCAGGAGGATGTAGTCAGGATCATGACGATCCACAGCAGCAAGGGGCTTGAATTCCCGGTTGTCTTTGTCGCCGGGTTGGCAAGGAACTTCAATACGATGGACTTGAAGAAATTTTACATGCTGGATAAAGAGTTTGGTTTTGCTGCAAAGTATATCAATCCTGAAAAGCGAATATCCTATCCATCGCTTCCGCAGCTTGCCTTCAAGCGCAAGCATAAGATGGAGATGCTGGCGGAAGAAATGAGGGTACTGTATGTGGCTCTTACACGGGCCAAGGAAAAGCTTTATTTGATCGGCTCGGTGAAGGATGCTGAAAAAACGATCAGTAAATGGCAGGATGAGGCAGGGCACCCGGATTGGCTGCTCGATGAATATTTACGTGCGTCTGCTTCTGGTTATCTCGACTGGATTGGTCCAGCAGTGATACGACATCAGGATTGCGACTCGGTGAGAGGAGAAAATGCTGCCTTGCATCATGACCTTGCCGAAGAAATAAATTGCCATCCATCCCGCTGGAAAATCGATATCATTTCCGCGGAGGATGTCGCGGCATATTCAGATGAGCAATCCGATGAGCATGAAAGCCTGATGGATTTTGTAGCAGCAGGCAAGCCGGTCAATATGGACTCCAAGTTATCTGAAGCAGTCCGCTCTCAGCTTTCATGGGATTATCATTTTAAGGAAGCTGCGACACACCGGTCCAAGCAATCCGTTACAGAATTGAAAAGGAATCATGAGACAAGGGATGAAGAAAGCGGGACCCAGATGATCCGCCGCTTTACAAAGCCGATTCTCAACAGGCCGCGGTTCATGCAGGAAAAGAAATTGACTCCAGCAGAACGCGGAACGGCCATGCATATGGTCATGCAGCATATCGACCTTTCCCAGCCGGTGACTGAGCTCTCACTTGATCTCCAGCTCGAGAAAATGGTCGAAAGTGAGCTGCTTTTTCCCGAACAGCGCGATGCAATCGAGAAGAAATGGATCCTTGCCTTCTTTGAAACTGACATCGGCAAAAGGCTGCTTTCTGCAAATAAAGTCAGCCGGGAGGTTCCATTCTATCTGTCTCTGCCTGCAATGGAGGTATATCCTGACTGGCAGGGAGAAAACGAGCCGATTTTCATCCAGGGGGTAGTCGATTGCGTGTTCGAGGATGAAAAAGGTACTGTCCTGCTCGATTTCAAAACAGATGGCATCCATGACCGGTATAAAGGCGGCTTTGAACAGGCCAGGCCAATATTGGAAGAACGATACCGCATCCAAATCAGTTTATATTCAAAAGCAATTGAACAAGTCTGGAAGCATCCAGTTGATGAGAAGTATCTATACTTCTTCGATGGCGGGCATCTTTTAGAGCTTGAAGGAGAATAGAGTAATAAGAAAACCGGTCCGGAGAGCAAAATAATCCAGACCGGTTTTTTGTATAAAAAGGCTGAATACATTAAGGGCTTTTTGAAAGGTGGATCTTTAATGGCAAAAAAACAAAACCAGGCTGGCACCTGCGAGCTGTGTGGAAGGGAAGATGTCGAGGTAACAGTCCACCATTTGACTCCAAAGGAAATGGGCGGGACATTCATGCCAACAGCTGAGCTATGCATACCCTGCCACAAGCAAATCCATGCATTGTTCACTAATGAGGAACTGGCGGCAAATCTGCATACCATCCCGCTGTTGAAAATGAATCCTGAACTTCACAAATTTATCCAGTGGATAAAAAAGCAGCCTCCGACAAGGCTGCCCAAAATTACAAAGTCTAATGTGCGGAAACGTAAAAAGCGCTAATTATTCCCCACGGTCGGCTGGTCAATCAGGTTTGCATCAACCACATTACTTGCACTTAAACCGTTATTTGCAACAATGAATCCACCTGTATTGAATCCCCCCTGGCCAGCGGTTGTCTTGGAATTGCTTTTTGGCGAGATGAACAACGTGTCGCCAAACTGCACAGTACCGCCGCCAACGGTTACGATTTGAACCGGTCCTATGATAGCTGGCATTTAAAACATCCTTTTTCATTGTTTTATTAAAAATATGCATGAATTAATCTTTTTGTTCTTCACGCGGCAGCAATTGCCTGATATGTTTGACCCGTGCCTCCATAGAAACATGGCAGGTGTTGCCAAGGTGGACGATGGCTGAAGAAGAGACACCAAGTATGTCAATATTCCCAACTTTGATGATGGGATTTATATTTTCAGTCGAAAATTCAATGATTTCATTGATGGGCAGAAATGGAATTTTCTCTGAGAAAATAGGGAAAGTGGAAAAGTTCCCTTCATTACTGTAAAACGTTTCAGCCTCCCTTTGGACAGCGAGGGCCCTGGAAAATGCCTGGATCTGCTGGGAGTCTCCTATTTGCAGGACGGAAGAGAAGATGATCGAGTCTATTTCAATCCTGTCTACACATGCTGTTCTTTGCAGCATAGGGGTTACTCCGGAGATAGCGGGACGAACGGTCCGATGATCAGCGATTCTGCCGGAGTATCGAAGGTTGCCGCCAGCTGGATTGTTTGGGCATCTCCCACCATCAGCAGGGATGAGCTTGATACACCTATTACTCTTATGTCACCTACACATATATCTCGGTTATAGACTTGGAAATTCATTCGTTTGATTGTCCTTCCTTCACGGTGTCAGGTAAATTCTTAAGGAATAGGAATACCCCATTTTGAATTTCCTGCTTCAGCCGGTCGATGATTTGAGTATTGATATCAGGGTCCATTTCATCACCCCTGCCTGCCGATGCAAGCTCTTTCAGGTGATGGTCCACCCTTCCCGAAAGCTGTTTCTTAATATCTTCTTTAATAAAACTAAAATACGATTCATCTACATTAATTCCCAGGTTCGTTTGTGCCTCCCGGTAAATTTGCTCCAAATCTGTTTCTAAATACTGATAAAGAGCCGTTTCCAGTTCGATTTTCCGTTTGAATGACTGTTTTGGCGGGATGGGAACGTTCAGTGATTTCTGGTCTACTGCAAAATCCTCAATCCCATTCAAATCAGTTGGGTTAAGTCCGATATTCAGCGTTCCTTCCAGTGTTTCCACTTTTAGCTGGTCAAACTTATATTCAATATTCCCAATTTGGACCGGAGGGCGGTCCTTCAGGCTGGCAACTTCAGTCTGCAGCTCCGCAATCAGTTTCTCCATCTTGGCTATTTTCTTGCTTTGATGCTCCACAAACAGATGCAGCTTTTTGAGATATTGCAAAAAATCAGAATCCAAACGTATCACCTCGTCTCAAACCAGATTTTTTTAAATATGCCTACCGCGATGGACCCTGCAGGGGGACTGCTGGCGCTTCTAAAGTATTAGAAATAACCTGGCCCTGGCTTGGATGCAAAGCTTGTGGAGCAGGCTCCAAAAATCCACCGGTATTGTACAGATAGGATACAGGCTTGATCAGTCCCGCACTCCCGATCTGCAGGACGGATGAATTGGTTATGCCATCAATCTTTAATAAATTTATATGAATCGATTGCTGAATATAGAAATTCATTCATATCACCCGCATTATACATTAAAGTAATTTCCCTGATCGACGCCATCCTGATCATAGGTATTCGTTGAGCTCTGGTTATTGTAGACGTTCAATCCATCGCCCGTATTGAATGAACCCGCCCCCGAGAAAGTTTTGGCATTGGAAACTGGACTGATCCTATATACATCGCCAATATGGAAAACAGCGCTGCTGCCCAGGGAGATGACCTGTACGACTCCTACTATTGCCGGCATGAGCAACACCCTTCTGCTTGGTTTTGTTTTACCGCCGGGTATCCGCTAGAAAATTCGCTTGCAGCTTTAAGCGCTGCAAGTGGGAGTGGGAACAGCCGGCGGTATCCTCATAAGTCTCCCGTTTTGCTATATGGTATGTGCCTAAGCCGAGATTGTGATTAAAACGCCCAGATTCTATTTTGTCAATGTTATAGAACAGGATAAAAGGTTATATAACAGGAAGAGTAATATGGTAAGATATTGATATAGTTAGAATTATTAATTTATTCTCAGGAGGCCAGAGTATGAACGTTCCATTGCTGTTAAACCAGTTTTTAGATCGGGCAGTTTCGCTTTACGGGGAAAAGGAAGCAATCTATTCAGAGGACCGGGTGCTTACATATTCTGATTTGAACCAGAGGGTAAACAGGCTTTCTGACGGCTTGAGAAAGCTTGGAGCCGGGAAAGGGGACAGGATTGCTTACCTTGCTCCTAACTCAATCGAAATGCTTGAAGGCTTCTATGGGGTATTTCAGATTGGCGGGGTCATGGTTCCCCTGAATATTCGTCTGAAACCTGAAGATTACCTGTTTATTTTGAACCATAGCGAATCTAAGGTGCTTTTTGTCGACCAGGACCTTTACCATCTGATTGTCCCAATCAAGGACCAGCTTCAAACTGTGGAGCAAATTATTGTCCATTACAAGGAAGACAGCATTGGCGAGCAAGGATATGATGATTGGCTGGCACAGCATTCTTCAGAAACCTTCAAACGTGAGGATCTTGATGAAAACGATGTGTGCAGCCTCCTGTATACAAGCGGGACGACCGGCAATCCAAAGGGTGTCATGCTTACCCACCGAAATAATTATCTTCATGCGCTTAGCACCATGCATCATCTAAAGGTCAGTGATGAGGATGTATTGCTCCATGTCCTGCCAATGTTCCACGTTAATGGGTGGGGATCGCCTTTTTACTATACGGCAAACGGCTCATCCCAGGTATGCCTGCGGAAAACCACTCCTGAGACGATCATGAATGCACTGGAAAAGCATGGGGTAAGCGTCATGCATATGGCTCCTACCGTCCTGAACTCACTGCTGCAATACTGCGAAAAAAATAAACCTGCTGCCAGCCAGAAAGTACGTGTGGTC
Organism: Mesobacillus sp.; assembly: GCF_057785455.1. Taxonomy (NCBI): domain Bacteria; kingdom Bacillati; phylum Bacillota; class Bacilli; order Caryophanales; family Bacillaceae; genus Mesobacillus; species Mesobacillus sp. The sequence goes on from NZ_JBYNSB010000060.1 coordinate 25,659, forward strand.
ATTGCTGGTTCTGCACCGCCGCCAGCCTTTGTGACCAGGGTTGAGGAAGAACTAGGCTGGGACTTTATCCAGGTGTACGGCATGACTGAATCATCTCCGTTAAGTACTATTTCAGCAGTGAGATCACACTTGAAGCATCTGCCCAAGAACGAGCAATACAGAATGAAGGCAAAGGCCGGTATACCGATGATTGCCTGCGAGGTAAAAGTGGTGAACGACTTTGGAGAAGAAGTAGCCCATGATGGAACCGAGATCGGTGAGGTCATCACAAGAAGCAATGGAGTCATGAAGGGTTATTGGAAAAATGAAGAAGCTACGATGGAAACGGTCCGGAATGGCTGGCTCCATACCGGCGATATGGCTACAGTCGATTTCTATGGAAATATTGATATCGTTGACAGGAAGAAAGATGTTATCATCAGCGGCGGGGAAAACATCTCCTCAATCGAGGTTGAAGGAGCCCTTTATGACCATCCTGCAGTATTGGAGGCTGCGGTCATTGCGGTACCTCATGAAAAATGGGGTGAAACACCTCATGCCTATATCGTGCTGAGGGAGAATGCGGAAGTCACAGAACAGGAGCTAGTTCATTTCTCACGCGAAAAGCTGGCCCACTTTAAAGCAATTACTGGAGTCACCTTTGTAAAAGAACTTCCAAAGACAGCTTCCGGAAAAATCCAGAAGGTCCACCTTCGTAATGAATATTGGGAAACAAGAGGAAAGACAGGCAAGTTTGTAAATTAAGAATCACTTGCGGGCTGCTCTCTTTAACGGGCAGTCCTTAAATTTTTTATGGATATGTCCAGTGCACCGTTCACACCTCATCTGCTGCAGTGGCTTGATTCATATTCAAAGGCCTGTGGGAATTAAGCAAGGCACATGCGCTTTTCTTTTTGGCAGGCAGGATTTTGTATGCTATACATAGAATAGATGTACTCTGCTGCAGGAAATGAGGGGAATTATGGAGATAAACAAAAGCACGGCAGGGAACAGAATTTTCTCGATTGATCGCATGCGGGGTTTTTCACTATTAGGGATATTTTTGGTGAACATGATTTCCTTTCATTCACCTTATTTTCATATCGATCCAGAAACCTGGTGGGAAGGCCCATTGAATATCGGTGCTTACAGATTCATTGATTTGTTTGTCCAGGCAAGCTTCTATCCGCTGTTTGCCATGCTGTTCGGATATGGGCTGGTAATCCTGAGAGAACGGACAATTCAAAAAGGGTTAAACTTCAAGCCTCTCGCATTAAGAAGGCTATCAATTTTAATAGTGTTCGGGATTATCCATGCCTTCCTGGTCTGGGAGGGAGATATCCTGATCACATATGCAGTCACCGGCTTCGTCTTTTTGTTCTTCATCAGCTGGAGTGCAAGGAAGCTCCTGATTGGCGGATTGGTGGTATATATCATACCAAACGTTCTCCTGCTGGGATTGCTTGCACTCGCAATGCTGTCAGAATCTGGAGAGCCATTTTCAATGTACAATAAAGAAGCAGCAGAAGAGGCGCTGGCAGTCTATCAATCTGGCAGCTTTGCGGAAGTGACCGGGCAGAGAATACAAGAGTGGAATGCCAATAATGGTGTTGTTGGGCTGCTTTACTATACAATCACAATCCTGCCATTGTTCATGATTGGTGCCGGAGCGGCAAAGCTGGAATTGTTTCAGAATGTTGATTTAAAAAGAAAGAAGCTTGCCATGGCTGCCATTATCCTTGGTTTGATTGGGCTCCTGATAAAGGCCATTCCTTATCTGATTGGCAGAACGCTGGTTACAGACTATGGACAGGATGCCTTTGGCGGAGTGCTGCTGGCAATGAGTTATGCCCTGATCATTGCCCTATTGTCCGAGAATAGAAGCTTCGATCGCTTGTTTGCGCCACTTGAGGCAGCCGGCAGGCTTTCGATCAGTAATTATCTATTCCAATCCGTCATATCAACAATGATTTTTTATAGCTATGGTCTTGGATACTATGGTGAAATTTCGATCTTTGCTGGAACAATCCTTGCACTAGGAATCTACTCGTTCCAGCTGGCACTTAGCTTGTGGTGGATAAAGCTTTTTTTTTATGGGCCGGTAGAATGGCTGTGGAGGACTGGCACATACATGAAAAAACAGCGTTTTAAGAAGGATGAGGCCATATGAACAAAATCATCATCATAGGCAGCGGCGGTGCTGGCAAATCTACTTTTGCACGGAAGCTAAGCGCTGTGCTCGGCATACAGGTTCATCATCTGGATGCACTCTATTGGAAGCCCGGCTGGAAGCAGACCGAACGGAGTGAGTGGAAACAAGTCATTGAGAACATCATCAGGAATGAGTCATGGATCATGGATGGCAATTTCGGGGGTACGATGGAGATGAGGGCTGAGGCTTCTGATACGATTATTTTTCTGGACTATTCCACAACCCGATGCCTGTATGGGATATTCAAAAGAAGGATCATGTATCATGGCAAGGCCAGACCGGATATGAACGAAGGCTGTCCCGAAAAGCTCGATTGGGAGTTCGTGAAATGGGTGGCGGAATATAAACGGAAAAAAGCACCGGGAATAATTCATATGCTGAAGAACTATCGCCAGCAGGGGAAGGAGATTTTTCATTTTACATCCCCAAGCGAAACAGAAGCATTTCTTTTGGGCTTATCTGAACATACATAACTGGAGGGGTTAACGTGAAACTAGGTACTTTTTACAAAGATAATGAAGCTTTTATTGGGCTTGTGGATCAAGAGGAAAAAACTGTTTTACAGCTGGCGAAAGCTTCAGAAAAAATGAATGGGGAATCGGTTTTACCGGAAACGATGCAGGCTGGGATTGAGAGCGGAGAACGCTTTATTGAGGAAGTGTTGCGCACCAGCAGCTGGGTAAGCGACAATGGCAGAGATGAGGAGTTCAGTCTTTCCCTGGAAACGGTTTCTTTCCTCGCGCCGATTCCAAGACCTCTGAAGAACATCTTTTGCGTCGGGAAAAATTATGCAGAGCATGCAATTGAAATGGGAAGCAAGGAAGATATTCCTGAACATGTCATGGTATTTACGAAGGCGCCTACGACAGTGATTGGCCATGGTAGGGCAATCATGGAGCATAAGAATGTGACGCAGCAGCTGGATTACGAAGGGGAGCTGGCGGTTGTCATCGGGAAGAAAGGGAAGGAAATCACAAAGGAGGAGGCCCTGGATTATGTATTCGGCTATACGATTGTAAATGATGTAACTGCACGGGATCTCCAGGCGAGGCACAAGCAGTTTTTCATTGGGAAAAGTCTCGATACTACATGTCCGATGGGTCCGTGGATTGTCCATAAATCGGCTATTGAAAACCCGAACAAGCTGGATATCAGGACTGAGGTAAACGGGGAAATCAGGCAGGATTCCAATACGGAAAATTTCATCTTCCCAATCGAGGAGATTATTTCAGTTCTGTCACAGGGGATGACGCTGGAGCCGGGCGATATCATTGCGACTGGTACACCTGCTGGCGTTGGGAAAGGATTCAAGCCACCTAAGTTCCTGGCCGCTGGAGATACAGTAGAAATCTGTGTCGAAGGAATCGGGAAACTTCGAAATTCGGTTGAGGGATAAGGGTTCATGGCAAGGTACCTGGATCTTTGGATGACGATGGAAATCTCTTATGGTTAAATAACTCATCGCACCTTTATATTTATGATTTTCGATTAGAATATGGTATGATATGTTAGAATTTGACGATAGGAGGACGTGTAAATGATACATGCCCATATGACAGCGTGGTTCCTGGCGCTTATCTTATTTTTTGTTGCACTCGGGTTACATAAAAGCGGGAAAGAAAAAGGCGCGAAAATTGTCCAGATGATTTTAAGAGTCTTCTACCTGCTGATTCTTTTAACTGGCTTCATGCTCCTGTTCAGCATTACAAGCATCAGTATAATGTACGTACTGAAAGCAGCGGTTGGACTCTGGGTCATTTCGATGCTGGAAATGATCTTGATCCGTACGAGAAAGAACGAAAAAGCATCGATTCTATGGATCCAGTTCATTGTTGCCGTACTGCTGGTTTTATATTTAGGATTCTCGCTTCCGCTTGGAACAGACATGTTCTAATGAATCTTCACCGGAAAAGCTGTCACTATGTGGCAGCTTTTTCTTTTTTTGTCATATCTTCGTCCAGAAAAATGTGGTATTTTAGGAGATAGGGATATTGGAGAAATATAATATTTGGAGATGGCGATGGCTAAGACCCAATGCAGCGTATATCAGAATAGAGACCAACTTAATAGCTATATAGAAAGCAACTCATTCCAGGACAGCCCTCATATGCTAGTGCAGATTATTTTCAAGCAGGAAAATGAAAAGGATCTGGCGGAAATACAAAATGAGATAAAGAAAAAGCTTCCGCATGCTGCCGTATTGCTTTGCCAGGATGAGGAACAATCAATTTCAAATAAACAGATGATCATTGCCTTCACTGAATTCAGCAAACAAGAACTGGATGTAATTTTACAGACTCAAAACCAGTACACCATCAATGCACTTACCACCTTAGTAGAAACCTCACAGCAAGATATACTCCACTTGAATGAAAGCCTGAAGATTTCTGAGCAATATTACCGTTCACTGTTTGACAACAATGGCGATTTCGTCTATTCGACGGACTTAAGAGGAAACTTTACGAGTGTGAACCAGGCTTTTTTAAAAACCTTTGGTTTCACTGAAGAAGAGCTGATTGGCAAACCAGCGCTGGATTTCATCAGCAAGGAGGATCTATCCCGTGCCAGGTTGCATTTTATACAGGCGCTCAGAGGAAAAGACCAGACTTATACACTCCAAATCAAGGTCAAGAGCGGCGAGACACAGATTTTTCAAATAAAAAATATCCCGATAACCGTGAATGGAGAATGCGCAGGAATTTACGGGATCGGCAGGGACATCACAAGCCAGAAAAGGACAGAAGAGAAGATTATTCAGCTGGCATATTATGACCATGATACCGGCTTGCCGAACAGGATGAGATTCACAGAACAGCTGGAGGATATGATCAAGGCAGCAAAGAAAAAGAAAGAGAATCTGGCTGTCCTTGTCATCGACATTGACCGGTTTAAAATCATAAACGATAGCCTTGGCCACTATGCGGGAGATTTCATCCTGAAGGAATTGGCTGAAAGAATCCAGACAAGCATGCCAAAAAGCGCTTTCCTTGGCAGGTTCAGCGGAGATAAATTCACTATGCTCCTGACCAGGAATGTGAGCGTCGAACAGACGACGAGGGTAGCGAGGGAGCTGCAGAACCTGATCTCAAAGCCCCTCTATTACCAGGAACAGGAGTTCATTGTGACTGCGAGCATTGGCATCAGCTCATTTCCTGAAGACGGGCTGGTGGAGCACATTCTTTTAAAGAATGCTGATATTGCCATGAATCGTTCGAAAAATCAGGGCGGGAATAAAATTACCTATTTCTCTACGGGAATGAATGACCAGGCCATGATTCGCCTGGAACTGGAAAGCTATTTGAGGAAGGCATTGAAGAAGAATGAGTTTTATCTTTGCTATCAGCCATTGATGGACTTAAGGACAGGCGAGATTGCCTGCACCGAAGCGTTAATACGATGGCAGCATCCTCATCTTGGGCTGGTGTCGCCGGCACAATTCATTCCGCTTGCAGAAGAAACCGGCTTGATTGATGAAATTGGCGCCTGGGTACTCACAACCGCGTGTATCCAGACAAAGGAATGGCAAAAGGCGGGCAATCCGAAGCTGGGTGTCTCGGTGAATGTCTCTGCTCATCAATTCCAGCAGCATGGCTTCATCGGTCAGGTGATCAAAGCTCTCGAAATCTCGCAGCTTGATCCGGAATTCCTTTCACTTGAATTGACAGAGAGTGCGATGCTGAAAGATATCGCCTACAGCATTTCAGTAATGAAGGGCTTGCAGGATTTAGGTGTCAGAGTTTCAATTGATGATTTTGGAACAGGATATTCCTCACTAAGCTATTTGCGGAATCTGCCAATCGACACACTTAAAATTGACCAATCCTTCATCAATAACCTTCATGATGACCCATCTGATATTGCAATCGTCAAAGCTATTATCACCATGGGGCAGGGGCTTGATGTGAAGATTGTTGCAGAGGGTGTGGAAACGGACGAGCAGATCAATATCCTGAAGGATTTGAATTGCCACTATGCACAGGGCTATTATATCCAGAAGCCGCTTGAATCCAAAGAATTTGCAGAAGGCTTCAGGACATTCGAACATGCTGTTTATACTGTTTAGAAATAGAAAAGCCTGCACTGGCATTGTGCAGGCTTTTCTCATGTTTTTCATTATCATTGTGTTCATTATCTTTGTTTCGGGAGGATTCTGCTTAAACGTTTTATGAGATCCTCTCGATTACAGCCCTTTTTCCATTGCTCATTGTCAGCTCAAACCGGTCATTATGTTTGTCATGATAATCGAAATGATGCTGGACACTGCAAATCAGTTCTTCATTATCAAAGATTAAAAAATTGACGCCAGACATTCCGCTTTCATGGTCAAGGAATGTCAGGTGATTATAGCAGTAAATACAATCATGCACTGAAAAATTAAGTGAATTCAAAGTATTGATAAATTGGATGAATGCTTCATCATTTAACTCATCCAACAGCCGTTCCAGGGCATAAACAAGCTGCTTGCGGACTCTGAGCAGTTCCTGGTCCTGTAGATGCAGCTTTTCATTCCCGGTCTGGATACATCCGTTATCCAGAAGGAAACCCCTGCACCACTTGTTGTTCCTCAGTACCTCAACCTCCTGATGGATAAATTCATCGACAAGTGCTGCCTCTTCTGTTTCCTCATCAAAAAACACCCATTGTGAATTGATATATTCAACTGTCCCGGAGTTAAAGGCCCTGGGCTGAAATTCGATTAAATTGGTTCGTTGCTGTCGGTTCATTGGTTCCTCCGTTATTTTATCCGAGATGTTAAGGCCGCATGTTGGGAGAAATGCAGCTCTGTATTCTTTCAAATGGATCCATTGGAAATGGCTAATGTGATCCATTATATCGCTACCATCTTTGTAGACAGATTTTGGCGAATTTATAACAAGATTTGTAAAGATAGGTCAATTAACCAGATGGAATGTTAATGCATAAGATGAGTAATGCTTAAGCGATCAGGTGGTTTTTGGAATTTTAAAAAGTTAAAAACAGGAAAGTTCCGCTGAAAGGATGATAAATATGTGTGGAATTACCGGCTGGGTTGATTATAAGAAAAACTTGGAACATGAACGTGAAATCATGGCCAAAATGGCGGAAACTTTAAGTAAAAGAGGTCCCGACGATACAAATATATGGACTTCAGCATATGCCGCGCTCGGCCATAAAAGATTGGTGGTCGTAGACCCTGAAGGCGGCAAACAGCCAATGACCAGGACCCAAGGGGAAAACCGCTATACCATTTGCTATAACGGTGAGCTGTACAATACAGAAGACCTTCGAAAAACACTGCTATTAAAAGGATATTCTTTTAATGGCCATTCTGATACAGAGGTTTTGCTGACTTCTTTCATGGAATGGAAAGAAGAATGCCTTGAACATTTGAACGGCATTTTCGCATTTGCGGTTTGGGACCAGCAGGAGGAAAGATTGTTCATTGGACGGGATCGCCTTGGGGTCAAGCCGCTGTTTTTCATCGAAACAGCATCGGGTCTTTTGTTTGCTTCTGAGCAAAAGGCTTTACTTGCTCATCCTGATGTAAAGGCTGAGCTAGACAGGGAGGGACTTTGCGAGGTGTTTGGGCTCGGTCCATCACGTTCACCTGGTGCGGGTGTATTTAAAAATATGAAGGAGCTGAGGCCGGGCCATGGCCTTATTTTTTCAAAAAACGGGCTTAAGACATGGAGATATTGGAACGTAAAAAGCGAAATCCATACAGACAGTCTTGAGGAAACATCCGAAAAGGTCCGCGGGCTATTCACCGATGCTGTAACAAGGCAGCTGGTGTCAGATGTGCCTCTGTGCACCTTTCTCTCAGGTGGTTTGGATTCCAGTGCGATTACAGCAATTGCTGCAAACCATTATAAAGCGGAGGGGAAGGGCAGCCTGCACACCTACTCAATTGATTATGAAGGCAATGAAAAGTATTTTAAAGAGAATGAATTCCAGCCCAATGCTGATGCATACTGGATCAATAAAATGACTGACACATTCGGGACCACCCACCATAACAGCATTATCTCCCAGCAGGATCTTGCCGGCTATTTAACTGAGGCTGTCCATGTACGCGACCTGCCAGGCATGGCGGATATAGATTCATCGCTTCTATGGTTTTGCCGAGAAATCAAAAAGGACTTTACTGTAGGCCTTTCAGGTGAATGTGCCGATGAAATCTTTGGCGGATATCCATGGTTTCATAGGGCCGATGATTTAAACCGCAGCGGATTTCCGTGGATGCGATCCATATCTGAACGCCAAAACATGCTGAGGGGACATTGGAAAAAGAAACTGAACCTAGAAGACTATATGATGGAGAAGTTCAGCCAGACGATTGCAGAAGTACCGGTACTTGAGGGAGAAAGCCCTGATGAAGCAAAGCGGCGCCAGCTGTTCTATTTAAATATTGTTTGGTTTATGACCACTCTGCTCGACCGTAAAGACAGGATGAGCATGGGAGCCAGCCTGGAAGTCAGGGTTCCGTTCGCTGACCACCGCCTTGTCGAGTATGTATGGAACATCCCATGGGAAATGAAAATGCACGGCAACAGGGAGAAGGGGATTTTACGTAAAGCATTGGAGGGCGTTCTGCCTGATGAAGTTTTATACCGAAAGAAAAGCCCATATCCAAAGACACATCACCCAGCTTATACCCAGGCTGTCCAAGGCATGCTATCAGAGTTCATGGCCGATTCCAATAGTGCTCTGCACGAATTTTTCGACAGGGCCACATTGACGGAAATGATCGAAACGAAAGGAGCATCCTTCAAAGTACCATGGTTCGGCCAGCTGATGACAGGCCCGCAGCTCCTGGCACAGCTTGCACAAATCCATATCTGGTTCAGAGATTACAATATTAATATTGTGGATTAAAAAATCGAGAGTGTTTAATATCAGGAGGCCTGCTGGAAACAGGGAGCCGATGAAGCCGGTTGGTGACCAAAATCGGGCTATAGAAAAAGGCCATCATTAAAAGCCCATTGGCTCATGAATGTACGGCAGCAGTCCAAAACAGGTAACCAATGGAATCGAAAAATTCCCGAGACCTATAATAAAAAAGCAAGCCCTTCGCTTAGGGCTTGCTTTAAACATCATTCTGCATGGACAGGCTTTGCTTCAGGTATGAAGGATTTCTTAACCCACACTTTGGAACGCCAGCGCCAGAGCATAAAGAGGCCGCGGAGCCATTCATCGGCGATGAACGCAATCCAGATCCCGACTAATCCCATGCCAAGATAGATTCCTAGAAAATAAGACAGAGTTACACTGACACCCCACATTGAGAGGATACCCATATACACAGGGAATTTTACATCTCCAGCCGCCCTGAGGGAGCTGATTAGAACGAGGTTGAAGGAACGGCCTGGTTCAAGGATGATCGTCAATAGAACTAATGTTGCGCCCAACTCTATGATACTCATATTATCAGTAAAGATGCCGAGAAGCCCCTTTGCGAAAATGGATACGACCCCTGCCGCGGCGATGGAAATAATGATCGCAAGCTTAAGGCTTTTCAAGGCTCGTTTATAGGCATCATTGATTTCTCTTGCTCCAACCATATGGCCTATCAAAATTTGTGTTCCCTGGCTTATTGCGATGCTGAAAAGGAATACGAACATCATCAGATTTTGCGTATATACCTTTGCAGTTAATGCCTGTGTTCCCAGGGTTGCGATAAAGTAGGTGATCAGCATTTGCGATCCGTTGTAGCTCAGATGCTCTCCAGCGGAAGGAATTCCAATGTTGAGCAGGTTCTTCAAATGCACCTTAGGAAACCGGAAAAGCAGTGACATAGGCAAATTGCCCGGTATCCGATGCTTCATCACATAAAATGCAGCAACTAAACCAATGATTCTGCTTACTGTGGTTGAGATAGCAACCCCTTCCACCCCCAGGACTGGAATCCCAAAGGGCCCGAAGATGAACAAATAATTCCCCACCACATTGAGAAGATTCATTCCGATCGTGACATACATGATATCCCGGGTATATCCGTAGCTTCGGACAATGCTGCCAACAGTCATGATCAGCGATTGGACAAACGAAAAACCGCCGACAATTTTTAGATAGGCATTTGCTTCATCAAATAACTCTGCCGGCAAATCCATAATATTCAGCAATTGTTCGCTGAAAAAAAAGACAATCGCGCTAAGCAGCAATCCAAAGATAAGATTTGCCCCGATCGAGACAACGGAAACCTCGCCTGCCTGTTCCTCACGTTTTGCCCCAAGATTCTGGGCAACAAGGATGGCTGTACCTGTGGCAATAAATCCGAACATAACAATGACCATCGAAAGAATCTGATTGGAAACTCCTACAGCCGCAACCGAATTGTCCGAATACTGGGATAGCATAAGTGTATCTGCATTTCCCATCAGCATATAAAGCATTGTTTCAATGAAAAGCGGCCATGTAATGGCAAATAATGATAATTTAGCAGTTTTTTTCATAATACATGCATCTCCATGTTGTAATTCCTTTATTATACAGACAATGCCAGTAAATTGAAGTATTTTATCTTTTGAATATTTTTGGCAGGTGAATTTTCCCGGAAATCACAGAGAGATAAAATTCTTTGCTTTCCCTTTTTTTCTGTCGCAAAAAAACAACCCCTTTTCCATTATTGTGGAATAGGGGCTATAACTACATAAATTAAAACTTGAATAATGCAAAGCCATTTCCGGCGATTGCTGCAGCCAAATCATCACTTTCAGCAGCAAACTCTTCGCCTGTGTAGATATTTGTTATCTTCCTTCCTTTCAGGTTGAAAGGAAGATGATAATTTACTTCCTCGCTGCTCATATTCACTACAACCAGGATGGTTTCAGTACCATTTGATTTTGTGTAAGCAAAGCAGGATTCATGATAATCAGAAGGGATGAAATGCAATTCCCCTTCGTTTGACAAAAGAGGGTATTGCTTGCGAAGCTGGATCATCTTCTGGACATGTCCGAACATGTCCTTGTTCTGTTCTTCTTCGTTCCACTTCATGCATTCGCGGCAGCCTGGATCCATTGCGCCGCTCATGCCTATTTCATCGCCATAATAAATGCAAGGAGTGCCGATATATGACAGCAGTACGGTAAAGATTTGCTTCACCTTATCTGCATCCCCGCCGCATTCAGTCAGAATTCGAGGAGTATCATGGCTGCCAATTAAGTTGAAATTGACTTCGTTTACATTCTTCGGATACATGTGATTCACTGTTGTCATATTTTCAATGAATTGCTTTACGGCAATTGTATTGCGTGCAAACAAGTTCAGGATATTTGTTGTGAATGGGTAATTCATTACAGCATCGAATTGATCACCGCGCAGCCATGGCATGGAATCATGCCAGATTTCGCCAAGGATGTACAGATCAGGCTTAATTGCCTTCACCTCTGAGCGGAACTTTCTCCAGAACGAGTGATCGACCTCATTGGCAACATCGAGTCTCCAGCCGTCAATATCAAATTCGCGAACCCAATATCGTCCGACTTCCAATAAGTATTCAATAACCTCAGGATTTTCTGTATTCAGCTTTGGCATCGATTTTTCAAAAGCGAATGTATCATAATTTGGGCGAGGCTCCATCACAAGCGGGAACTCGCGTGTATGGAACCAATCTTTATAAGGGGATTGCTCTCCTTTTTCCAAAACGTCCTGGAACTGAGGGAAGTAGAACCCGCTGTGATTGAAAACAGCATCAAGCATTACTTTGATTCCATGCTCATGGCATACCTTTATCAAACGCTTCAATGTATCCTTGTCACCGAATTGCGGATCTAATTCCATATAATCAATTGTGTCGTATTTATGATTGGAATGAGCCTTGAAAATAGGCGTGAAATAAATGCCTGAGATGCCAAGGTTCGCAAGGTAATCAATATGCTGGATCACGCCCTCAAGGTCTCCCCCGAAAAAGTTATCCCTTGCAGGAGGCTCGCTGCCCCATGGCAATGTACCCTCAGGATCAATGGAAGGATCGCCATTGCCGAAACGCTCAGGGAATATCTGATACCAAACAGTATCTTTGACCCACGAAGGAGCACGGAATACATCGATATTATTCAAGTAAGGGAAGGCGAAATAGTAGCCGGTATCATCCAATGGCGGTTCCTGATAGAATCCCTTTTCAGTAAGGCAAACAGTTTCAATCCCGTCATTTAATATAAAACCGTAGCGCATTCTCTTGTATGGAGGCTTTATGGCAACAAACCAGTAATCAAAAAGCTGATCCGAGCCGCTCTTGATCATTGGCACAGTATTAGTTATCCATTTTCCATCTGCCCAATCATAAGGATCACCGTTAAGCAGTGCAGCTTCTTTTATATCATCTTTTTTAGTGCGGATTCGAATATGTAACTCATCATTTGTGCAAGCGTATGCATAATTATCTTTAGGACGGTGGTAAATCGCTTCTTTCAGCATGGAGTACCATTCCTTTCATTTATGATCGGCTGTAAAAAGAAGGGTATCTTTCCGGCAGGCCGGCGCATGATACAACAAAAAACGCCGCTTGCAGTCTTTGCAGATGAACTTTCCCTTTAGCAAAAGATCGATATTCTGATTAACAGCCTAATAATTAAAACAAGGGTAGAACACGAATTCACAAATGTCAATTATAAAAAAGCGGTTTCACAAAAAATTAACGAAATACACTCACCCGTAAAAAAAATTAAAAAAACTAGTTGTCAAACTCATTTTAGTCTTTATAATAAGAATTAGGTTGTGCAATCGTTTTCATAGACTTGCAAACAAGATTACAAACGTTTGCACAGTAACTGAGCGTTCTGCGCAATTAAAAAAGTATAAACATTTTTAGGAGGGGTATACACATGAAAAAAGCACTGTCGATTTTCATGATGCTGATCTTGATGATTGGCGCACTTGCTGCTTGTGGACCTAAAGAAGAAGAGAATACAGGTTCTGACAATGGCGAGAAGAAAACAGAAGATGCTTCTAAACCAGAGAAGCTTGTAGTTTGGGAAGATAAAGATAAGTCTGGCTGGCTTGAAAAGGTAGCTGCTGATTTCGAAAAAGAAAACGGTATCAAAATCGAGTTCAAAGAAGTAGAAATGGCTACAAAAATGAAAGAACAATTACGTCTAGACGGTCCTGCTGGTACTGGTCCCGACATCATCACGCTTCCACATGACCAGATCGGTGAACTTGCAGTTCAAGGTCACATCGCTGAGCTGAAAGTAAGCGACGATGTTAAAAAGACTTACTCTGAGTCTTCAATTGCTGCACAGACTTTCGACGGTAAATTATACGGACTTCCAAAGTCTGCTGAAACTCCAGTTTTCATCTACAATAAAGCTCTTATGACTGAAGTTCCTGCAACTATGGAAGATTTATACGAATTCGCTAAAGCTAACACTAAAGACGGCAAATATGGTTTCCTTGCTCTTTGGGATAACTTCTACTTTGCACACGCTCCAATCGCTGGTAACGGCGGATATGTATTTGGGGAAAAAGACGGCGCTCTTAACCCTCAAGATCTTGGCTTAAGCAATGAAGGTGCTGTAAAAGGTACTGAGTACATCCAGAAGTGGTATGCTGAGAAGCTTTTCCCTAACGGTATCGTTGGTGAAAATGGCGGATCTGCTATGGACGGACTTTTCAATGAAGGTAAAGTTGCTTCTGTTATGAACGGACCATGGGCATTCGGCGGCATGAAAGATGCTGGCATCGATTTCGGTGTTGCTCCATTCCCTAAATTTGCTGATGGCACTCCAATGAAGACTTTCATGGGTGTTAAAGGATGGCATGTTTCTTCTTACTCTAAGAATCAAGAGTGGGCTACTAAATTCCTTGAATTCATCACAAACGATGAAAATGCTAAATATCGTTTCGAACAAACTGGTGAAGTACCTACAAACGTAGCACTAGTTGACGATCCAGCTCTAGCTGAAAACGAAGGCGCTAAAGCTGTAGCTCTTCAAACTCAAGACGCAGTTCCAATGCCGAACATCCCAGAAATGGGCGAAGTTTGGGCACCAATGGCAAGCGCATTGCAAACAGTTGTAACTGGCAAAGCTGAGCCTAAAGCTGCACTTGATGGAGCGGTTAAGCAAATCGAGCAAAACATCAAGCAAAACCACTCTAAATAATCTAGTATATAGCAGTACCTCCCGCGGGAGGTACTGCTGTATTTTACAGAAGAAGCTGCCAATTTATGTTACATGTTATATAAATATAAAAAGTCACAAAGTTTACGAAAAGTGCGCTAAAAAACTCTTTCATTGAGCAAACGTTTGCGCTAAAATAGATTTATACTAAATCAGATGCTTCATGAGAGTGAAAACGGATAGAAAGCCTTGCATATAATAAAATGTATTCGTTCTCATAAAGCATCTGATGCTTTTAAAAAGGTTATGTTAAAAAGGACAATGGTTTAAATGGCTGAGGAGAGCGTCTGAGCTTGCATCACTCCATAAACAAAATGTTTAACATAGCTAAAAACATAGAAAGAGAAAGGGGAATATAGGATGAAAGAGAAATCCTATCAAACCAACCACCGCAGAATTGCAACAGCCCTTTCGATCATTCCAGGGCTTGGACAGCTGTACAACAAACAATATTTAAAAGGGATCGCTTTTCTCGTTTTAACAGGTGCATTCTTTGGCGTTTTCTCTGACCTGCTGAACATGGGATTATGGGGGCTTTTCACACTAGGGGAACAGACACCGCGTGACCACTCGATTTTCCTGCTGGTAGAAGGGATTCTTGCAGTCATCGTTCTGCTTTTTGGAATCGGCTTCTATCTATTTAACTTGAATGATGCGTACAAGAATGGTTTGAAAAGGGATATGGGCGTCCGCTTAAGTTCCCTGAAAGAGCAATATAATAACCTGGTAGACAACGGTTTCCCATACTTGATCATGTCACCTGGATTCCTGTTGCTTATCTTCGTAGTTGTATTCCCAATCATTTTTGTTGTCTTGCTTGCATTTACTAACTACGACCTTTACCACTCTCCGCCTGCAAAGCTGGTAGATTGGGTAGGACTTAAGAACTTCTTCGACCTGTTCCAGTTGGAATCATGGCGTCAAACTTTCTTCACAGTACTATCCTGGACAATCATCTGGACATTCGTGGCTACCACATTCCAGGTTGCGCTTGGTATGTTCCTGGCCATCCTTGTAAACCAGAAGGATGTTAAAGGTAAAGCGATTATCCGTACTGTGTTCATCCTTCCTTGGGCAGTTCCAGCATTTGTATCCATCCTGGTATTCGCTGGCATGTTCAATGAATCATTCGGTGCGATTAACCGTGATATCCTTGGATTTTTCGGCATAGATCCGATTCCGTGGATGACAGAAGCAATGTATACAAAGATTGCACTGATCATGATCCAGACATGGCTTGGCTTCCCATTCATTTTCGCAATGACCACCGGGGTGCTTCAATCCATTCCTGAAGAATTATATGAAGCAGCAACTGTTGACGGCGCAACGAATTTCCAGAAGTTCAAGAGCATTACATTGCCGCTTGTGCTTTTCGCTACTGCACCAATCCTGATCACACAATATACTTTTAACTTCAACAACTTTAATATTATTTATCTCTTTAATGGCGGTGGACCAGCAGTGCCTGGTGCTAACGCTGGAGGAACAGATATCCTGATTTCGTGGATTTACAGCCTCACAATGACATCTGCACAATATTCTAAAGCCGCCGCTATCACGATGCTGTTATCACTGATCGTAATCGGTGTAGCTTTATGGCAGTTCAAGAGAACGAAATCATTCCAAGAAGAGGATATGATGTAATATGAGTATAAAACGACAGAAATATATCAGACTGACACTAACGTATCTTGTGATTTTGTTTATGTTTGCGATCATTATTTATCCGCTCCTGTGGATTGTTGGTTCATCCTTCAACCCGGGGCAAAGTTTATCTGGATCGAACATCATTCCTAAAAATGCGACGCTTTCGCATTATAAAGAACTTTTCGATACCAGCCAGAGCAACTATTTATATTGGTACTGGAATTCTTTGAAGGTAAGTGTTCTGACAATGCTGTTCACAGTCATCCTTGTCAGCTTGACAGCGTACTCTTTCTCCCGCTACCGTTTCATTGGACGCAAGAACAGCTTGATGACTTTCCTGATTCTGCAGATGATTCCTAACTTTGCAGCATTGATCGCGATTTTCATCCTTGCCTTGCTTACTGGCTTATTGGATACTCATTTAGGTTTGATTCTTGTATATGTTGGCGGAGCCATTCCGATGAATACCTGGCTTATGAAGGGCTATCTTGACACGATTCCGAAAGAGCTTGATGAATCTGCGAAAATGGATGGAGCCGGCCACTTGCGAATTTTCTTCCAAATCGTCATGCCGCTTGCGACTCCAATTATCGCAGTTGTAGCTCTATTCGCTTTCATCGCTCCATTCGGCGATTTCATTCTCGCTAGGGTATTGTTAAGGACAGAAAGCAAATATACGCTGGCTGTCGGCCTTTACGACATGGTCGCAAAACAATTTGGAGCTGAATTTACAACATTCGCAGCAGGTGCTGTTCTGATTGCTGTACCGATCGCAATCTTGTTCCTGTCATTCCAGAAGTACTTTGTATCAGGATTGACGGCTGGTGGAACAAAAGGATAATCTATTAGGGCAAACACTTTTTAAGCAAAGGCCAGATTTGGCCTTTGCTTAAATTATGAGGAGGAGCGGAGATGAAAAAAAGACTCATCTTCATCTTGATTCCGTTTCTTCTTTTTTACGCCCTCCCGGCAGGTGCAGTTGAAAAAGAAGGACGCAAATGGCAGGATGAAACAATTTATTTCCTGATGGTGGACCGTTTCAATAACGGTGACAATAGCAATGACTTTAATGTTGACACCCAGGATCCGAAGGCGTATCACGGCGGTGACTTCCAGGGAATCATAGACGAGCTGGATTACATAAAGGATATGGGTTTCACAGCCATCTGGCTGACGCCGGTCTTTGACAATGTGGATATGGGGTACCATGGATATTGGATCAAGGATTTTTATAAGACAGAAGAGCATTTTGGAAGCGTTGACAAATTCAAAGAGCTTGTCAAAGAAGCGCACAAGCGTGACATTAAAATCATCCTGGATTTTGTCGTGAACCATGTCGCGCCGGAACATGAGTGGGTGAATGATCCTGCTAAAAAGGACTGGTTCCATGAGAAGCAGGATATCATGGACTGGAACAACCAGGAGGAGCTTGAAAACAACTGGCTTTATGGGCTCCCCGATTTAGCACAGGAAAATCCTGAAACGAGAAAATATCTTCTTGATGCTGCAAAATGGTGGATTGAGGAAACAGATATTGACGGTTACAGGCTGGATACAGTCAGGCATGTCCCAGTCGATTTCTGGAGCGAGTTTTCGAAGGAAGTAAAAAGTGTAAAAGATGATTTTTACCTAATCGGCGAGGTTTGGTCCGAGGATCCAAATTACATTGCTAAATATGATAAGGCTGGTATCGATGGTTTTGTCGATTATCCGCTTAATGACAATTTGCGTACGGCATTCGAGAAACCTGACCAAACATTGGACTGGCTTTATACGACTGCAAAAAGAAATGAGGCAATTTATGAAAATCCCGAATTGATGGGGAATTTCATGGACAATCATGATACCGTCCGTTTTACGAGGAATGCAGTCCAGAACAGGCAGCATCCGGGCACAAGATGGAAGCTTGCTTTAACATACATGTACACTGCTCCCGGTATTCCTATTGTCTACTATGGAAGTGAAATTGCCATGGATGGCGGAGAGGATCCTGATAACCGCCGACAAATGAGCTTCAGGGCAGACAAAGAACTGATCGATTATATTACAAAAATCGGCGAGCTGCGCAATGATCTTCCATCCCTGACTCGCGGTGATTTTGAAAAGCTTTACGAAAAGAAAGGCATGGCCGTGTTCAAGAGGACTTATAAAGGGGAGACATCCGTCATTGCCATCAATAACACCTCGAACACACAGAAGGTCACTTTGACTGCAGAGCAGCTCAAGGACGACATGGAGCTGAGAGGTCTGCTTGCTGATGATTTGGTTCGAAGCAAAGATGGCGAATATAATCTTGCACTTGAACGGGAAAAGGCTGAAATTTACGTTTTGGCTGAAAAAACAGGCTTGAACATTCCGTATTTAGCTGCAATGGGCGCAGTTTATGCGGCCTTCTTCATCTTTATTTTCGCGCTTGTAAAGAGGGCAAGACTGAAAAATTCTTAATCGGTGCATGCCCTGAATGGGGAGGAGTATGTCTCCATAACTTACCACCGTTGATGTCACTGGGGAAACAAAGAACAAACAAAAAAAGACGGAAAAAACCTTAGCAATTCATTTATAATAAAGATAAGAATTTTTCTGGCTAGAGGGAGGGGAACTTATGGCTGTCACTATAAAAGATGTTGCAAGGGTTGCTAATGTCGCGCCTTCAACTGTCTCTCGTGTTATCGCCAACAGTCCGAGAATAAGCGAAAAAACAAAGGAAAGAGTCAGGGAGGTAATGGACCAGCTTGGGTATCATCCAAACTTTATCGCCAGAAGCCTTGCAAGCCAATCAACAAGGGCTATCGGCCTTGTAATGCCAAGCTCGACCGATGCAGTATTCCAAAACCCATTCTTTCCCACTGTCCTAACCGGTTTAAGTGAAGGTGCACATTCCAAGCAATACGCGCTTCACATGACGACAGGAAAGACAGAGGATGAAATTTTTGATGGAGTTGTCGCGATGGTTCAGGGCGGCAGGGTGGATGGCGTTGTCCTGTTGTATTCAAAGGTAGAGGACAAAGTCATAGCTTATCTGAGGGAAAGGGATTTCCCATTTGTAGTCATTGGAAAGCCGTTCAAGGACGACGACAATATCAGCTATGTTGATAATGACAATTTCAAGGCCGGTAAGGAAGTAACCGAGCACCTGATCCAGCTGGGACATGACCGCATTGGTTTTATCGGGGGGAATCTTGACCTGGTAGTTACAGTTGAACGTTTGCTTGGCTATGAAAAAGCATTGAGAAATTCAGGCCTTTCACTGGTCGATGATTATATCGTCAATGATGAATTCCTCCGTGAAAGCGGACAGGATGCCGTCAAGGAACTCCTTTCACTTGAGAATCCGCCAACAGCCATGGTCGTAGCGGATGACCTTATGGCTTTAGGGGTGCTGAATAAATTGGATGAAATGGGAATCGCCGTACCAGAAGATATATCAATCGTCAGCTTCAATAATGTACTGATTGCCGAAATGGCCCGACCGCCATTGACATCAGTCGATATAAATATTTTTGACCTGGGTTACCAGGCAGCAAAAAGCCTTATTCAGAAAATCGAGAATCCGGATGAGCCAAATAAACGAATCATCATCCCATTCAAGATTGTTAAGAGATTCTCATGCGGGGAACCTAAGGATCATAAGCAAGTATCTGTATAAACAAGAAAAAGCAAAGCAGCGATGCTTTGCTTTTTTTTCTATTAGAGTTAACCATTGACGATTGTACCGCCATTGACATGAATGGTCTGGCCGTTGACATAAGAGGAGTCATCGCTCGCCAGATAAACATACGCCGGTGCCAGTTCATGCGGCTGACCTGCCCGTCCCATTGGGGCATTAGTCCCGAACTTGGCTACTTCTTCAGCTGAGAATGTGGAAGGTATGAGCGGTGTCCAGATTGGACCTGGAGCAACACTGTTTACCCGGATTCCCTGCTTTGCCAGTGACATGGCCAGAGAACGAGTAAAGGTCACAATCGCACCTTTAGTTGAAGAATAATCAATCAGCTTCTCATTGCCTTTATACGCTGTGATTGATGACGTATTGATGATGGTGCTTCCTTTTTTTAAGTGTGGAAGAACCGCTTTCGTCAAATGGAACATAGAGAAAACATTAGTCCGGAACGTTTTCTCAAGCTGATCAGCAGAGATGTCCAGCAGGCTCTTCTGTGGATGCTGCTCCGCTGCATTGTTGACAAGAATGTCTATCTTTCCAAATTCATCAATAGTCTTTTTGGCTGCTTCATTACAGAATAATTCGCTTCCGACATCACCTGCAATCAGCAGGCATTTGCGGCCCTCAGCCTCTATGAGCTCCCTGGTGGTCTGGGCATCCTCGCTTTCCTCCAAGTAGACAATAGCCACATCGGCACCTTCCTTGGCAAAATAAATCGCCACGGATTTACCGATGCCGCTGTCGCCTCCAGTAATTAAGGCAACCTTGCCTGATAACTTTCCAGAACCCTTATAATTTTCATCAACAGAAATCGGCTCAGGCTTCATCTCCGGCTCAGTACCTGGCTGATGATCCTGATGCTGTGGCGGAAAGCCCTGCTTGTTATTTTCATTTGGCATAATTACTTCATCTCCTGACTTTAGATTCACATTAATTAAATTCCTTTAAAAACAAGAGAAAAAACATGGAAATATATTCTTGAGGCAGTTCGTTTTTGTGGCAATGCGAATCTCTGATCGATAAGGAAAAAATAAAAATTGAATATAAGAGGGAAGGAGGTTCTGATAGCTTTTTATTAGAGCCATCCATCGAGGGATTTTGGTGAAGGAAGGTTCTAATAGCCTTTATTAGA
The DNA here is from genome assembly GCF_057785455.1 of Mesobacillus sp. NCBI lineage: Bacteria > Bacillati > Bacillota > Bacilli > Caryophanales > Bacillaceae > Mesobacillus > Mesobacillus sp. The sequence continues at coordinate 46,388 of NZ_JBYNSB010000060.1, forward strand.
GCCATCCAACGAGGGATTTCGGTGGGGAATGGTCCTAATGACCTTTATTAGAGCCATCCAACGAGAGATTTCGCTGGAGGAAGGTCCTAATAGCTCTTATTAGAGCCATCCAACGAGAGATTTTGGTGAAGGAAGGTCCTAATAGCCTTTATTAGAGCCTTCCAATGAGAGATTTTGGTGGAGGAAGGTCCTAATAGCTTTTATTAGAGCCATCCAGAGGGGAATTTAGGTGGAGGAAGGTTCTAATAGCCTTTATTAGAGCCATCCATCTTGTGATTTTGGAGGAGGAAGGTTCTAATAGCCTTTATTAGAACCATCCATCGTGGGATTTCGCTGGAGGAAGGTCCTAATCGCCTTTATTAGAGCCATCCATCTAGAGATTTAGATGCAGGAAGGCCCTAATGACCTTTATTAGGACCACCAATAGAGAATTGTTAAGGCTAGAAGGTCCTAATAGCTTTTCTTTATAATAAAATTTATAAAGAAAAGCTAAAGCAGTAAGCCAAAAATAACAAAAACGGCTCCATAACAGGAGCCGCCCTTCAATATTATAGTTTATTTTTATAAACGGAATATGTCTTATAACCGCCTGTAAGATTTTTAACCTTAAAGCCGTTTTGCTGCAGGATGCGTGATGCTAGGTAGCCTCTTAAGCCAACCTGGCAAGTGATCAGGATTGTTTCATCCTTTGGCAGCTCATCAAGGCGGCCGCGCAGGTCATCAAGTGGGATATTCTTGGAGCCCTCAATTTTCCCGGCTGCATGCTCCTTCTCAGTGCGGACGTCGATCATCACCGCACCATCCTTGATCAATTCATCTACTTCATAATGCTGTACAGTTTCAATAGTACCGTCAACAATATTGGATGCTACGTAGCCAGCCATATTCACTGGGTCTTTAGCAGATGAGAATGGGGGTGCATATGCAAGTTCAAGCTCCTGTAAATCATAAACAGTCAAACCGCCTTTGATTGCTGTTGCAATGACATCAATACGCTTATCAACGCCATCTTTACCTACCGCCTGAGCACCGTAGATTTTGCCTGTTTCTCTATCGAATATCACCTTAAGTGACATTTGCTCTGCACCTGGGTAATAGCCCGCATGTGACATAGGATGGATATGAACAACCTCATAAGGGATTCCAAGCCTTCTTAAGAGCTTTTCACTGTTGCCTGTAGTAGCAGCTGTTAGTTCAAATACTTTTACAATAGATGTACCTAATGTACCAGGGTATGCAATCTTGCGGCCATTGATATGGTGTCCGACAATATGTGCCTGGCGATTAGCTGGCCATGCTAATGGAATCATAGTTGGCTGGCCATTGATGTAGTCAGTGACCTCGATCGCATCACCCATTGCATAGATCGCTTCATCGGATGTCTGAAGATATTCATTTACCTTGATACCGCCTCGTTCACCGAGCTCTAACCCAGCTTCCAGAGCGAGCGTGTTTTCTGGACGCACACCAATGGACAGGATGATCAATTCTGCATCAAGCACCTTGCCGCTTTCAAGGACCACCTTTGTGCCATTTTCCTGTACGTCGGTAATACCATCACCAAGGATTAATTCCACGCCATTCTTCCTTAACTCATCTTCGACGATTGCCGCCATTTCTGGGTCTACTGGTCCCATAACTTGAGGCAGCTTTTCGACAAGCGTCACTTTCACGCCTGCATGGATTAAGTTCTCTGCCATCTCAAGCCCGATGAAACCGCCGCCGATCACTACAGCATTTTTAGGTTTTTTGTCTTCAAGGTAGTGTTTGATTTTATCCATGTCTGGAATATTTCTTAATGTGAATACATTTTCACTCTTCAGGCCTTCTATTGGCGGAACGATAGGTTTTGCTCCAGGTGAAAGAACAAGAACATCGTAGCTTTCAGTGTATTCTTCGCCAGTTTGGACATGTTTGATTGAAACTGTCTTATCTTCACGATTGATTCCTGTCACTTCGGAAAAATTGCGGATGTCCAGATTGTAGCGTGCGTTCATGCCTTCTACAGTCTGAAGCAGCAATTTATTACGGTCTTCGATAACACCGCTTATATGATATGGCAAACCACAGTTTGCGAAGGAAATGAATTCTCCTCTTTCAAATAGTACAATTTCAGCTTGCTCATCTAATCTTCTCAGTTTAGTTGCTGTAGTTGCTCCGCCTGCTACTCCGCCTACAATAACGATTTTTTTGCCCATTTTATTGTCATCCTTTCGGTAAAAAAAGTTAAGTTATTAATACCCCTACTGGTATATTAACTCGTAAATAGGGTAAATCCAATAGAACTTTGTGAAGGATTTGTGAATGTTTAATAAGTGAACTCTAATATTGTTATTATTCCTAATTGTACCTTGTAAACAGGTTAAAACTCTTGGTGAGATGTGGATGATTTATGACTTTACCCAAAGCAAAAGCGGACATGATTTAACAATGTCCGCTTTCCTTTTCGTATTTAGTTTTTGCACATTTTTAACGATAATTCACGAATTGTACATCAACCGTAAGATCTGCTTCTTTAATGGCAGCAATGATCTTTTGCAAATCATCACGGTTTTTACCGGTTACGCGAACTTGATCATCCTGAACCTGGCTCTTCACCTTGAGTCCGCTATTTTTGATGAGTGTATTTATTTTCTTGGCATTTTCCTTATCGATTCCCTGGACCAGCTTTGCCCTTTGGCGGACAGTTCCGCCACTGGCACGTTCCACTTTGCCATAGTCGAGGTTCTTGACAGGGATTCCGCGTTTGAACATTTTGCTGAATAGAACATCTTTCAGCTGGTCAAGCTTATATTCATCATCTGAGATGAGGACCAGTTCTTCTTTATCAAGTGAAATATCACTTTTGCTTCCTTTAAAGTCATAACGGTTTTGGATTTCCTTCATGGCAAGGCTGATCGCATTTGTTACTTCAGACATCTCAACTTTGGATACAATATCAAATGAACTATCTTTAGACATGGCTACCTCCAGAAAAACATTTTATTTATGGGTTCATTATAGTAAAATATAGCAGTTCAAACAATTTTGCGTAATTTAGGGTATACTTTCATTAGAAGCGAAGAACAGCTTTAAACTTTATTTTTTATGAAATTTACTCATGAAAAAATTAATTTTTACATATAGGAGGAATTTTATGTCCTTGAATGAATATACGGGTCAAATTGTTGAATTGACTGTTGCAAGGATTGCGGACTATGGATACTTTTTGACAGATGGTGAGGAAGATGTCCTGCTGCACTCGAATGATACGGACCGGACTTTTGAAGAAGGCGACAAAGTTGAAGCATTTCTTTTTGTGGATTCAAGGGGAAGGATGACAGCTACTACGACAATACCGAAAGTAACGGTTGGGCAATATGGGTGGGTATCTGTCGTTGATGAGAAGCCGGGAGTCGGCATTTTCCTTGATATCGGCATCAGCAAGGATATATTGCTTGGTGAGGAGGATTTGCCGGTAATGAAGTCTGTTTGGCCGAAAAAAGGGGACTTGCTTTACATCACCTTGCGTGTGAACCGCAATAATATGATTTACGCACGGATGGCTACTGACCCGGTGATTCAGGAAATCTCTATCAAGGCGACCAGGAAAGATTTTAACAAGAATGTGCACGGCTATATCTATCGTACTGCACGTGTCGGAAGCTGGATCATTACGGCTGAGGGGTTCAAGGGCTTCATCCATGAATCACAGCGCCGCACAGAGCCGCGTATTGGCGAAAAGGTTGAAGGGCGTATCGTCGATGTGAAAGAAGATGGCTCGGTGAATATCTCGATGCTGCCACGCAAACAGGAAGCATTGGATGAAGATTCCGAAAAAATCATGAACTATCTTGAATTAAGAAATGGCGCCATGCCCTATCATGACAAGAGCATGGCGGAGGATATCCAGGAGCGCTTCGGGATGAGCAAGGGTTCATTCAAGCGTGCTTTGGGGCGTCTAATGAAAGAAGATAAAATTTATCAGGAAAATAATTGGACTTATTTAAAACAAAAATAGAGCCGAGGGGGCTCTATTTTTGTTTTTATCAAAGATGGTCGGTTTTCTTTGAGTACTCGTTTTTTCCGGCTTTGCGGTTTTTCTCCCGCATCATATTTTTTTCATGGCGAAGGGCATTATTGTCCTTTGCTTTTTTATCGTTATCTGATGTATGTGGCATAAAGAAAACTCCTTTCGGAATAGGATCAATATTATTTTTCCTAAAACCCGAAAGGAGTATGTAAGTGAAAGTTTATGAATTCAATTCATTTAAAAAGAAAATAGCGATCGTTCCAGCTCCAGTGTGTGAACCAACAGCTGCACCAATCGGAGTGATGAGAACTTCTTTTGCATGAAGTTCTTCCATGATCAGTTTTTTCATTTCTTCTGCAGTTTCCAGATCATCTGCATGGCTGATCCCGACTGTTTGCTGTTCGAAGCACTGGCCGCGTTCCTTCATCACTTCGATGATCCTGCGCAGGAGCTTCTTTTTGCCGCGGAGCTTTTCGATAGGGACTAGCTTGCCGTCTTCAACATTCAAAAGAGGCTTGATGTTCAATAGTCCGCCTACAAAGGCAGAGGCTTTGGATACTCGGCCGCCTTTTGCAAGATGGTCGAGATCATCAACGGAAAATAGATGCTCCATATGCTGGCTGCGGAATTCGATATCCTTTAAAATTTCTTCCTTAGACAAATTTTCCTGTGCCATCCTCGCGGCTTCCTTCACAACCAGGCCTTGTCCGAGTGACGCACATTTAGTGTCTATAATTGACAGGCTGAAATCTGGAAATTCTTCTTTTACCTGTTCCGCAATCATCACAGCTGTCTGATATGTCCCGGATAATTGCGAAGAGAATGCTATGTATATTCCGTCTTGCTTATTCTTGGCTAATTCAGTAAATACCTCTTTAAAACCAGCAGGGGATGCCTGTGAGGTTTTAGGAAGATTTCCAGCGCGGATCGCATCATATACCTCTTTTGGCTGGATCGTTTTCAGGTCCTCGTATTCTGTGCCATCAATTTGAACCTTCAACGGAAATAAAATCACGCCATTTTCTTCGTAGAAGTCCAATGGCAAATCACATGCACTGTCAGCCATAATTTTTACTGACATACTACTTACACCTGCTTTCAACCTTATTATGTTAATAGTTTATCGGTAATATCGCAAAAAGACAATTAAATGTAGTGATTTTCGGCAAAATAGGGGTAGAGGAAGAATAGAAAATAGAAGGGGGATTTACATGGTCTGGTTAGAAACGAAGAAAATCATCATCGTGGTAATTGGTGCATTCCTGAATGCTCTTTCACTGAACTTTTTTTTGATACCTGCAAATGTTTATGCGAGCGGGTTTACCGGGATTGCCCAGCTGGTTTCAAGCATACTTGGCCAATATGCGCCATTTACTATATCAACAGGGATTTTATTATTGCTATTGAACATTCCCGTAACGATTCTTGGCTGGATGAAGGTAGGCAAATCGTTCACCTTGTATAGCTTTATATCTGTAGTACTTTCATCTTTTTTCCTTGAAATAATTCCTGTAAAAGAAGTTTCAAGTGATATTTTACTGAATGCGGTTTTTGGTGGTGTTATTGCAGCGCTTGGTGTCGGACTCACCTTGAAATGGGGGGCATCGACAGGCGGGATGGATATCATCGCAATGGTGCTATCAAGAATGAAGGACAGGCCGGTAGGTACATACTTTTTTACATTGAATGGCATCATTATACTGACAGCAGGATATATTTTCGGCTGGGAAAATGCCCTTTATACTCTTGTGGCACTATATGTATCAACACGGGTGATTGACGCGATCCATACACGCCATGAAAAGCTGACAGCCATGATCATTACCAAGAAATCGGATGAATTGAAGGTGGCTATCCATGATAAATTGGTGCGCGGCATCACACTCCTTCCGGCGAAGGGAGCTTTTTCCGGAGAGCCAAGGGATATGCTCATCATTGTCATTACCCGATATGAGCTATACGATCTTGAAAGAATTTTAAAGGATGTTGACCCTCAGGCATTTACAAATATCGTGGAGACAGCAGGTATTTTTGGATTCTTCCGAAAGGAATAGAAATAGAAAGGGGCTAACATATATGAAAAAAATAAGCTTGCTGATTATTTTAATGTTAATGGCTGTTGCACCCGCACTGGCGATTGGTGAGGATAAGCAGTCTGTATCATCACAGCCGGATTTCAGCTTTTATGTAAATCCCCTTGCTGGTCCGGAACAGGCCGAATTCGAGCTGTATCTCATCAATAATGAGAATTCACCGCTTACATTCGAATTTCCTACCTCACAGAAATATGAAATCATCGTCACTGATGCCAAGAAAAAGAAGGTTTATCAATTTTCAGAGGGAATGGCCTTTGCCCAGGTGTTTGAAAAAATCACCCTGAAGCCGCAGGAAAGCATAAAGTGGAGAGAAACATGGGACTATTCATCCCAAGGCATTCGAGTGGATGAGGGGGAATACACGGTCACCGCTGAATTAAAGGCCGTAAGTGTGAATGGCAAAGATGTGGTCGAAAAATCCAAGCTTAAGGATATAAAAACAACTTATATTCCTGGCGAAAACCCTGTTTTCAAAGCTGTTAAGTCTGAAGGAAGCACTGGTAATTACCATATTACCGGAAAAGCAAGACCGCAAAATGGGAAGTTCTATTATTCAGTCGAGGATGGCCATAATCAGCAAATCCCACAGACTGAGGTGAATCTTGGGGCCAAAGATCGGGAGTGGAAGCCTTTCTCTTTTGATATTTCCATCCCGGCAGGCAAGCTGCCTGAAAATGGCGCGCTGATGCTGAATTTGTATGAATTGGGTAATGATGGCTCGATTATCCATACCTATCCGGTGCTGCTTGAGAACTTTAATAGCCTCAAATAGAGGGAAGGCTGGCCATCATCCGATGAGCCAGCCTTCCTTTTACTTATTCTCAATTGAATTCAGCTCGTCCTGAAATGACCGAAGCTGCTCCTTCTCAGCAATAGTTGTATTGGCATATGCTGATGAAAGAGCATTTTTAGCTGTGCTGATGGCCGCTCCCTGTTCGCTAGGCTGTGCAGTTTTAGCTAATTGAACTGCTTTTCGAGCTTCCTGAAAAAGCCTGTTTCCCATTTAGATTCCTCCTAAAGAGGATTCTCTGACATTGGCCATTTTTTGAGCTTCAGCCTCGGCATACGTGGTGTGGTAAGGGATTCGTTGACTATGCTGGGATACAGAATCTGCACTTTGCTGAACAAAACGTTTGGATTTGTTGCTTTTACCCATCGTTTACCCCTCCATATACGAGCGAATTTTGAAACTGGCTTTTAAAGCCGCTTCGTTAGTAGTATGCCCTTTAGGCGAGGAATCAATCTTAAGCACACTAAAAGGCTTTTTTTGGTTTTCCTTTGAAAAAGCTGCTCACTAGCCAGTCAGTCAAAGGATTATTGCGAGGCAGAAGCACTAAGGCCACTAATTCACAGGATTAAAGCCATATGGTAGAAGTGAAGGCAAAAAATAACTATGAAATTATAATGACAGAATTAAAAAGAAAGAGAGGAATCTCCCTGTCCTGGATACACTATCACAATGCTTTTAAGTTAAGCAGATCATTCAGATAAACGCCGATTCCATCTTCTTCATTAGTCAGCGTGATGTCATTAGCGATATTTTTTACAACGTCAATGGCATTGCCCATAGCAATTCCCCGGCCTGCATATTCAAGCATATCTAAATCATTATCTTCATCGCCAAAAGCAATGATTCTTTCAGGCGGGATTTGGAAGTAATCAGATGCCCTCTTTAGACCGACGGCTTTATTCAGTCCGTATTTAACGATTTCTACGACATGGAATGGAGCCGCCCAGCTGCGATGATCGATGACTTCTGCGTGAACTTCGGACAGGTGGGCGCGGATTTTTTTGACATCATCTTCATCAGAATGGATCAGCATACTTGTCGGCGATGTCTTCAAATACCTTCTAAGGTCGCCTGTTGTGATCTTCGGATTGCCAAGATTGAAAATATCCATTAATTTTTCATCATGATAATGAACATAAACGTCGTCAATTACTTCGGCAATGATGTTGTGGTATTTAAAGTCATCCAAAGCTTCTACGATATCCTTGGCTACATCGATTGACAGAGGAGAATGGTGGACTCCCCATTTTGCATCAAGCGGATGGTGGACGAAAGCTCCGTTAAAGTTGACTATCGGTGTATCCAATTCAAGCTCATGATAGTACATTTCGCTGGAACGGAATGGCCTGCCAGTCGCGATCATGACAATATGTCCTTCATCCCGGGCTTTTTTAAGTACGCGTTTATTCTTTTCTGAAATTGTTTTATCATCTGTAAGCAATGTACCGTCTAAATCTAATGCGATTAAATGTTTTTCTGCCATAAATACTCCTTCTTTAATCTATTTTTTGCTTGTTTACATGATATGCATATGATTGGCTCTTTTTCCTCAAGAGTTCTACAATACATATATTGGATGTTTTTTGTAATTGTATCATAACTACTATGCTAACCATTTTACATATAAAGTGTAAAAAAATCATTATTAGAACATTTCAGTGCGGTAAATTCCGATTCGGGATTTTCCGCTAAGAGCTCCAGGAGGGTTAACGTTGATTGTTGTTGAGAAGAAACGCTTAAATCATATTCCCGTTCTCCATGTTGTAAAACAAAATCAATTTTCAGAAAGGATGCCTTTGGTCATCTTTTTGCATGGCTTTACAAGCACAAAGGAACGAAATATGCACCCTGCATATCTATTTGCAGAAAAAGGCTTCCGGGTCATAATGCCGGAAGCAAAATATCATGGAGAGCGAGCTGAAGGTCTATCCGAATCCCAGCTTGGTTTCCACTTCTGGGAGATTGTCCTCAATTCGATTGCTGAAACAGGAACAATCAGAGATATATTAGTTGGTGAAGGGCTTGCTGACCCAGATCGCATAGGTGTGGCCGGAACATCCATGGGTGCCATCACCACGCTTGGTGCACTTGCGAAATATGACTGGATCAAGGCCGCTGTCAGTTTAATGGGGGATCCTTCGTATGAACAGTTGGCATTATGGCAGCTGAATGAAATTGAAAAACGCAATGTGAAACTGGAGCTGTCCAAGGAGGAAATCACTTCTTTATTAAATGAGCTGAAACAATACGATCTGACTCTTCAGCCTGAAAAATTAAACAACCGGCCGGTGCTATTCTGGCATGGCAAACTTGATCAGGTTGTGCCTTACTCCGGTGCCTATCATTTTTACGAGCAAAACAGGTTAAAATATGAAGGTGCAGAGGATTTGTTCCATTTCATTACTGATGAGAAAGCAGGGCATGCGGTTTCGAATGCGGCAGTCATAGCTGCAGCAAACTGGTTCGAAAAACATGTCTGATGCCTTTCTGCTTTAAAAGGTTTGCAATCATTGTTATGATGAAATAAACAAGCAATACAAAGGAGTGACCACCAATGGATGAAGATTTGAAAGAAAGCATTATGGGTGCGCTTGAAATGGTCGTTGACCCTGAACTTGGCGTCGATATCGTTAATTTGGGTCTTGTATATGATGTGGACTTAAACGAAGAAGGTCTTGCAACTGTCACGATGACTTTGACTTCAATGGGTTGCCCTCTTGCAGGCACAATCGTAGACCAGGTAAAACTTGCACTATCCGACCTTCCCGAAGTAAAAGATACAGAAGTTAACATCGTCTTTAACCCGCCATGGTCAAAAGACATGATGTCCCGATATGCTAAAATCGCACTTGGCGTTAGAGATTAGGCTTAAATGAATTTATGGCAGAAGCAGCAGGGTGTCCCCCTGCTGCTTTTTTCACTGTTGATATCAGGGGCAGGAAAGCAGGGCCATAAGTGGAGGCTTCCAAAAGGACAGGCTGCCAAGGGTTGAAGGGGAAGCTGTCCGTATAGGCTATCAAAAGGACAGGTTGCAAGAAAGCGGAAAGGAAGCTGTCCTTAAGAGGCTTCTCCATTTGTCAGTCACAAAATTGTCATACAAATCATCAATTTTGCCGCTTTTTGTGTGAGGTAGTTCACTTAATCAAGTTGTAAATATCCTTATACTTCTTTTATAAGCAGTATTTAAGGAGGGGCCAATGATGTTTGCCAGAGATTTTAATAAGGACCCATTCATTGTGATTTGGGAATTGACAAGAGCCTGCCAATTAAAATGCCTGCACTGCCGTGCGGAAGCCCAATACAGACGTGACCCGCGTGAGCTTTCTTTTGAAGAAGGGAAAGCGCTGATTGACCAAATATACGAAATGAATAATCCGATGCTTGTTTTCACAGGCGGAGACCCGCTGATGAGGGAGGATGTATTCGATATAGCTTCTTATGCAGTAAAAAAAGGTGTTCGTGTTTCCATGACACCAAGTGCAACACCAAATGTCACGAAGGAAGCGATTGAAAAGGCGAAGGAGGTCGGCCTGTCGCGCTGGGCCTTCAGCCTTGATGGACCGACTGCTGAAATTCATGACCATTTCCGCGGAACAGCAGGCTCATTTGACCTTACAATCGAACGGATAAAGTATTTGCATGAACTTGAAATCCCGATCCAGATCAATACGGTCATTTCTCGATATAATATCGATTATTTAGAAGAAATGGCAAAAGTGATCGAAGAACTCGAATGTGTGCTGTGGAGCGTATTCTTCCTTGTTCCTACTGGACGTGGACAGGAAAAGGATATGATATCGCCTGTTGAGCATGAAAAGGTATTTACCTGGCTGTACGAGTTAAGCAAAAAAGTGAAATTTGATATTAAAACGACTGCTGCCCAGCACTACCGCAGGGTCGTCATCCAGCAGAAAATGCGGGAAGCAAAAGACCATTCCGAAGAAATCGATTACCTCACAGCTTTAACAAAGGAAGGCTTGACTGGGTCAATCGATGGTCTTGGAAGAGCGCCAAAAGGAGTAAACGATGGGAATGGATTTGTGTTTATTTCCCATATTGGGGACGTCTACCCGAGCGGCCTGCTTCCTGTTAAGGCAGGTAATGTCCGTGAGCAGCCGCTTGCTGAAATTTACAGAGAGTCACCTGTGTTCAAATCACTGAGGAATCCGGATGAATATAAAGGTAAATGCGGGGTATGTGAATTCAGGCATGTTTGCGGCGGATCAAGATCACGTGCATATGCCATGACTGGTGACTACCTAGAAAGTGAACCTTTCTGTGTCTATATTCCGAAAGCATTGAGAAAACAAAAGCAGAACTGACCAGCAGGAAAGAGAGTTGGCAGAACATGAAAAAACGAGTGAAGCAATGGCTTCACTCGTTTTTGATTTATTCACTTTGCTTAATCAATACTGCAGAATACTGCTGGACAATTTTCGCAGCCGATTTCCTGGCGCAAGAAATCTACATCATGAATAAGGATTTTCCCTTTTTTGATGGAAATCACATTTTCACGCTTCAGGTCATTCAAAATCCTGTTTGTGCTTTCCCTTGAAGTCCCGCAGAAGTTGGCCAGCTCCTGGTTGGTAAGGGGGAGGTCGATCAGGATACCGTTATCCTTTTGGATCCCATAGCTGTTGGTCATACGGATCAATGTTGAAAAAAGGGCGCCTTTCTTTCCGTTCAATACCAGGTCCCGGAACTTTGTCTGGGTTTTGCGGAAATGATCACTCATCCATTTCATGAATTCAAATGCCAGAGAGGGATTCTGGAAAATTTCTTTTTCAATGACATCTTTTCTGATGGCGGCAATCTTTGCATCTTCAAGGATCAAAGCGCTTAACAAATATTTTGGAGCATCTGTGAATAGTGTCAGCTCTCCGCAAATATCATTTTCTCCGCAGATCCTTAATGCGAGCTCACGGCCATCCTGGGTGACCTTGCTGATTTGGACCTTGCCTCCCAGAATCAAATAAAGCTCTTCAGCCTCCATCCCTTCCTGGAAGAGATAGGTTCCTTTCTTCGCCTGTATGGTCCGGTCGGCAAACTGAAGCAATTCCTTTATTTCAATAGAATGAGTCGCTTTATTTGTGTTTGGCATGATCTTCACCCTTTTCGTTTATTAAAAGCCTTTTTAACGGTCTTCTCACGTGACTTTTTGAGTTATTGTCAAAATAATAACATCGTCATAGTGTTAACTAAATATCAAAACGGGAATTGTCAAAATGTCGACACATTATCCAGCTATTCCGTTCACAATTCAGAAACAAATAGCACTCGTCTTTATTATAACGGTAAAATTAGCCGCTTAAATCGCGGGTTGGCGGACTTCTGTGACGGTTTATTGAACAACGAAACAGGTGTGAAGTTCGTCACATCTAAAAGCCTCTGAATTTTTTACGATTTACCCATAGAAAGCTTCTATGTCCGTTTTTAGCCAAAAAGGAATTTGCATAAATTAAAAGGGGAGAAAATCATGAAGACACAAAAAATTCAGCTGCCGCTGCAAACGCTCAGCCTTATCGCAGGTTTTATGGTGTGGGTCATCCTGTCATCCTTAATGCCATTCATTAAAGAGGATATTCAGATGTCGGCAAACCAGATCGCAATGGCAACAGCGGTTCCAGTAGTATTAGGATCAATATTAAGGATTCCAATCGGATATTGGACCAATAAATATGGTGCGAGGAAATTATTCTTCATCAGTTTCATTTTACTGCTTTTGCCTGTATTTTATATAAGCATGGCTAATAGCTACACAGATTTATTGATTGGCGGTTTGTTCGTCGGTATTGGAGGAGCGGTTTTCTCGGTTGGAGTAACTTCTCTTCCAAAGTATTATCCAAAGGAACGTCATGGATTTGTTAATGGTATCTATGGAGTAGGTAACCTTGGAACTGCGATTTCCACTTTCTCTGCACCGGTAATTGCATCCCAGCTCGGCTGGCAGTCCACTGTGAAATTGTATTTGATCCTGCTGCTCGCATTCGCGTTAATGAACTTCATTCTTGGCGATAAGAAGGAGCCAAAGGTTGTAACACCTTTAGGAGAACAGATTAAGAGTGTCTATAAAAACCAGAAACTATGGGCGCTGAGCTTATTCTACTTCCTGACTTTTGGTTCATTTGTTGCATTTACAATTTATCTGCCAAACTTCCTTGTGTCACATTTTGATCTTGAAAAAGTAGATGCTGGTTTAAGGACTGCCGGATTCATCGCACTTGCTACCTTTTTCAGGCCGATCGGCGGCTGGCTTGGTGATAAGTTCAATTCCTTCATCATCCTGATGTTTGTTTTCGGAGGGATGACAGTTGCAGGAATCCTGCTTTCATTCATGCCATCTCTGACTCTTTATACAATTGGCTGTCTGGCAGTCGCCATCTGTGCTGGTATCGGCAACGGTACGGTTTTCAAGCTGGTTCCGCTTTATTTTTCAAAACAGGCTGGTATTGTCAACGGGATCGTCTCTGCCATGGGTGGTCTAGGGGGCTTCTTCCCGCCGCTGATGCTGGCATTCCTGTTCAACCTGACTGGCCACTACGCAATTGGTTTCATGGCTCTTTCCCAGGTTGCGCTAGCCAGCCTGATCATTGTGTTCTGGATGTATTATCAGGATAAATTAAGCCTTGCTAAAAACATCATTGACCATACAGTAGAAGGCATCATGATTACCGATGTCAGAGGGAATATCGAGCAGGTGAATCCAGCCTTCACGACAGTAACTGGATACTCCCCTGAAGAAATCATCGGGAAAAATCCGCGTGTCCTTCGTTCCGGCAAACACGGGGAAGATTTTTATAAGGAAATGTGGAATGCCATTAAGCTGAATGGTTTCTGGCAGGGAGAGATTTGGAATAAGAAAAAGAATGGCAAGATTTATCCTGAATGGCTGACCATCAGTCCTGTGAAAAATGAAGCAGGTGAAATAAAGAACTTTGTCGGCATGTTCAGCGAGTTGACTGGAAAAAGTAAATAAACTATACAATGACTGCATCAAGTTCTGATGCAGTTTTTATGTTTTCACTCTATAATTGCTTAAACGCCTGTTGATTGAAGAGAAAGGCGCGAAGCACCACAGAACTGGAGAAGTTTTCATAGCAATAAATTGACAACATGATGACATTTAAGGGAAAAAACACTATCCACGCAGTTTTTATGTTGTAATATAGATATAAGGGTAAATCTACTATTTAAATAGAGGACAATTGATGTTAATGTGAGAATATTAACAGTAAAGGGACGAGGCTGCTGTTACAATCAATATCATCACCTCTCATTGGAGTTGACATATATGACGAAAAACATAATTAAAGACCAATTAAATAGACCGCTTCGCGATTTGCGTATTTCTGTTATAGACCGATGCAACTTCCGCTGCCAGTACTGTATGCCTGCAGAAAAATTTGGCCCGGATTTTGCCTTTTTGCCGAAAAGCGAACTATTGACCTATGAGGAGATTGAAAGGCTTGCAATCTTGTTCATTGAGCTGGGTGTCGAAAAAATCAGGCTTACTGGCGGTGAACCATTGCTTCGTAAGGACTTGCCGCTGCTTGTGAAAAAACTGAACAGCATTGCGGGATTAAAAGATATTGCCTTGACTACCAATGGAGTACTGCTTCCAAAATATGCAGAGCAGCTGAAGGATGCCGGGTTGAAGAGGGTGAATGTCAGCCTGGACAGCTTGAAGGATGAGCTTTTCGGTGAAATCAATGGACGCAATGTTGGCGTTGGCCCAGTTATGGAAGGAATCAATGCTGCAAAAAAAGCTGGCCTTGGGGTTAAGATCAACACCGTTATTAAAAAAGGGCTTAATGATTCTGAAATCCTGCCAATGGCAGAATTCTGCAAAAATGAAGGCCTGGAGCTAAGGTACATTGAATATATGGATGTGGGCAGCACAAACGGCTGGAAGATGGACGATGTGATCACGAAAAAGGAAATCTACAATATCATCAGTGAGCATTATGAACTTGAGAAGGTAGATCCAGACTATTTTGGCGAGGTAGCAAAGAAGTATCGCTACAAGGGCACGGACATTAATGTCGGTTTTATCTCATCAGTATCTGAATCATTCTGCTCAAGCTGTACAAGATCCCGGCTGTCTGCCAATGGCCAGATCTTTACTTGCCTGTTCAATGGGAATGGACATGATATCCGCGATTTCATGCGCGCCGGTGCCACTGACGATGAGCTAAGGGCAAGAATAACAGATATCTGGAACCACCGTACTGACAGGTATTCAGACGAACGGACAGAAGAAACAGCTGCAACCAGAAAGAAAATAGAAATGTCCTATATTGGCGGTTAATAAAAAGACTCCTTCGGGGGTCTTTTTTCGTTCCAGTGAACAGCTCTCATGAACAGCACTTCAGCTAAAAGAGACGAGCAAGCAAGAGGTATTATGTGAGGTCATGCTTCAGCCATTCCGTTTCTGGACATACTATGTTTCCGGACAGGTGGATTTTGGGTATAAAACAACTCTAATATATCTTATCGAAGATTTGGAGATTGACTGAATGCTGAAAAGAGGAATTGAATTTTTATTTGTATTTATTTTGATAGCCTGTGTTTATATCGTATTGTTCACAGGATATGGCCAGGTGGTTAAAGGTGTCGCAATTACAGTTTATGCACTTATTATTTTTGTCAGCTTATATTCCTTGATGCTTGAAAACCGGTCGGCCCAGCATACCCTTATGTGGATGTATGTCATGATCCTTTTTCCAGTGGCCGGTTATTTCTTTTACCTGTTTTCAGGGCAGCTGTATTTGAAGGGATACCTATACAAAAGCAAACGAACGAAGGACCGCGATCAATGGGAAAGATTGATGCGGCAGGAAGAATCCAGGGATCTATCTTTTCTGACTGACAATCAGCAATGCTTCGCCCAGTATGCAAAAAAAGCGTCAATGACTCCGATTACAACAGGTTCAAAAGCGAAGATCCTGAAAAACGGGAATGAGACCTTTTCAGAAATCAAAAAGAAATTGAGACAGGCAGAGAAATTCATCCATATCGAATATTATATCTTCCGGTCAGACCGCCTTGGCAAAGAAATCATAGAGATTTTAATTGAAAAGGCTCAGCAGGGCGTCGAAGTACTGTTAATGTTTGATGCTGCAGGAAGCCTCAAATTTGCTGCTAAAGAACTGAAGCGGATGCATGACGCAGGCATCAAGGCCCGTCCATTTTCCCCGCTTAAATATGGTTTCTTTAATCAAAAGTTCAATTTCCGCAACCATAGGAAAATTGTTATCATCGATGGAGAAATAGGCTTTGTTGGCGGCTTGAATGTTGGCATTGAATACCTGGGCGAAGATGACAGCATCGGCTTCTGGCGCGATACCCATATGATGCTGACTGGTGAAGCGGTCTATACTCTCCACAATGTGTTCCTGCTTGACTGGGAATATGTCAGCGGCGAAAAAGTTCTTGAGGACCATAAGGCTGTTAAGAAGCATAATGATGATGGTGAACTGGATGGCGCTATCCAGGTGGTGGCAAGCGGGCCCGATACACAGCAAGGGATTATGAGTGACTTTTATTATACAATGATGTCCTGCGCTACTAAGTCCATATGGATCGCAACCCCTTATTTTGTCCCGGATGAAGCGATCCGGACGGCATTGAGAGTGGCGGCTGCCAAAGGAATCGAAGTCAGGATCATGGTGCCGGAAATCAATGACAGCTACCTGACACAGTATGCCAGCCGTTCTTACTTTTCAGAGCTTTTGAGGAACGGGGCTGAGATTTACTCATATAAAAAAGGCTTCCTTCACCAAAAGGTGATTATCGTGGATGGGAATATTGCCTCGATCGGGACTGCCAACATGGATTTGAGGAGCTTCCACCTGAATTTCGAAGTGAATGTGTTCCTGTTTGGAACGAGCTCGATCCGCGACCTGGTCGCGCATTATGAAGAGGATATGCACGACTCAGAAAAAATCAGTCCGGTTCAATACCATAAACGAGGGCTGGTAGAAAGGTCGAAGGAATCATTCGCCCGCCTGTTCTCTGGAGTTTTATAATGGTGACACTTAAGGCAATAGCGAGCTTTTTTCACAGGAAAGAACATCTAACCTTTCCTGGGTTAGAAGAAAGACCTCATCCAGTCTGGATGAGGTCTTTCAGCGGAATCAGGCAATATACCTTGGGAATAAAATATTGTTTTCGAGATGGACGTGCATGAAAGTGTGTGCTTCAAGGGCTTCCAGCCGCTTGTATACCAGCCTGTAAGTTCCGCAGGCATCCATAGGCGGAATGAAATCAGCAGTGATTTCCCGCAGTTCTTTAAGAATGGCACCTGCATGGTCATGTTCTTTTTCAAGCTCAGTGATTTCAGCTATGATCGCAGTTCTTTTTTCAGGATCGGCTCCATCAAGCTCCAGCAAGAGCGGGAATACGGTTGCTTCTTCTTTTGCGGTATGCTCAAGCAGTTCTTTCTTTAATTCATAATAAAGCTCATAAACCCGGAGCAGTTCTTGATGCCGGTCTCCGTGGACTTTTGAAACTTTAGTCACATAAGGACTCAGCAAGGACAATTCCTCTTCAAGCTCACGATGATATTTATTTTTAATATGGTCAATGAGTTCTTTTGAATCGGTTTCAGTCCAAACTTCCATGCTGTCGGGTGTACCATTGAGTTTTTTGAAAAGTTCTGCCAGCTCTGCCATCAGGGCAGGAATATCCACATTCTGTTCTGCTGCAGCTTCTGATAACGGCCGGTTGCCTCCGCAGCAGAAATCTAGGCGGTTCTTCTTGAATAAATCACTGGATTGAGGAAAGGAATTGACTATATCCTTAACTAAAGATGTTTCATTAAAAGGCATTTTCATATAAAAAACCTCCATATACTTAATCATATTGGTTACATATTCATCATAAAGGAAATGGATTGGCGGCTTGGTGACGTGCATCACACTTCACAAAATATCTACATTATTAAGGAGAATTTTATGAGAGAATATGTGAGGTTTGTTATGTCTTCACTTTTCCATTACTCTTATAATGAAAAGGGTATTTATTTCAAAAAAGCTGGTTCGCCTTTTTTCTAATTGGATTCTAGGCCGGGCAGTCAAAATAAGGTTTTATCTGAAACAGGAGCTGATTTCATGTTAGAGAAAAGAAATCCTATTGCGATTGGAGAAGCAGTGAAGAGAGTCATGGAACATAAGAAAGATGGCTCGACTGAATATGTTTCAATAAATGAAAGTTATGGAAGGTATCTCTCGGAAGACCTGAAGGCTACAAGTGACGTGCCGCATTTTGACAGGGCTCCTTACGATGGATATGCCATTCGGTCTATTGATACTCAGGAGGCTTCACAATCCAATGGAGTTGAATTTGAGGTTATTGACCATATTGGTGCTGGGATGCTGACACAGAAGGTGCTTGGGCCAAACCAGGCAGTCAGAATCATGACGGGCGCCCAAATGCCAGAGGGGGCTGACTCTGTTGTCATGTTCGAGTTGGCGAAGGAAATTGAACGTGATGGAAAAAAATATATGGAAACAAAGAAGAAACACAAAAAAGGGGAAAATGTCTCGTACCGAGGCGAAGACGCAAAGGAAGGAGAGGTGCTTGTAAAAAAGGGTACCTTCATCAATCCGGGAATCCAGGCAATGCTGGCCACTTTCGGCTATGCCAAAGTGCCCGTAGCTAAGAAGCCTGTCATTGGCCTCTATGCAACCGGCACCGAGCTGCTTGATGTAGATGAGCCATTGGAACCTGGAAAAATAAGAAACAGCAACTCATACATGATTTCTGCGCAAATCCTCAGGGCGGGAGCTGAAGTAAAGTACTTTGGGCAGCTGCCTGATGATTTTGATACATGCTTTGAGGCAGTCAGCAGGGCGATTGAGGAAGTTGATTTATTCATCACTACTGGCGGTGTATCGGTAGGGGATTATGATTATCTGCCAGAAATTTATGCAAAGCTTGGCGCGGAGGTTCTCTTTAACAAAGTAGCGATGAGGCCAGGCAGTGTAACAACCGTTGCCGAGCTTGGCGGAAAGCTTTTATTTGGTCTGTCTGGCAATCCTTCTGCTTGCTATGTCGGCTTTGAACTGTTTGCCCGTCCGATTATCAGGACAATGCTTTTCACAGAACAGCCGCACCTCAGAAAAGAAAAGGCGATACTTGATGCGAACTTTCCTAAAGCGAATCCGTTTACCCGCTTTGTGAGGAGTGCATTGACGATTCAGGATGGCAGGCTGATTGTCACTCCAAGCGGTCTTGATAAATCGAATATCATTATGAGCCTTGCCGGAGCAAACTCACTCATGATCCTGCCTGGAGGCACTAGAGGGTTTGAACAGGGAATGGAAGTTGAGGTCCTGATGCTCGAAGATCATACTGGCAGTGAATGGCCTTGGTAAAGCCGGTTATATTCCAGGTAGCAGGGTTTCAGAATAGCGGCAAGACAACGCTTATCCTAAAATTGATAGAGCGGTTGTCAGCTCTTGGCCTCAAGGTCGCGACGATTAAGCACCATGGACACGGAGGGAAGCCTGAGGTTTCGGATAGGAAGGATTCGGTACAGCATGTATCGGCTGGAGCAGCTGCTTCACTCGTAGCAGGAGAAGGCCGAATCATCATACAGGCTGAGCAAAAGGGATGGTCCCTTGAGGAAGAAATCGGACTTCTTACCTTTTTTGCTCCCGATGTGATATTGATAGAAGGATATAAGAAGAAATCTTACGATAAAGCAGTAATCATTCGCAATGAAGCTGATGTGGAACTCCTGCAAACCCTGGATGGAGTCAAGATCATCTTTTGCCGTGAGTCTGTATTAGCTGATAGGCTTAACGAAAGCGCAGTTCCGGTTTACTGCAATGCAGACGAAGTCGGTCTGACATGGATAACCAACTATATTGTAAGGCAGCTGAAGGCAGGCAATAGTTAATGGTGGTATTAGGGGAAAACCTGCAAAGGATTGATTGATTTACCAATAAAATCTTCTTATTTTGGACAAATTCGGCGACTTTTGTCACTGTCACATGGCATTCCCACAGTTAAAATGTTAGTGGGGCAAATGTTTGGGACTTTTGTTTGAGGTGAGAAAGATGGAACTGGTTCAAATCTTTTTATGGGTTGTCTATCCATATTCAGTAGCTGCCATTGTCGGAATGGGACTTGTGTGGCAATATGATTCAGCGGAGGACGATGGTGCAGAGTCGAAGTTTGGCCGATACCTAGCCTGCACAGTGAAAGCCCTTATGTTTTTAAGTACTGCGACAGGTATTGCCATCGTCCTGTCAAGCAGCATTTCAAATGAGCCGCTGCTGCTATTGCGCTTGCTGATCAGTCTTGCTCAGCTGCAGCCTGATATGGAGCTTGTCATGAATATATCCACTCTTTCGAAGGTCCACTTCATCGTTGTTTTTATGTTTTTGCTGAGTATGGCTTTTACGAAAGAAATATATTATCTGGTAAAGCCGCATCTATATGTGAAAAAGCTTTACCTGAAACTTCATTTTGAAAAAAGAAGCTGAATCTATTATGGTTCAGCTTTTTCCCGTTTTATCACTCAGCAGTTTTGACAGTTCCGTGTCGGTTCATTTTCATGTCTGCAAAATGTGATGTGTTTCACTTAATATCCTTAGCAGCTGTTTTATAGTGAAGGCAGGAACAGAAATAAGGGAGTGTAGAACATGAAATTATTCATGCCAAAACAGCACGGTGCCTGGGCAATGTTGATCATTCCATTCTGGCTTGGAGCAGCTTCAAGCGAATTGATCTGGCAGCATATCCCGTTTTTTATTGGCTGGCTTTTATTATATTTGGCGACATATCCGCTTTTACTGGTGTTCAAAGGGAAAAAGCTTGAATTTTATCGTAAATGGGCGCTGATCTATATGGTGCCTGCGATAGCATTTTTGATGGTTCCATTATTTACACAGCCAACAATTGTCTATTTTGGCTTTTCGATGATTCCCTTCTTTATATTGAACGCATATTTTTCTTCAAAGAACAAGGATCGGGCAATATTGAATGATTTCAGTGCCATTATCGTTTTTGCGATAGCAGGACTTGCCAGCAGCTTTTTGCCAGCTGGCACAATCAACCAGGGAGCAATCATAGTATTTGCAGCCTCTGTCTTATTTTTCACCGGCAGTACCTTTTATGTAAAGACGATGATCCGGGAAAAAAAGAACGTCAATTTCAAATGGATTTCCTGGGGCTACCACCTGCTGGTGCCGATTTTATGGCTCAGCTTTGGGGGAATAGCGTTAGCAGCTGCCATGATTCCCAGCCTTATCAGGGCTATTGCCTTTTATGGAAGACCGCTGTCTGTCATGAAGGTTGGAGTTTATGAGATCATGAATGCCGCCATATTCTTCATGATCATGATTTCAGCAATATAAAAAACGAAGCCCTTAGCAATTCTTAGGGCTTCGTTTTTTATTCTATATTACAAATTTCAATCGGACAGTTTTCACAATCAATCTCTCTTTTAAGCTGGTTCAGTTCCAGGACAGTGATGTAGCCTTTGTCGATTGAAATAATGTTATTCTTTCTCAGTTCACTCAGCAGCCTGTTGACGACCTCGCGCGACGTTCCGCAGAAGTTGGCAAGCTCCTGATTAGTGAGTGACACATTGATTTTTATTCCGTCCCCTGTCATTATTCCGTAACTGTTCACTAAACGAATCAGCGTTGAGTATAACGCACCTTTTTTACCGTGAAGGACAAGGTCCCGGAATCTTGTATGCGATTTGCGGTGCTGCAGGGAAAGCCACTTGACTACTTCCAGTGCCAAACCGTGGTCTTTGGCGATTTCGGTTTCAAGTTTGTCCTTTTGGATTACTGCAACAGTACCGCCCTCTGATGCCAGGGCATTTTGGATGTGTTTTGAGGCAGAGCTGAATAATGATAATTCTCCAACCAATTCACCAGTAGAGCACATCCTGATCGTCAACTCACGCCCATCAGGAACCATCTTGCTGAGCTGGAATTTTCCGCTTTGAATAATATACAGTTCATTTGCGGGATTTCCTTCCTCGAAAAGGTATGCCCCTTTTTCAATCATTCTTAATCTGTGGATTCTTTCGAACAGTCTATTCAGGTTTGATGACAAAGAAAAAGCAGCCTGCATCTTGTTTCTCCCACCTTAATACGGCGGAATCATACTCCTTACCGTATAAAATATTAATATTAGTATATTGTAAAGCATATTAATTCTTCAATAAAATTGTGAATTGTTCACATATTGTTAATATTTCTGTTGCGTTTTGAAAAATGAGTTCTTATAATAAGAAGAACATTATTAATAATTATAAATTCAAATGATTATTTATACATTTAAGAGAGGAGGAGAATGGTGAAGTCAGCAATCATCGGTACAACAGGATATGGAGGGGGTGAGCTGATTCGCCTCCTTGCCAGACATCCTTATTTAAAGATCCATTCGATACATACCACCAGAGATGAGAAGCCATTATCAGAGGAATTTCCCCATCTGACCGGTATTGTGGATCAGCGGCTTGTGCAAATTGATACAGACAGGATTGCAGATGAAGCAGATGTTGTCTTTCTGGCGACTCCCACAAAGGTTTCTGGCAATCTTGTTAAAAGCTTTTTACAAAAAAATATTAAGGTGATTGATTTATCCGGAGATTTAAGGCTGAAAAAACCAGATTTATATAAAGCATGGTATGGGAACGAGCCGGTTTCAGATGAGATTCTTGAAAGTGCAGTTTATGGATTAAGTGAATGGAACCGTGAGAGAATAGCCGATGCTGATATTTTAGCGAACCCGGGCTGTTATCCGACGGCAGCACTTCTCGGCCTTGCGCCGCTGATGACTGAAAAATTGATTGATCCAGGAAGCATCATCATTGATGCCAAGTCCGGGGTTTCAGGGGCAGGCCGATCACCGTCGCTCGGAACAATGTACGCAGAGATCAATGAGAACTTTAAAATATATAAAGTAAATGAGCATCAGCACATCCCGGAAATTGAACAGCAGCTTGGAATCTGGAATGAAGACCAGGTAAATATCACATTCAGTACCCATTTGCTCCCTATTACTCGTGGAATCATGGCCACTATGTATGTCCAGTTAAAAGAAGAAATGGAGACTTCAAGACTGCTAGAAATATATGAACAGGCATATCACAACCAGACATTCATAAGAGTAAGGAAACAGGGGATTTTCCCTTCTGTAAAAGAAGTGAAAGGCTCGAATTATTGCGATATAGGTATGCATGCTGACCCGAGGACCGGGAGGCTGACCATCGTGTCCGTTATTGACAATCTTATGAAAGGGGCTGCAGGGCAGGCTGTCCAGAACGCCAATATTATGTTTGGCTTCGAGGAAACAGCTGGACTTGAATTGATTCCCCTGTATCCATAAAGGAGGAAAACATGTACCAGGCAATACAAGATCATAAGCAGATAAAAGAAATCCCTGATGGCGGTATCCTGAATCCAAAAGGCTTCCAGACAGGCGGAGTCCATGCGGGTCTTCGCTATAACAAATTGGACTTGGGAATGATTTTCAGTGAAACTCCAGGAAGCTGTGCGGCTGTATACACTACAAGCCACTTTCAGGCTGCACCATTGCTGGTTACGCAGGAAAGCATCGGGCAGGAAGGAATCCTGCAGGCTCTAGTTGTCAATAGTGCTTGCGCCAATGCGTGTACGGGTGAACAAGGCTATCAGGACGCATTAAAAATGAGGTCATTGGCAGCTGCAAAACTGGGTATACCCGAGCATCATGTCGCAGTTGCTTCTACCGGCGTTATCGGTGAATATTTGCAAATGGACAAAATTGAAGCTGGAATTTCCAAACTTGTTTTGGGGAATATGAGTGAGCAGGCAGAAGCCTTTCAGACAGCCATTCTTACGACAGATACAGTCATGAAGCAGAGCTGTTTTACTGCAGAAATTGACGGCTGTACCGTAGTAATGGGAGGAGCAGCAAAAGGATCCGGTATGATCCATCCTAACATGGCGACGATGCTTGGCTTTTTGACAACAGATGCTGTGATTGAAAGTGGACATTTATCAGCTGCATTGAAGGAGGTTACGAACACTACCTTCAATCAAATAACGGTTGATGGCGATGTTTCCACAAACGATATGGTGCTTGTAATGGCAAATGGTGCTGCAGGAAATAAGGCGCTGAATCCAGACCATCCAGAATGGCCAGTATTTCTGGATTTGCTGAAAGAAAGCTGTGCCAGCCTTGCGAAGCAAATAGCAAAGGATGGCGAAGGAGCAACAAAGTTAATTGAGGTATGTGTTGACGGGGCTATGTCGAATAAGGAAGCCGGCATCATTGCCAAGAAAATCGCCGGATCGAACCTTGTGAAAACAGCAGTATATGGAGCAGATGCAAATTGGGGAAGAATCATTGGCGCAATTGGCCAGAGCCAGGCTGTCGTGAATCCGAAAACAGTAGATATTGCGCTTGGATCCATCCAAATGCTAAAGGGAAGTACGCCAATCTCCTTTGACGAGGAACAGGCGAAGGTGTATCTGATGGGAGACAAGGTGCAGATATTTGTAGACCTGCATCTGGGAACAGGGCATGGTATGGCATGGGGCTGTGATCTCTCATATGATTATGTGAAAATCAATGCAAGCTATCGGACATAAAGGGGCGAATCAATTGAAGATTGTGGTCATTAAGTGTGGCGGGAGTGTACTCGAGGAACTTACAGACGACTTTTTTGATAGCCTGACAGATTTAATCGATAACGGCTATCATCCTGTTATTGTCCATGGCGGTGGACCAGCCATCAACAGATTGCTGGACTTGTATAAAATACCGACAAGATTCATCGATGGCTTGAGGGTTACTTGTGAGAAAACGATGGAAGTTGCAGAAATGGTCCTATCAGGGCAAACCAATCGCCAGCTGTGCGGAATACTTAGCAGAAAAGGATTTAATGTCCTTGGCATTAATGGCAGTGACGGAGGATGCCTGCAGGGGACCTATCTTGATCAGGATAATCTAGGTTTTGTTGGCACTATAACTACTGTCAGGACTGAACTGATTTTCATGGCCATCAATAACGGATACATTCCCGTCATGACGCCAATTGCTGTGGCAGAAGATGGTGGAAGGCTGAACATCAACGGGGACTATGCAGCGGCGGCAATTGCTAAAGCCCTGAAGGCGGAACGATGTTCTTTTGTCACAAATGTAGATGGTATTTTGATAGATGGTGAAATTGTCAGTCAGCTGACGGACCAGGATGTGGAAGATTATATTGCTGATGGAAATATTTATGGCGGAATGGTGCCAAAGGTGAAGTCAGCATTGGCTGCAATTTCTGCAGGGATGGAAACCGCAATGATCATTTCCGGAAAAAAGCGATTCTATAAACAGGGCAGCTGGCTTGGAACGTCTATAGCAGCTGCAGAAAGGATAACAAAATGAGTTCTTTATTCCCCACATATCAGCGCTGGGAAATCGAGCCTGTAAAAGCTGCTGGTGCAGTCCTTTATGGAAAAGACGGGCGTGAATATCTCGATTTCACCTCTGGTATAGGTGTTTGCAATCTCGGGCACCGTCCTGAAAAAGTTGAGAAAGCTGTGAAGGAACAGCTTGAGTTATTTTGGCATGTTTCGAATCTGTTTCCGCAAAGCATTCAAGAGGATGCTGCTACAAAGCTTGCCGAGGCAGCTGGCATGGACCATGTGTTTTTCGCCAATAGCGGAGCGGAGGCAAATGAGGCTGCTATTAAGCTCGCCCGAAAAGCTACCGGAAGGACGAAAATCATATCATTTTTGCAGTCTTTCCATGGAAGGACATTCGCTGGAATGGCCGCAACAGGGCAGGATAAAATCAAGCAAGGGTACGGAAGCATGCTGGAGACCTTTATCCATCTCCCCTTCAATGATTCAGAGGCATTTCTGCAGGAAATAGGTGCTGATACTGCAGCTGTTTTGATTGAAATAATCCAGGGCGAGGGCGGAATCCATGTTGCAGAAACTGAATTCATTAAAAATGTCGAGGCAGCCTGCATGGAAAATGGTTCTCTGCTAATTATCGATGAAATCCAGACAGGAATAGGCCGTACTGGAAAGCCATTTGCATTCCAGCATTATGGTATTCAGCCGGATATCATCACCTCAGCTAAGGGTCTGGGCAGCGGGCTGCCGATTGGAGCAGCAGTTGGCAAAGCTGAGTTGAAGGAATTCTTTGGTCCTGGCAGCCATGGTTCTACCTTTGGCGGCAATCCAGTCAGTACAGCTGCCGCAGCAGCAACAATGGATATTATATTCAATGAATCATTTTTAAATGAAACAGCGGCCAAAGGTAAGTACTTATTTGAACTGCTGCATCAAAAGCTTAACAGCCATGAATACGTAAGGGATATCCGCGGGCTGGGAATGATGGCAGGAATCGAAGTGACGATTGCTGTGCAGCCGATATTGGTTTCCTTAAGAGAAGCGGGACTGATTGCCCTTCCTGCCGGCGAAAATGTCATTAGGCTGCTTCCGCCATTGAATGTTACCGAAAATGAGATCGAAAAGGCTGTTAATATAATTGAAGAAGCCTTGAGAAAAGTTTCTGTTACGGTATAGTGCTTATTTTTTTTAATAGTCAATGCATAAAAATTAGATTATATAAATAATTATTCAAAATGGAGAGGTGTCGAATGGAAGGATATCTGCATCTGGCGGACGGCAAAACATTTCAGGGAAGGCTGCATGGGACTCTGACAGAAGCCGGCATTGCCGGAGAAATTGTTTTTTTTACTGGAATGACAGGCTATCAGGAGGTTCTAACAGATCCTTCCTACAAAAATCAAATCATCGTTTTTACTTATCCACTGATTGGGAACTATGGAATTAACGCAGAGGACTTTGAGAGTAAAAAACCACATGCTGCAGCGGTAATCGTATATGAGGCAGCAGACTCGGCCTATCATTACGAAGCAGAGCATTCCTTTATTGATTATTTAAAGAAATGGGAGATTCCCGTCCTTGAGCATATTGATACAAGGGAGCTTGTCAAGAGCATACGTCAAAATGGAACGATGCCTGCAATGTTATCTGCTGAAGCAGGAATTGATTTCAGCTGTGACACACTTGAAAGCCTGAAGGTGAAGGAGGTTTCCGCCAAGAGTCCAAGAACAATCGGCCAGGGGGATACACATATCGTCCTGATTGATTATGGCTTTAAAAAATCGATTGCCGATTATCTTGTAAGTCATAATTGCCTCGTGACAATCGTGCCCTATGATTATAGCTTCAAAAAAATTGCCGAATTTAAGCCAGATGGAGTTCTATTATCAAATGGACCCGGGGACCCCAAGGAGTTATCGGCTTATCTGGAAGGAATTAAAAAAGTGATTGAGCATTATCCTGTTCTAGGTATCTGTCTGGGTCACCAGCTGACTGCTTTGGCCCTTGGCGGTAATACAAAGAAAATGCTCTTTGGCCATCGCGGTGCAAATCAGCCGATTTATGATGTGGCTGGCAAACGGGTCTTCATGAGCTCGCAAAACCATAGTTACGCAGTAGAACCAAACAGCCTTCATGATACTGGACTGAAGGTGCGCTTTTATAATAAAAATGATCAATCGATCGAGGGCCTTTACCATGAGAGACTGCCGCTTCTGACTGTACAATTTCATCCAGAGGCTAGTCCGGGGCCGGAAGACAGCACATTCATTTTTGAAGAATTCATCCAGACAGTCAAATACAATAAGCGGAGAGAAGTCAGCTATGCCTAAGGATAAAAGTATCAAATCAATATTAGTTATCGGATCAGGACCCATTATCATTGGCCAGGCGGCAGAATTTGATTACGCCGGAACCCAGGCTTGCATCGCTCTTAAGGAGGAAGGGTATAGGGTCATCCTTTTAAATAACAATCCAGCAACAGTCATGACCGACCATGTTTTTGTCGACGAAGTCTACTTTGAACCGATGACCGTGGAAGGTGTCGAAAAGATCCTCAAGCTTGAAAGGCCTGATGGAATCCTTGGTACAGTTGGCGGCCAGGCAGGACTGAACCTGATTTTTAAGCTGAGTGAACAAGGTATCCTCGAAAAATATAATGTTAAGGTACTGGGGACATCTGTCAAGAGCATCAAACAAGGGGAAGACAGGGAAGCGTTCCGGAGTCTGATGCATGAATTAAAGGAACCTGTTCCAGAAAGTGAAATTGTAACCCAGCTGGAAGAAGCGACTGCCTTCGCAAGCCGTATCGGCTTTCCATTGATCATCCGCCCTGCATATACACTTGGGGGCACTGGCGGTGGCATCGCCAAGTGTATGGAGGAATTGATTCAGCTTGTAAAAGGCGGATTGAATGAAAGTCCAATTAATCAATGCCTGATTGAAAGGAGTATAGCCGGTTTCAAGGAAATCGAATACGAAATGATGCGGGATGCTGATGGAACCTGTATTGCTGTGTGCAATATGGAAAATATCGATCCAGTCGGCATCCATACCGGTGACTCCATAGTTGTGGCTCCTTCACAAACGCTCACCGACAGAGAGTATCAAATGCTAAGAACAGCGGCAGTTAAAATCATTTCCGCCCTGGGGATCGTAGGGGGCTGCAATATCCAGTTTGCCCTGGATCCTGATAGCAAAAATTATTACTTGATTGAAGTCAATCCAAGGGTCAGCCGATCATCAGCGCTTGCATCAAAAGCTACAGGCTATCCAATTGCGAGGATGGCAGCAAAGCTTGCTGTAGGCTACAGCCTTGCTGAGCTTAAGAATCCTGTTACGGGAAATACGTTTGCAAGCTATGAACCAGCGCTTGATTATGTAGTCGTGAAGCTGCCGAAATGGCCGTTTGAACAATTTCCGCAAATCGACAGAACATTAGGGACGCAAATGAAAGCAACCGGTGAAGCAATGGCAATGGATCGCAGCTTTGAACGTGCATTTTTAAAAGCTGTCAGATCACTAAACCTGAAGGCACTTGATTTAAAGATGCCAGCTATTTCAAATTATTCAATCGGCCAGCTATATGAACTCGCTGCGAGACAAACAGACCAGAGGATTTTTGCTCTGCTTGAGCTAATCAGAAGGAATGAAGATATTCAAATCATGCATGACAAGACGAAGATTGACTTATTCTTCCTTGCGAAATTCAAAAATCTCATTTATATGGAACAATTGATTGAAGCGCAAGAGCTCTCAACAGTTACTGCTCGCGACCTAAGTTTGATAAAGGAAAAGGGCTTCAGCGATAAGTATCTTGCTGAAACGTGGAAGGTTAAAGAAGAGGAAGTCCGCAGTCTGCGCAAAAAACATGGTATTATCCCTGTTTACAAAATGGTCGATACATGTGCCGCCGAATTCGAGTCAGCCTCCAATTATTTCTACTCCAGTTATTTCGGGCATAACGAAGCACCAGGACCGAATGGAAAGCGGAAGGTCCTTGTTATTGGCAGCGGCCCGATCAGTATTGGCCAGGGGATTGAATTTGATTATTGTTCCGTTCATGGTGTCTTTGCTTTGAAGGACGAAGAGGTTGAAACGATTATGATCAACAATAATCCGGAAACAGTCAGTACGGATTTTGCCATTTCCGACAGATTGTATTTTGAACCACTGACAATCGAAGATATCCTGAACGTGATCGATCATGAAGGCATAGAAGAGGTCATTGTCCAGCTTGGAGGCCAAACGGCATTGAACTTGGCAAAGGATCTTGAAAAAGCCGGTATCAAGCTGCTTGGAACCAGCTCGTCAACCATTGACTTGTTTGAAGACCGGGATCAATTCTATCAGCTGCTTGACCAGCTCGATATTCCACGTGTTCAGGGAGAAATGGCATCAGACAAACAGGAGTTATTGAAGGTGATTGAAGAATTGGGATATCCTGTCCTAATTAGACCTTCATATGTGATTGGCGGCTTGAACATGGTCGTAATTGATAATTCCGAACAGCTCAACTCACTCCTGGATAAAGATGAAATCCAGTATCCAATCCTTGTCGATCAATATTTGCGGGCAAGTGAAGCCGAGCTCGATATTGCTTCCGATGGAAAGCATGTTCTGATACCTGCCATCATTGAGCATATTGAAAAAACTGGTGTGCACTCTGGCGACAGTTTCTGCATCATTCCTGCTCAGAGCTTTTCATCAGAAGTAAAAGAGAAGATGGTTGCCTATGCAAGAAAAATCGTGCAGGCCATCAATTACCAAGGGCTGATGAACATTCAATTCATTGTTAAGGAGCAACAGGTATTTTTGCTTGAAATCAACCCTCGGTCAAGCAGGACAATGCCGATTGTTAGCAAGGTAGCGGGTGTTGAATTGGTAGAAAAAGCGACAAAAATATTGCTCGGGAAATATTCATTGTCGAAGGATGAACTGATCCTCGATACTGACAGCCCAATTCTTTGTGTGAAACATCCAGTCTTTTCAAACTTTGCATTAAAAGGCCTTGATGCAAAAACCGGACCGCAGATGATTTCAACTGGTGAGGGTATCAGTATTGGATCAAAACTCGAAGAAACTCTGGCAAAAAGCTTCCATTCAATCGGAGGGAAGGCATTCAATGGCATAATCGCTTATACAGAGGAATGTGAACTAGCAGAACAGGCCAGCTCCATTGGAATAACGTTTGTTAATTACGAATATATCGATGACCCTGGAAAGGTAGCGGCATTGTTTTGTCCTGGCAATACAGCTAGAGACAGAGACGCTAGAGAATGGGCAGTAAAGAACCGAAAGATCATATTGACGCAAAAGGAAACATTGGAAGCATTGATAAAAAGTACATCCATCGAGGAGTGGGATGTTAAATCATTGTCTGCATGGCACGAAAATATGAGCAAGGGAGTGTTGGCGAAATGACCGCATTGCAGCAGCTAGAGCTTAATTTAAAAGGAAAGGACCTTTTGACCCTGGCAGATTTGGAACCCGATGAAATTACGGGACTCATAGAAAAAGCTGTGGAATTAAAAAAAAATACATTAAATAAAAAATTTGACCAGCCGCTAAAAGGTAAAATATTAGGCATGATTTTTGAAAAATCGTCAACTAGAACGAGGGTTTCCTTTGAAGCGGGGATGATCCAGCTTGGCGGCAGCGCTCTATATCTCAATGGCAGCGACCTTCAGCTTGGCCGTGGAGAAACAATCGCTGATACAGCCCGTGTTCTTTCCCAATATGTGGACGGAATTATGATCAGGACCTTTTCCCATGCTTCAGTAGAGGAACTGGCAGAGCATGCAACAGTGCCAGTCATTAATGGGCTGACTGATTTATACCACCCTTGCCAGGCGCTTGCTGATTTGCAGACAATTTATGAAAAGAAGGGTAAATTAAACGGACTTAAATTAGCCTATATCGGAGACGGCAATAATATGGCGCATTCCCTGATGGTCGCCGGGACCAAAATAGGCCTTGATATTGCTATTGCTGCACCAGAGGGATATTTCCCGGATATGGCTGTGACAGAAAAATGTTCAGCATTCGCGAAGGAGAGCGGAGCAAAGCTCACTATAACCAATTCGCCTATTGAAGCTGTCAAGAATGCGGATATCATTTATACGGATGTATGGACCAGCATGGGCCAGGAAAGTGAAAATGAGCAGAGACTCAAGGATTTCAGTGATTTTCAAGTTAACGAAGACCTCCTCACACACGCGAAAGAGGGCTGTCTCTTCATGCACTGCCTGCCTGCCCATCGAGGAGAGGAAGTAACAGCAGGCGTGATTGATGGCGGTCATTCTGTTGTATTCGAACAGGCCGGCAATCGCCTGCACGCACAAAAAGCACTATTGGTTGAGCTGCTTAAGGATTAGGAAGATTTCATAAATAGGAACTGTTATGGCTTATTATTACTGAGCCAAGTAATAAGCATTAGAAAACCGGCTGTGCATTGCGACAGCCGGTTTTTATTATGAAAAGATGAGAACCAGCGCCCCGACAATAAAACAATAAACAGCAAAATATTTCAGGTTGCCGCGCGCCATAATATTCATGAACCATTTTAAAGAGAAATAAGATGCAATCAAAGAAGAAACAAACGCTAAAAGATATGGCAGTGCCAATTCCCTAAGATAAGGGTCTTTCAGGATATCGGAAAATCCGAGGATCATTCCGCCGGCACTAACCGGAATATACAACAGGAATGAGTATCTTAATGCTGTTTCCTGCTTCATGCCAAGGCTCATTGCCGCAACAATCGTGGCGCCTGAACGGCTTATTCCGGGGATTAATGCAATCGCCTGGGCCAGGCCGACAATGAGGGCATCCCGATAGCTCAACTCCCCATCGCTTTTTCTGCCCCTCATGTTCCTTATCATCCATAAAGCAAAACCAGTCACAATAAGAGTGATGCCGACTGTTTTGATCGAAGCCAGATTCTCCTCGATAAAATCGCCAAACAATACACCAATTACACCTGCCGGAATGGTACCGATAATGAGATAGATGATGAACATGAAATCCTTTTTCGCTTCCGGGCTTCTGCTCTTAATATACGTTAAACCATTAACAATTAAACGCATTATATCATCTTTGTAAACCAGCAGGACGGCGAATAGTGAAGCGGTGTTTACCAGCAGGGCGAAGCTCATTCCCTCTATTTCCAATCCAAAGAAATGCTCGGCAATTTCAAGATGGCCGCTGGATGATACAGGTATAGGCTCTGTAATTCCCTGGAAAAGGCCTAAAAATATGTACTTCAGCAAATCGTAAAGTGTATCCATTTTTTACCTCCAAACAATCTTGTCAACACATACTAATTTAACGGAAAACGCTGCTTTATGAAAGGATAAACATCTTTCCAAATGTTTTATTAAATAGTTTGCTGAGTTGAGCAGATAATAAGAAAGCCGGAATACTTATAAAGGAGGAAGGCAAAATGGGACAGAATCGACAATTCCGCCCTGGTCAAAAAGCTCCAAATAATGGTTTTTACATTGAAATAGGGGAGACTGGCAGCAATGTCAATAATCCGCAAAAACTAAAGCTGAATGCTGGAGACAGATTCCCGGAAACATCGAATCATAATCGTCTGTGGTCATATGCAAGAAAACCATGATCCGGCAATCGCAAATACTTTGACATGAAGCCATCCAATACGGATGGCTTTACTTATTTGGAATTTTTTATATAATAATAGTAAAGGTCAAAAATGGTCAAAGGAGTGATTGCGTTGGATTTGAATAAAATGACGGAAAGCCTGCAGAAAGGTTTTATGTCCGCGCAAAGCCTGGCTGTTCAACATGATCATCAGGAAGTGGATGATGCCCATCTTTTTGTTGCGTTATTAGGACAGGAAAATAATCTGGCAAGTACGCTGCTTTCCGGTTTAGGTTTAAGCATTGACTATATTAAGGAAGAATTAACTAAATCCCTATCAAAAAAACCACAAGTCATGGGAAGTGGCGCTGAACAAGGGAAATTATATATAACATCCTCTCTCCAAAGGGTTTTGGCACGGGCTGAAAAGGAAATGGAACCTTTTGAGGACGAGTATATGTCAGTCGAACATATTTTGCTTGCTGTGCTGGAGACTACTCAATCTGTATCAGGAGCAGTGCTGAAACAGCTCGGCTTAACAAGGGAACATTTATTAACAAGAATCAAGGAAGTTAGGGGGAACCAAAGAGTGACTTCACAAAACCCGGAAGCAACTTATGAGGTATTGAAGAAATATGGACGCGACCTTGTGGAAGAGGTGAAGGCTGGCAAGGTCGATCCTGTTATCGGAAGGGACAGTGAAATCAGGAATGTCATCCGCATCCTGTCCAGGAAAACCAAGAATAATCCTGTTTTGATCGGTGAGCCAGGAGTCGGGAAGACGGCTATTGTTGAAGGGCTCGCGCAAAGGATTGTCCGCAGGGATGTTCCCGAAGGCCTGAAGGACAAAACG
Source organism: Mesobacillus sp. (assembly GCF_057785455.1). Taxonomy (NCBI): domain Bacteria; kingdom Bacillati; phylum Bacillota; class Bacilli; order Caryophanales; family Bacillaceae; genus Mesobacillus; species Mesobacillus sp. The sequence goes on from NZ_JBYNSB010000060.1 coordinate 80,103, forward strand.
ATTTTCGCTCTTGATATGAGTGCTCTGATTGCAGGCGCGAAATTTCGCGGCGAGTTCGAGGAGCGTCTTCAGGCAGTGTTAAATGAGGTAAAGAAGAGTGACGGAAGAATCCTTCTGTTCATTGATGAATTGCACACAATTGTCGGGGCTGGCAAGACAGAAGGAGCTATGGATGCAGGCAATATGCTGAAACCGATGCTTGCCCGTGGGGAGCTGCATTGCATCGGTGCTACGACCCTTGATGAGCATCGCAAGTACATTGAAAAGGATCCTGCGCTAGAGCGCAGATTTCAGCAGGTACTTGTACAGGAACCTGATGTTGAGGATACCGTTTCTATTTTAAGGGGATTAAAGGAAAGGTTTGAGGTCCATCATGGAGTAAATATCCACGACAGGGCACTGGTAGCAGCTGCGACTTTGTCTGACCGTTATATCACAGACAGATTCCTCCCGGATAAGGCAATTGATTTAGTTGATGAAGCGTGTGCGATGATCAGGACAGAAATTGATTCGATGCCTTCAGAGCTTGACGAGGTTACAAGAAGAGTCATGCAGCTTGAAATTGAAGAGGCTGCACTTACAAAGGAAAAAGATGATGCCAGCCGTGAGCGTCTTGAGGCATTGCGGGAGGAATTGGCGAACCTCAGGGAAAATGCCAATGAAATGAAGGGTCGATGGCTGAAGGAAAAGGAAGGCATCCAAAAGGTACAGGAAAAGCGTGAACAATTGGAAAAGCTGCGCAGAGAACTTGAAAAAGCCGAGAATGATTATGATTTGAACAAGGCAGCTGAATTAAGGCATGGAAGCATTCCAGCTCTTGAGAAAGAACTCAAGGAACTCGAAATGGAAGTAAGTTCGAATTCCGGTGACAGGCTTCTGAGGGAAGAAGTGACAGAGGATGAAATTGCTTCGATCGTTGCCCGATGGACAGGCATACCAGTCATGAAGCTGGTAGAAGGTGAGAGGGAAAAGCTGCTTAAGCTTGAAAGCATTCTTCATGAACGAGTAGTAGGGCAGGAAGAAGCAGTATCACTCGTTTCAGATGCAGTATTAAGAGCCAGGGCAGGAATTAAAGATCCCAATAGGCCGATTGGTTCATTCATTTTCTTAGGTCCGACTGGAGTAGGGAAAACAGAGCTGGCCAAGACTCTTGCTCAATCACTATTTGACAGTGAAGAGCATATCATCCGCATTGATATGTCCGAGTATATGGAAAAACACGCAGTATCACGACTGATTGGGGCCCCTCCGGGATACGTGGGTTATGAAGAAGGCGGACAGCTGACTGAGGCAGCGAGAAGGAATCCATACTCAGTTATCCTGCTGGACGAAATCGAAAAGGCCCATCCAGAGGTATTCAATATCCTCCTGCAAATGCTCGACGATGGCCGTGTGACTGACTCCCAGGGCAGGGTCGTTGACTTTAAGAATACGGTTATCATTATGACATCAAATATTGGCTCACATTTCCTTCTTGACCGTCAGAATGGAGCTGATGAAATATCCACCGAAACGAGAGAACTTGTCATGAACCAGCTGAGAGGGCATTTCCGTCCGGAGTTTTTAAACCGTGTCGATGAAATCATCCTGTTTAAGCCGCTTGCTCTGAAGGAAATTAAACTAATAGTAGAGAAATTGATCAAGACCCTGCAGGAAAGACTTGCTGATCAGCAAATCCAGCTGTCAATCAGTGACCAGGCAAAAGAGTATCTTGCAGAACACGGCTTTGATCCGGTATATGGTGCGCGCCCGTTAAAACGCTTCATTCAAAGAAGTGTTGAAACAAAACTGGCAAAAGAAATTATTGCAGGAAGCATCAAGGAGAGAAGTTCTGTGGCAATAACAGCGGAAAATGGTGAAATACAGCTAAGGATAGATGGAGCTTAACTCTTGTTCAATCTTGAAATAACATGAAAAAAAGTCATCCTGATGGATGACTTTTTTATGTAATAAACTTAGTGAAGACCGTGCTTTCCCTCAGGCTCATTCGGCAGGATTGCAGGAAGAACAAGGATAAGGATGGTCGCAACAATCGCAATGATCGTACCGGTGTTCAAATCAAATTTTACTCCCATCATAGAACCAGCTACGTAATTTAGCATTTGTACTAAAAGGAAGGTCCAGAAAAAGGTCCAAAAATAGCGCATAATTTTCACCTCTTGCCTTTTTAAATCTTTTATCATCTTAACATAAGCCATATCAATTATAAATGAATTTTAAATAAATTGAAAAGCGTTTTCAGCAAATTCCTCTGTATTTTTTCTCCCTTGTTTGCGGCTGGACTTAAAAGAGAGAAAAATGGGCAAAGCCCCGTTCATTTCTTAATAAATAACATACAGTAATATGAATAATCTGTAGGAAGGAGTTGGTAATATGGAGAGCCGGAACTTTATACTGGATACCGAGTGGAATATGATTCATTATCCTGAAAAACCAAACGGTTTCGGTATCCTCGTCATTGGAGATGAAAGGCATTTTGTTAACAGCAAAGGCAGCTTCTGGACTCAGAATGAAGGAAAACGTTCATTGTTGAGCAAATGGAAATCTGGTGGCTATACAATTTTTTACTCGAATTTATATGGCAGGCATTGGGGAAGCCGGAAAGCCGTGGACCTGGCCATGAGGCTTTGCAGCCATATCATCCGGAATGAGATTTTGAATGGTTCATTCCATGTAGTGGCAGAAGGTATGGGCGCGCTTGTTGCCTTGAGGCTGTTATCCCAGCCTGATTGCAAAATCAGATCACTGGTTTTACTAAATCCGATTTTCTCCTTAAGCACCCATCTCGAACAGGAGAAGGAGAACAAGTTTTTTTATAAAAAACTCGTTGCTGAATTGGAAAATGCATATGAAATGAAAATGGAACAAATTATAGAAGCTTTTTTAACGGATGAAACAGAGGCTATGCTCAAGCGGGATGTACCGGTTAAAGTCATCCATGTATTAACAGGAAGCAGGTCCTATAAACAGTCCAAAATCATAAAGGAACTTTCGGAATCATGGGAGAAAGAGGATTACCCTGTTACGATAAGCTATATCCTTCCAGAAAAAAAGCAGCAAGTTGGAGACCAGACAATTCATTTCTTCGCAAAACATGAGCATGTCCTTTGATTCGCCGCAAATATTTTTCATCGCAAGTTCATAGGATACAAGAGAGTATTTGCAAGGGGGAATTAATATGGAAAGGGCGGCAATTCTCGGAGTATATGACTATATTGGCTATGGTTTGTGCAAGCACTTGCTTGATCGTGGAATCGAAATTGAAGGCATTGACCTTTCAAATATGTCGAAGGATTATTATGCAGAAGAAAAACGCATGGAGATTGGCAGGAACGCAAATTTTATAGAGGTTCCCTATAAAGAATGGAATTGCTCTTCAGGAGCAGAAGTCGCTTTCGTTTCTCTTTTTGAGTACTTTCAGGATCAAAAAAGCAGATTTGGGGATGAAATGCTTTTTCAACTGCCAGGATCATTGGAAAATATGCGTACAGTCCTGATCCTGCCAGCATACCTGGCAAAACAACATACTGATAAACGTTTTCCTGAAAGTAAAATTAATGATGTAACCGAAATTTACCTGCCGACTATTTACGGACCATGGCAGCCAGAAGATTTTTTCTTTCAGCGTGTTTTAAATTCCCTCGAAATTGGCGGAGGGATCCCGGAGGCGGAAAAATGGGAATGGACGGCTGATGCTATTTATATAGATGATGCTATTCGTTCCATTGTAAATCTGGCAGAATCCGAGCAGCCTGGCCGCTTTTTATTATCGAGCGGGACAGAGCAACGGTGGCAGAAATGTGTCGAGGAATTGCTTGGGAAATCAGCCCTTAAATATAGGGGAGCGTTCTCAGGAGTCCATGAGCTGCGGGAGTCTATAAAGATGTTGAAGATCGATGGAAATGAAGAAATCAGCAAAGGCTTGTTTAAGCAAAAAGAACAATACAGCCGGATTCTGGAAAGCCGGGTTTGAAGGAATTTTAGGAAATTACTTTTCAAAGCTATACGCCACAGAGTAAAATGGAAAAAGATTCTTTCAATCGGTTCCATTTTTATTTTAGCGATTGCTGACAATATAAACACAGCAGCGCATAAAGGAGATGCATCGGATGCTTAAACGTTTCGGGCTCATATTGTTTAGCCTGTTTTTGTTGGGAGGGTGTGGACAACCTCTTTCGGCGGGAAAGGTTGAAAAAGTAGGCCTGCTGGTGCCTGAAACAATTAATGACCAGGTGTGGGGAACAAAGGGATACAGAGGGCTGCTTCAAATTCAATCATCCCTGAATGTGGATGTTTTTTTCAAGGAAGGGATGAATTCCGAGGAGCTAGTGAGGGAAGCGGTAAAAGAGTTTGACCGCCAGGGAGTCAACTTGATCTATGGGCACGGGAATGAATATGCTGCCTATTTTAATAAAATTTCAGACCAGTATCCTGATATCCATTTTATCAGCTTTAACGGCGATGCCAGAAATGATAATACTACCAGTCTGAATTTTGAAGCCTACGCGATGGGTTTTTTTGGCGGGATGGTAGCAAGCCACATGTCGGAGACCGGAAAAGTTGGAGTCGTAGCAGCGTATGAATGGCAGCCTGAAGTGGAAGGCTTTTATGATGGGGCGATATTTGAAAACAAGGATACGAAGGTGGATATCCGTTATGTGGGCCACTGGGATGATAAAGATAAGGCTCTAAAGGATTTGGACGAAGTGCTTTCAGATGGTGCTGATGTCATTTATCCTGCTGGAGATGGATTCAATGTCCCGCTGATTGAAAAAGTAAAGGACAAGGGCCTCTATGTCATAGGATATATTTCCGATCAGTCTGATTATGGAGAGTCCACAGTCCTGACAAGTACTGTCCAGCATGTGGATGACTTATATGAACTGACTGCCCAAAAATTCAATAATGGTGAGCTGAAAGAAGGGAATTTATTTTTTGATTTCCAGGATGGTGTTATATCCCTTGGGAAATTCAGCCCGAAAGTCGATGCTGACTACCGTGAAAAATTGAGTAAAATGATCAATGACTACAAGGAATCTGGAAAATTACCAAATCAATAAAGGAGCTAATGATCATGCAAAACAACGATAAAACAATGGAATTCATGCAAATAGCAATGAAATATCTTCCAGAAGCGCAGCAGCAGCTGCAAGCAGCGGGTATTGAGCTGACAATGGACAATCTTCAGCCGTTCTTCAGCCTGTTTACCAAGGTGATGAATGAAGCATATGAGCTTGGAAAAGCAGATGCTGCCAAAGAATAGGGATTATAGAAGCTGAGGCCCGGGTGCCTCAGCTTTTCTTTTTGTCCAGGAAATTTTCAAGGTAAGGCATAACCTTTGAAAAGAGGGGCTTAAATTCCCTGGATGACTCTATTAGGGTATCTATATGGTAGAGAAGTTCACCCCAATCCAGCTGTCCCAGCAAGCTCTCACCATTCCCTTCGTGCTTATTGTCTGGATTTGCGGCTCCCCTGCTTTTTCCAAATATGAATGAATCCAAGTCACCGTGACTGTGGTCATTTTCTAAATCGGGATGCTCCCTGTGGGGTTTGTCACTCCTATTTAACATAAAATCAAATGCATCCCTGTTTTTTCCATCCTCCATTTGAATCCCGCCTTACTTTTATAAGTTTTTATTTCTCCTTCGCCCGGCCAATCGGCATCGTTCTCATTGATAGTGTATGTACGATATGGTTGCATGGACTAGGGCAGAAGCGGATTTCATATTTTACAGTTGCAGAATGCAAACCTTTTCTGATAAAATTAGTACCAAGTCATAATAATTGATAATAATTTTTGTTTTTTCAAACAAGGCTGTTGATTTTCGTTCCAGGCACTTCGCTTTCCGCTGAAGAATTATGAAAAAGCCCAACTGCCGGCTTTTTCAAGAGCAAATTCTTCTCGGGGCTGGTGATGAGCCTCCTCGTCGCTTTGCTCCTGCGGGGTCTCATCTTGCCAGCTGCGCCCGCAGGACTCTGAAAAGCTTCCTTGAACTGGCCCACGCACGATGGAAATGCGTTAGCATTTTCGGAGGAGTCTACGTGCCTTCCACTACAATCAACAGGGTATTAAAATTAAGAAAGCTTTAATAAAGACAAATATTTTAAAGAATAGACAGATTCCAGAATAAAAGGAGATGGGTCCCATGAATGCAGGGATAACAGGGGTTGGACGCTACTTGCCAGAAAATATTGTGACAAACCTTGATCTTGAAAAAAGGATGGACACTTCGGATGAGTGGATCCGGACAAGAACAGGGATTGAAGCAAGAAGAATTGCCGGGGATGACATGGATACTTCTGACATGGCCTATCGCGCAGCAGTAGAGGCAATTGACAAGGCAGGAATTACAGCTGAGGATTTGGATTTGATTTTGGTAGCAACAGTGACACCTGACCAGCCTTTCCCAACGGTTTCCTGCATGCTCCAGGACCAGCTTGGAGCCAGGAAGGCAGCTGCAATGGACTTAAGTGCAGCTTGCGCCGGTTTTATGTATGGTATGGTAACAGCGAAGCAATTTATTGAAGCAGGTACTTATAAGCATGTTTTAATAGTAGGTGTTGAAAAGCTTTCAAAAATCACCGATTGGCAGGACAGGAATACGGCCGTCCTGTTTGGAGATGGCGCAGGAGCTGTGGTAATGGGGCCTGTAGGAGAAGGAAAGGGTGTCCTTTCGTTTGAGCTAGGCTCTGATGGTTCAGGCGGAAAGTATCTCTACCAGGAAGACTATATCGTCATGAACGGCCGGGAAGTTTTCAAATTCGCAGTACGCCAGATGGGAGAAAGCAGTATTAATGTCCTTGAAAAGGCCGGACTGTCGAAAGAGGATGTTGACTTCCTGATTCCACACCAGGCCAATATCAGGATTATGGAGGCAGCTCGCCAAAGACTCGAACTGCCGGTGGAAAAAATGTCAAAAACAGTCCATAAATACGGAAATACGTCAGCAGCATCGATTCCAATTTCACTTGCAGAGGAACTGGATGCAGGAAAAATAAAGGATGGGGATCTTGTCGTCATGGTTGGTTTTGGCGGAGGTCTTACATGGGGCGCAATTGCGATGCGCTGGGGTCAATAAGGATAGCGGAGGAAGTTCTTTTACAATGCAGGCATACTAAAAGTATGCTGGCAAAATCATGAGCTCTATACAAGGACAGAGCCTAGCTAAAGGAGATGCATGAAGGATGGAGAAACGCAGAGTTGTAGTGACTGGGATCGGGGCAGTCACCCCGCTTGGAAATGATGCGGAAACTACGTGGAAAAATATAATAGAAGGTGTTTCTGGTATTGGCCCTGTAACAAGGCTGAATGCCGATGATTTCCCGGCAAAAGTAGCCGCGGAAGTGAAGGAATTCAATGTGGAGAATTTTATTGATAAAAAAGATGCAAGGAAGATGGACCGCTTCACTCATTATGCTGTCGCGGCCTCCTTAATGGCTGTGAAGGATGCGGGTCTCGAAATTACCGATGAAAATGCTCCAAGAGTGGGCGTATGGATAGGTTCGGGAATTGGCGGGATGGAAACATTCGAACAGCAGCATGAAACCTTCATGAACCGAGGATACCGCAGAGTCAGTCCATTCTTTGTTCCAATGATGATCCCAGATATGGCAACTGGCCAGGTATCAATTACCCTCGGGGCAAGAGGCTTTAATTCATGTACAGTAACTGCCTGTGCTACAGGAACAAACTCGATTGGCGATGCCTTCAAGGTAATCCAGCGCGGCGACGCGGACGCAATGGTCACTGGAGGAGCTGAAGCGTCAATCACAAAAATGTCATTCGCCGGTTTCTGTGCGAATACTGCTTTATCAACAAACCAGGACCCACAGAAGGCAAGCAGGCCATTCGATAAGAACCGTGATGGTTTTGTCATGGGTGAAGGAGCAGGCATCGTTGTGCTAGAAGAACTTGAGCACGCACTGGCAAGAGGCGCAAAAATTTATGCTGAAATCGTAGGCTATGGTGCAACTGGAGATGCTTATCACATCACAGCACCTGCTCCTGAAGGCGAAGGCGGAGCGAGAGCGATGAAAATGGCTCTTGATGATGCCGGTCTTTCTCCAGAAGAGGTAGGTTATATCAATGCCCACGGAACAAGCACGGAATATAATGATAAATTTGAAACGATGGCAATCAAAAATGTATTTGGCGAGCACGCATATAAGCTTGCCGTAAGTTCTACGAAATCGATGACCGGCCACCTCCTTGGCGCAGCAGGCGGCATCGAGGCGATCTTTACGGTGCTGGCTTTGAAGGAAGGGGTTCTTCCACCTACCATCAATCTAGAAACTCCAGATCCAGATTGTGACCTGGATTATGTACCGAATGAAGCGCGCAGAAACCAGGTCAGCGCTGCCATCAGCAACTCACTTGGCTTTGGCGGACACAATGCAACCATCGCTTTCCGAAAATACGAAGCATAAAAGGCGGGGACTTCCCCGTCTTTTTCTTTTTCCTCAAAATAACTTCTGCGACGAAAAGCCTATACCTCAAGGGCAAATATCCCCCACTTCATAATTTCCTATTAAAAAAGTAATGAAAGAGTAATAAATTGTAACAAATTTTAATAATTAATAATTATTAGAATATTTATCTATGATTTTAAGACTTCCAATTCAAACAAGTTAGATAGGCGGTGGTCAAGAGTCGTGACGGTGTTGTTGGAACTAAAGAATCTTAAAACCTATTTTAAGAGAAATAAAGCAATCATCCCGGCAGTGGACGGTGTGGATTTAACCATCAACAAAGGAGAAACAGTTGCTCTTGTAGGAGAATCCGGATCAGGAAAGAGTATTACTTCCCTATCAATCATGCGCCTGATTCCAAGTCCACCAGGAGAAATCGTGGACGGGCAGGTTAATTTTGAAGGGAAAGACCTTGTCAAACTGAGTGAAGACGAGATGTGCAGGATCCGCGGGAATGATATTTCAATGATTTTCCAGGAGCCCATGACTTCACTCAATCCGGTTCTGACGGTTGGTGAGCAAATTGCGGAGGTTTTGACCTACCATCAAAATCTGAGCAAGTTAGCCGCAAAGAAAAAAGCGATAGAGATGCTGGAACTCGTGGGATTTTCTAGGGCAAAAGAAATTGTCAATGACTATCCTCATCGGCTGTCCGGTGGGATGCGTCAGCGCGTCATGATTGCGATGGCAATGAGCTGCAACCCAAAGCTGCTGATTGCGGACGAGCCGACAACCGCCCTGGATGTGACCATTCAGGCGCAGATATTGGATTTGATGAAGGATCTCAGCAATAAATTTAATACCTCCATCCTGATCATTACTCATGATCTTGGGGTTGTATCAGAGGTAGCAGATCGAGTTATTGTCATGTATGCCGGCCAGGTAGTCGAAGAAGCAATGGTCGAAGATTTGTTTGATGAACCGCTCCACCCGTATACATCAGGGCTGATGGGTTCCATTCCATCTATTGATGAGGATCATAATCGCCTTGTGTCGATTGAAGGCAATGTGCCATCACCTGAAAATTTGCCTCAGGGCTGCCGTTTTGCTCCCCGTTGCCCACACGCTTTTGACCGATGCCATTCTGAGCTGCCACAGCTCCTGATGACAGAGGGCGGCCGCTCAGTAAGGTGTTTTTTACATGAAGGCAAGGGGGCGGCAAAATGATTACGACGAATGAGACAGTATCTGGAAATATAAAACTCGCAACCACTGAAACATTGCTGGAACTTACAGGAGTAAAGAAGCACTTTCCTATTAAAGCCGGGCTGCTTCAGAAGACGGTTGGTCATATTAAGGCAGTTGACGGAATAGATTTGAAGGTGAAAAAGGGAGAGACTTTAGGGATTGTCGGAGAATCAGGATGCGGAAAATCAACCGTAGGGAGAACAATCATCCGACTCTATGAACCTACTGATGGAAAAATCCTGTTTAACGGGAGGGACATTTCACATCTTTCTGAAGGAGAACTGAGGAAAGATGTCCGTAAGAATATCCAGATGATCTTCCAGGATCCCTTTGCCTCACTTAATCCGAGAAAAACATTGAGAGCCATCATCCGTGAACCTCTCGATACCCACCATCAATATAAAAACAGAGAACGAGATGAAAAAGTCGAAGCGCTTCTTGAGAAGGTAGGGCTGAATGCATCCTTTATCAATCGGTATCCGCATGAATTTTCCGGGGGCCAGAGGCAAAGGATCGGAATCGCCAGAGCATTGGCTTTGAATCCGGAACTCATCATTGCCGATGAAGCAGTATCCGCCCTGGATGTTTCGATACAAGCCCAGATCATCAACCTGATGGAAGACCTGCAGGAGGAATTTGGATTAACCTATATCTTCATCTCACATGACTTAAGTGTTGTAAGGCACATCAGTGACCGAGTCGGTGTTATGTATCTTGGCAAAATGATGGAACTGGCAGCCAAAAAAGAGCTCTATGCCGAGCCGCTGCATCCATATACGCAAGCCCTGCTTTCGGCTGTTCCAGTACCGCGGAAAAAAGGGGCCCAAAACCGGGAGCGCATCCTTTTAAAAGGAGAGCTTCCAAGTCCGGCAAACCCGCCAAAAGGTTGTGTCTTCCATACAAGGTGTCCTGCAGCATTTGACCTGTGCAAGCAAGTGAACCCGGACTTCAGTGAAGTCAAAGAAAATCATTTTGTAGCCTGCCATCTTTATAAATAAGGCAGCCTTGAAAGGAGGAGATAGTCGGACTGTATTTTCTTTGTATAACTTAATGATGATTTTGACCCTCTGTTGATTCGCAGGGGAGTCGGATGTCACCAGAGAGAAGCGAGTAAAAGGAATCCTTGGTACATAATTCCGAGGAGGGGCCGGCCCGCAGCAAAAATCACAGGAAAGTTAACAAAGGTCACAATGAAAAATGGAGTTAAATTTAAAGGGGGAAATAATGTGAAATTTAAAAAAGCTTCGTGGTTGTTAATCTGTTTTACCCTGATTCTCTCACTCTTCCTGACTGCCTGCAACAACAATGGCGATAAGCCAGCAGATGATGCAAAAGGCTCGGATGGCAAGGATGGCACAAAGGATGAGCAGGTAGCGGATGAACCGCAGCAGGGCGGAGATTTAATCATTGGTTCTACAGGAGCGCCGACTATTTTTAACCCATTGTATTCTACGGATACTTCAAGCTCTGATATTGAAGGGTTTATCTATGACGGCCTAGTATCGTCTGATACGGAATTCAACCCAACACTGAGCATGGCAGAGGATATCCAGGCATCGGATGATGGACTTAAATATACAGCGAAATTGAAAAAAGGCATTAAATGGCATGATGGGGAAGAATTTACGGCTGATGATGTAGTCTTCACTTTCAGCATCCCTAAGAATCCAGATTATAATGGCGAGCGAGGATCAGCGTTTGAAGCATTGGAATCAGTGACAAAAATTGATGATTATACAGTAGAATTCAAACTTAGCAAGAAGGATGCATCATTCTACCCGGTTTCATTAAGCTACTACATCCTCCCAGAGCATATTCTTAAGGATGTTCCTGTTGCTAAGCTAGGCGAGCATGAATTCAATACAAAGAGCCCAATCGGTACTGGCCCATTCAAATTCGTTGAGTGGAAGGATGGGGAGTATGTAAAGGTTGAGGCATTCGATGACTACTTCAAGGGTCGTCCTTATCTAGACACTATTACTTATAAAATCGTTCCTGATATGGATGCTATGATCGCGCAAATCCAGGCAGGCGACATCCACTTTGCAGCCGGCGTACCTGGAACAGATATCGAAACGGTAAAATCATTCCCGGGTGTGAAAGTTGAATCCGGATTAGGGCTTTCTTACACATACCTTGGCTATAACCAAAAGAATGACCTTTTCAAAGACAAGAAAGTCCGCCAGGCGATCACACATGCAATTGACAGAGAAGCGATTGTTTCATCTGTAATGAACGGTGACGGCGAGGTTGCCCACGTACCAGAAAGCCCGCTTTCCTGGGCATATAATGATGATGTGCCAAAATTCGGATACGATGTTGAAAAAGCAAAGTCCTTGCTTGCTGAAGCAGGCTGGAAGGATACAGACGGTGATGGAATCCTTGATAAAGATGGCAAGAAGTTCAGTTTCACGGTAAAAACCAACCAGGGTAACAAAGTCCGTGAAGATATTGTTGTCGTCCTTCAGGAACAGCTGAAAGAGGTCGGTATTGAGGCAAAACCAGAAATCGTCGAATGGAGCGCATTTATTGAACAGATTTCTGCACCTAACTGGAACTACGACGCGCTTGTGCTTGGCTGGGCGTTATCAACATTCCCTGACCAGTATGATATTTTCCATTCAAGCCAGCAGGCAGAAGGGCTGAACTTTGTCTGGTATTCAAATCCTGAGGCGGATAAGCTGATGGAAGAAGCAAAACAGATCATGGATCAAGAAGAATACAAGAAGGCTTATGCCGATATCTATAAAATCATCGCAGAAGACCAGCCGTATTCGTTCCTGTACTATCCTAACGTGCACCGTGTAATGCCTGCGAATCTCGAAGGCTATGTATTTAACGCAAGAGATGATTTCTATGAGATTTACAAATGGTGGTTAAAGAAATAATCCCAGCAGCCTGTATTAATGGAAAGGGAAGGATGCTCTTCCCTTTCTTCCTTATGAAAACAAGACTGTTTTAGTCATTAATATAAAGAGGATTGGCCTAATTAGCTTATTGGTTTGGATCGTCCATAAGAGAATGTAGACAAGTTAGTTCTTAATCGAGGAACTTCATTGAAGCGACCCTTCCAGTATTTCTTCACGAAAAACGTAGAATTTCACAAATAAAATACTGCACGAAAAAAGCCTTATTTAAAAAGGAGAATTGCCATGCTTTCTTATATTCTTCGCCGCATATTGATGGCCATCCCTCTGCTGCTTGGGATTACCGTAGTCTCCTTTGCCATCATGAAAATGGCTCCTGGTGATCCGGCAAGCCTGCTGATGGATCCGACTATCAGTCCTGCGGACAAAGCGAAATTCATGGATCGGTATGGTCTGAACGATCCCATCCATATTCAATATTTTAAGTGGCTGGGGGCCATGCTGCAGGGTGATTTTGGTACATCCCTGATCCGTAAAGGTGTGCCGGTAATGGAAATGATCATGAACAGGATGCCGAATACTATTTTATTGATGGTAGTATCCACCATTCTGGCATTGTTGATTTCAATTCCATTTGGTGTCATTTCTGCAACAAGGCCATACTCAAAGCTTGATTATACAGTGACAGTCACTTCATTCCTTGGAGTGGCCACGCCAAACTTCTTCCTTGGGCTGATCTTGATCATGGTTTTTGCCGTTCAGGTCAATTGGTTTCCCACAGGCGGGGTTGCTACACTTAATGCGCCATTCAGCTTATGGGACCGTATCCATCACTTAATCATGCCCGCCTTCGTCCTGGCCGCAGCTGATATGGCCGGCTTAACACGCTATACACGCTCCAGCATGCTTGAAGTCATAAAGCAGGACTATATCAGGACAGCGAGGGCGAAGGGCTTCAAGGAGAAAAAAGTTATTTACAAGCACGGCTTGCGAAATGGTTTGATACCAGTCATCACGATTTTTGGGCTGATGATCCCGTCTTTCATTGGCGGAGCAGTAATAGTCGAAAAGATATTCACGTGGCCAGGAATCGGTTTGCTTTTCGTTGATTCAGCTTTTCAGCGTGACTATCCAGTCATTATGGGGCTGACCGTGATATCGGCTGTCTTCGTCGTAATAGGAAACCTGGTTGCCGATATTTTATATGCGATTTTTGATCCTAGGATTGAGTATTAAGGGGAGGTAAACATGGCACAATCAAATTTAGCTGGAACCACCTCTGGGAATGTCGAACTGCATGGAATTAAGACCCAAAGGGATACAATGCTCGGAATTATTGCCAGGAAGTTTTTTAAGAACAAACTAGCTGTAATTGGGGGAGTATTCCTGCTCATCATCATTACAGCCGCACTATTTGCACCAGTGATCGCACCATATTCACCAACAAAGCAAAACCTGCTTGAAAAGCTGCTCCCGCCAAGCAGCGATCATTGGCTCGGGACAGACCGCTTTGGCAGGGATACTTTCTCAAGGCTTTTATATGGAGCAAGAGTATCATTGCTTGTCGGTTTTGCCTCCGTACTCGGATCGATTACAATTGGTACCTTCCTCGGAGCAGTTGCCGGTTACCTGGGAGGAATTGTTGATGCATTAATCATGAGATTTGTAGATATCATCCTGTCAATTCCATCAATCTTTTTGTTAATTACTTTAGTAACAATTTTTAAACCAGGTATTGATAAACTAATCCTTATTTTTGCATTGCTTGGCTGGACCACAACTGCGCGGCTTGTTAGAGGTGAGTTCTTATCTTTAAGATCGCGGGAATTCGTTCTTGCATCCAAAACCATTGGAACGAAAACACCTACGATTATTTTCTCGCATATTTTGCCAAATGCTATGGGGCCGATCATCGTTTCTGCTACTCTCTCTGTGGGATACGTCATTCTGGCTGAATCGGGTCTTAGCTATTTAGGTTTGGGGATACAGCCCCCACACGCAAGCTGGGGCAACATGCTGCAGGATGCCCAGAATTTTACCATCATGTTAAAGTCCTGGTGGTACCCTCTTGGCCCAGGTTTAATGATTCTCCTTACGGTAATTTGCTTTAACTTTGTAGGTGACGGCCTAAGAGATGCCCTTGATCCAAAAATTACTGAGTAGAAGCCAGGTGAAGCCTGGCTTTTTTCTGTTTTCAATTCCCGGGTTATTATCAAAGATCTGAATATGAGAATTGTATGGATAGGAAAAAGGAGCTATGAAAGAAGTCAGGTTGGGAAAAATTTAATTTTAATGATTCTAAGTTTGAACATACACAGCGATTGAACATAAACTGACTGTAAAAAATAACTCGGGAGGGCTTCGCATGGGGTAATCAGGACGGATAAATGGCTTGGAAGCTTTATAGACAATCCTAAGAAAATATGCGAGCTGCTTGTGGATTACTTCCAAGGAGAAGCAAATCCTCAGAAAATATATGATTATTTATTAGAATTCGGCATGTACAAGCCAAGCAGGCGCAGCAAAAAGAATTTCGAAGAACTTTTGGGACGGCAGCAATGGAATAAGATAGAAAATATATTTTTGAAATATAAAAAAAAGTGGGATGGCCCGGATATCCCGATCTTCATATTTCCTATGAACGAAGGGAATGCCAGACTAATGAAGGAAGGGAAAGGGAAATCGGGTGTTTCCTTCAGGGATAAGCTTTTCCTATTTCTAACTCCTATAGAGGATGAAAAGGAGATTGAAGCGTTGTTCGTCCATGAATATCATCATGTTTGCAGAATGCAACGCCAGCAAAAGGATCCTTCAGAATACACTTTGCTCGATTCCATCATTTTAGAAGGATTAGCAGAGCATGCCGTGCTGATGAACTGCGGTGAACAATACACAGGAGAGTGGAGCAGGCGATATTCGACAGAAACGCTTGCTGGATATTGGGATAATGGTCTTTCAGAAAAGCTGTTCATTACAAGAAAAGACAAAATGCATGACCAGCTGCTGTTCGGGTTAGGCAACCGGCCAAGACTGCTGGGGTATGCAATGGGGTTTGAAATGGTAAAACAATATAAGCAGCGTGAAAATTTTACTGAAAAAGCATCATTCAAAATTCCTTCCAAGGTATTTACAAAATTGCTAAAATTTTAATATCTGTTATTAACTGAGAAAACCCTGTATTTACGGGGTTTTTTAAAATTTTTCAAAAATAATAAATTTCCCAATTGAAAAAAAAGTATTGCAAATGTAATAAATCTGTAATAACATTTTATTAAAATATATTGAATTTGCAGAATATTATATAATTTAAAAATGTGAGAAGGTGTCCTAATGAGCAACTATTCAATACATAAAGAAGCACCTTTGCTAGAGGTGAGAAACCTTGAAACAGCTTTTTCAATCGACGGCGAATACTACAACGCTGTAGACAAGGTATCGTTTGCTGTCAAACCGCGGCAGGTTGTCGGGATTGTTGGTGAATCAGGGTGCGGAAAATCAGTAATGAGCCTTTCGATTATGCAGCTCCTTCCGAACGGGATTGGCAAGATCAGGTCCGGAGAGATCGTTTTTGAGGGGTCGCATCTTGAAAAGAAGTCTCAAAAGGAAATGAACAAGATTCGCGGAAAAGACATATCGATGATTTTCCAGGAGCCAATGACATCGATGAATCCGGTATTTACGATTGGATTCCAGCTTCAGGAAGTATTGTTTAACCACTCGAAGATCACCAAGGCTGAAGCAAGGCAAAAGAGTGTTGCACTTCTGAAGAGCGTGGGGATTTCACGGCCGGAAAAGATTGTTGATGAATATCCACACCAGCTTTCAGGCGGTATGAGACAGAGGGTCATGATTGCGATGGCAATCGCCAACCAGCCAAAGCTCCTGATTGCGGACGAGCCTACAACAGCATTGGACGTAACAGTACAAGCCCAGATACTTGACTTGCTTAAGAGCATCCAGGAAGTAAACGATATGTCCGTTATACTAATCACACATGACCTTGGTGTTGTTGCAGAGATGTGCGATGAAGTAATCGTAATGTACGCCGGCAGGATCGTTGAGCGTGCAGATGTAGAAACTCTCTTCTATAACCCTAAGCATCCATATACAGAATTGATGATGGGTGCCATCCCGAAAATGGATGAAGACAAAGAAGAGCTCAGCTCAATCAAGGGGATTGTCCCATCACTGAAAAACATGCCGGCAACCGGCTGCAGATTTGCAAACCGCTGCCCTAAGGCAATGCCAGAGTGTACAAGCATTACTCCGCAGCTCGGAGAAGTCGAAACTGGACATGACGTGGCGTGCATTCTATATGAAGCAAGTATGCCAAAAGAAGGAGTTAAGGCATAATGAGCAATACAACTTTACTAGAAAAAGAGAATCTGCTGGAGATCAAGAATCTCAAAACCTATTATCCTGTTAAAGGCGGGTTCTTCCGACGGACAATCGGACATGTGAAGGCAGTCGATGATGTATCATTCGATATTAAAAAGGGTGAGACATTAGGTTTGGTTGGTGAGTCCGGCTGCGGAAAATCGACTACAGGAAGAACAATCATCCGTCTTCTGAATGCCACGGATGGGGAAGTTCTTTTTGAAGGAAAAGACATCACAAAACTGAGAGGGAAATCACTGCAGGAAATCCGCCAGGATATCCAAATGGTGTTCCAGGATCCATATGCTTCTTTGAATCCAATGCAAATGGTAGGCGATATTGTCGCTGAACCAATAAAGAACTTTAAAAAGTTGAGCAGCAAGGAATTAAAAGATGAAGTAATGGATTTGCTTACAAAGGTTGGTCTTCCTGAGGATGCTTACTTTAAATATGCACATGAATTTTCCGGAGGACAGCGGCAAAGGATCGGAATTGCCCGCGCCCTGGCGCTGAGACCAAAGCTGATCATAGCAGATGAACCAGTTTCCGCACTGGATGTATCCGTCCAGTCACAGGTTTTGAACCTATTGAAAAAGCTCCAACAAGAATTTGATTTGACCTTTTTATTCATCGCTCATGACCTAAGTGTCGTTAAGCATATGAGTGACCGGATCGGTGTAATGTATCTCGGCAATATGGTTGAAATTGCTGATCGCAGCAGCATGTATGCTGAACCGCTCCACCCATATACCCAGGCTTTGATTTCCGCTATTCCGATGCCGGACCCGCGCAGGAAAAAGGAAAGGATCGTACTTGAGGGAGATGTTCCAAGTCCAATGAACCCTCCAACAGGCTGCCCATTCCATCCCCGCTGTCCAGCTGCGATGGCAGAGTGTTCTCAAGTAAAGCCAGCTTTAAAGGAGGTGAAGCCAGGACATCGGGTTGCTTGCCACCTTTACTAGGGCAATAATTTTTTGAAAAATAAAAACAAAAATCGGGGGGAAAATCATGAAGAAACCATTGCTTTGGCTAGCTATGCTAGTTTTGGTTTTATCAACGTTCCTTGCTGCATGCAGCGGAGGAGAGAAGAAAACTTCTACAGATCCAAAAAATGATGACAAAGAAACAGCCGCAGAAGGCGAGCCACAGGATGGCGGAACACTTGTTTATGCTTTAGATTCTGAATTCAAAGGCCTTCTAAACTGGAACTTCTACGATGCTGATGGAGACGATGACATCATCGCTTTCTTCGATGACGCATTAATCGATTATGATGAAAACCTTAAAGCAGTACCAGGTATCGCTAGCTGGACTACTGATGATAACAAGACTTTCACATTCACATTCGAAAAAGGCGTTAAATGGCACAATGGCGAAGAACTTACAGTTAATGACTGGGTATTCGCAATCGAAACAATCGCTACACTTGGTGGAGAACACCAGCGCTGGTCTAACGTTAACACTATCGTAGGTGTTAAAGAATTCAATGAAAAGAAAGCTGACAAGATCTCTGGTCTTGAAGTTGTAGATGACTACACATTGAAAATCACTTTCGACAAAGCACGCGTTAACAACCTTGAAAACGTTTGGTCTTACCCGCTTTCAAGAAAAGAATTCGAAGGAATCGCTCCTAAGGATATGGCTGCTTCCGAGCAAGTCCGCACTAAGCCTGTAGGAACTGGTCCATTCAAAGTAACTAAAGTTGTCCCTGGTGAATCAGTAGAGCTTACTAGAAATGAAGACTACTGGAGAGGCAAGCCTCATCTTGAAAAGATTATTGTTAAAGTTATCGACAGCTCTCTTACTACTGGAGAACTTAAGAATGGAACTCTTGACATGACTCCATTCCACCCAACAGTTCTTCCAGAAATCGAAGCTCTTGATAATGTAGATGTTGTAAGATTCCCTGGCTTATCTTACTACTATGTTGGTTTCAAATTAGGTAAATACGATGGCAAGAAAAACGTAATGGACAAAGAAAAATATGCAAGCAAGGAACTTCGTCAAGCTATGCTTTATGCAATCAACCGTGATGAGTGGGTTAAAGCGTTCTTCAGCGGCCTTGGTAAGCCACTAGATCGCCCAGTTCCAAGTGCTCACTGGATTGCAGCTGATAACAAAGATATGCCTGTTCAATATTCTTATGACCCAGAAAAAGCTAAAGAACTATTAGACAAAGCTGGTTATGTTGACAAGGACGGCGACGGATTCCGTGAAGACCCTAAGGGTGAAAAATTCGTAGTTAAATTCTCGCACTATGCAACAGGAAACCCTACTTTCGAAGCTCGTGCAAAAGCTTTGACTCAGTACTGGGAAGAAGTTGGCTTGAAATCTGAGCTTCAAATGACTGACGTAAACCTTTACTACGATCAAATCGAAAAAGACGATCCTGCTCTTGAAGTATTCTACGGCGGCTGGGGAACTGGCGCTGACCCAGATCCACTACCACTTTGGGGTGTTGAATCTGTATGGAACTACCCACGTTTCGTAAACGAAAAAGCTGAACAGCTTCTTCAAGATGCTGTAGATATCGAAGTTGTTGGAACGGACACAGACAAGCGTAAGCAGCTTTACGCTGACTGGCAGAAGATCATGAACGAAGAAGTACCAGCCCTTCCAATCGCTGAACTAGAAGAAGTTATGGCTGTTTCTAAGCGTGTCCAAGGAGTCAAATTTGACGTATCTGGTGCTAACTCATCTCACGAATGGTGGATCAAGCAATAATAAGACCCACTTATTCAGTTAAGGAGAATGCATATGCTTAAGTACACTCTAAGACGCATCATCGGCATGATTCCTATGCTTTTCCTTATCTCTATTGTAGTGTTTTCCCTGGCGAAACTTATGCCAGGGGACTCACTCAGTGGGGAAATCGATCCGAATAATACGGATCCGGCATACATAGAAGAGATGCGGGAGAAGCTCGGATATAATGATCCAATTCACGAACAATATTTCAGATGGATCGGGAATTTCATGCAGGGTGATTTCGGAAAATCGACCCGATATAAGATTCCTGCCAGCGAAATCATTGCAGAACGTTTGCCTAATACTATTTTTCTAGGATTCTCAAGTATTGTGATAACCTATCTCCTTGCATTCGCAATGGGTATCTACTCAGGCAGGAAGCCATATACACTTGGTGATAATGCCATAAGTACAGCAAACTATATAGGACTGGCACTGCCGGCATTCGTTGCAGGTGTGTTCGCAATTTATTTCTTCTCATTCACTCTAGGCTGGTTCCCTTCTAACGGATCGGTTGATATTTCCGTTACAGAAGGAACTTCTGCTTACTGGTTCAGCAGGCTGCATCACGTATTCTTGCCTGCAATTGTATTAGGATTATTGAGCACTGCAAGCTATACGCAGTTTTTGCGTAATGACATTATAGAAAACAGCCGAAAAGACTTTGTCCGTACAGCAAGAGCAAAAGGAACTGCAGAAAGTAAGATTTACAATCAGCATATTTTAAGAAATTCAATGATCCCGCTGATTACCTTCCTTGGATTCGATATCGTGGCACTGGTAGGCGGAGCAATCATCACTGAAACAATTTTCACATACCCAGGAATTGGACAACTATTCCTGAACTCGGTATCTCAAAGAGATTATCCGGTGCTGATGACATTGACGATGATGTTCTCATTCTTGACCCTTTTCGGTAACTTAGTTGCAGATATACTTTATGGAATCGTTGATCCAAGGATCAGGCTTGATTAAGGAGGATGGCTATGGAAATTTCAACAGCAAAAAATACACAGATTAACCTGAAGCCAGAAAAAGGCTTGTCTCCATGGGCCATCGCTCGCAAAAAATTTGTGGCAAACAAATTGGCGATGACAAGCTTGATCTTTTTGATCTTCGTTTCGATCATTTCATTTTTGGCTCCATATATAACTACAATTGATATTACTAAAATCAATATTGGCTCAATGTCACTGCCACCATCCTCTGAACATTGGCTTGGAACAGACAAAAGCGGACGTGATGTATTCACGAGACTTCTTTACGGCGGCAGGATTTCCTTGCTTGTTGGTTTAAGCTGTACATTCTTCGTCATTTTGTTTGGGACAGTTGTCGGTTCAGTGGCCGGTTATTTCGGCGGCATAGTAGACAGCATGTTAATGAGATTTACAGATTTCGTACTTAACTTCCCATTCCTTGTATTTGTTATCGTGTTAGGTACAATTTTCTATGGTAAGTTAAACGGACTTGTTGTCCTTATCATGGTTATCAGCTTGCTTAGTTGGGGAGGAGTTGCGAGGATCGTGCGAAGCAAGATCCTGGCAGAGAAAGAGAATGAATACATTCTCGCTGCCATTTCAATTGGCTGCTCACCTTTCAAAGTAATCGTCAAGCATTTATTGCCAAACGTACTCTCAACAATCATTGTTCAAGCTACGATCCTGTTTGCTGGTATGATTGTGTCGGAGTCAGCGTTAAGCTATCTGGGCTTCGGTGTACCTGCTGAAATCCCAAGCTGGGGAAATATGCTTTCATTCGCAAATGAACCAGACGTATTACAAGGAAAACCATGGATTTGGATTCCGCCAGCTCTTGCAATCACATTGACTATCCTTTCCATCAACTTCATTGGTGAAGGATTAAAGGATGCACTAAACCCAAGATCTCGTCGTTAAAAAATCTACCAAACACAGGTAGATTTTTTATTTTGGATTGAAGGTGATCGCCATGTTTTTGGTGAGTGATTTATTCATTAATTAACGGGGAGAGGTTGTAACTCTTCCTTTTTTTGTGCCTTGCAACCTTCGATTCTTATCTTTACTGAATCCTTGAGTTTTAATTTCTGTTGTTGAGTGAGTAATATCCTGAAACACCATTATAATAAGGGCTGTTTTCGCAAAGATTATTGCTTGCACCAATGTTGAATTAAGATCCTGTTGCTCTTCGTTCCAGGCGCGCAGACTCCTTCGGGATGAAGCGGGACAGGTGAGACCTAGGTAGAAATGGCCCGGAATGAAGGGGCCATTTTACCCCGCAGGAGCAAAGCGGCGAGGAGGCTCACCGCACGCCCCAAGAAAAATTTGCTCTGGAAAAAGACGGCAATTGGGCTTTTTTATAATTTTTCAAAGGAAAGCGAAGCGCCTGGAACGGAAATCAACAGCTTTTATTGCAAAGCCTTCTTTAAAAACCATTTAGAAGGAGATTCTCAAAAGCATATACAATAGCAACAAAGTATTAGAAAAGAGCCTTAATAAAAGATACACAGTACTGCTCACCCAACCTCTTACATATAGATATATATAAATGGACAGGCCGGGGTGATGGCAGTGTATAAGTTGTACGATGAAGAGAGCAAACCTTATGCTGTTTAGATTATCCGTATTAGTGATCGGTTTTGGGATCGCTGTATCTGGTGGCATAAGCACAATTGCATATTTAAATATGGTTACTGCAGGTCACGGTTTCAGCGAATACTTTTCCTTTATTTCTAAGAGAGTAGAATGCTATCTCCTGCCAGCAGGCATCTGTATCATCTGGCTTAGTATCTATTGGCCACATAACAATGAAGAAAATTGATCTTCCTTTTAAGGAATAATTTTACTTAGTGCTGCCCATACTGATGGACAAACAGTTTCTTGAAGTGAGGGGTTATAAATCATGTTGTATCTTCATGATGTCTGGGTAAACTGGTTCGAAGGGGAAGAAAACGGCTATAATGTCTGCCATTTTCACGAATGGCGGAAGGATGATGGAGTTGAGCTTCTAGACCAGGTGCCGCTTCTGAAAATTGATCATGTGCTATTTAATTATATCGAAAATGATTTATCAGAATTGCCTCAACAGCTTCTGGATGACATTTATCGAAAGGCATATTTAAGAAAAAATCATGAGCGTACTCAACTTGATTACTGCTTTGTCGTCTCAGATGGCACAGGCATCCTGGCGGTTGACACGATTGGATACAATATCCCGATCAGGAAGAGCAGGCTGATTCCAAGGCAGGAACAACTGGTGTATGAAATGATTGAAAACCAGGAAACGATTCACTATGGCTTCAATGACCAGACTGCACTTAAGGATTTTCACATATTGTCACCTTCTCCTGACCTGATGAAGGGCCTTACAAGGAAGGAACGGCAGCTGAAGCAGCTATTGTTCATGGCAATGGACCAGCTTAATTCCTCTAAAAACGTCGCTGAAGTGCGCTACTGGTTCACTGAGTGGAAACCAGAACTTTATGAAGAAATCCAGCGGTTATCTTTTGATGAAGTTTGGGAGCAGCTATTTGAAGAAACAAAGTTTGGATGGTCAAACAAACATGAAAAATTCTGCGAAAACTTAATAAAGGGCCAGGCATTTTTCGAAAAGCTATGGGAAATGGAGCATGGACCTAAAGTTAACTAAGGAGCTGAGATTGATCAGCTCTCAGTTTTTCAACAAAGGGCAGCGAGATCCTCTCGCTGCCTTTGTCTGTTACGAATACTATAGTAGAAAGTGTGAGTTGCCATCCAGTAGTATTATTCAGGTTAATGTTTTAGGTGGTGCTCATGAAGCCAAAATAACCGGAGAAATTCCGCCAATCATTTATAAAATGGTACAGGAGGTTGAAATAAGCGGATATAATCCGGTTACTGCCTCTAAATGTGCCTAATAATGAAAGACTTTAATCATATAAGCGGAAACACTTCACTTATTTCGCTTGAAATCACGATGTTTTACAAAATAAACGGAAATTGTCCGTCTATTTTATGTACCCATGAAATACCAGAGCCTAAAAACTAAAAAGAAAGGCTGTACGCAAATTAACAAACTAGGAGCTGTTTTATATAATCTCTTTTATTATGCCCATTAATAAATGTATGAAAGGGATTCCGCTTTAAAAAAGGAGCTGAAACCAATTCAGCTCCTCACGGATTTACTTTCTTTTCTTTCGGCCTAAGCCCATCGCATTCTCCATTTTGCCAAGCATTTTGCCGGCGACACGGTTCGCTTTTTCAGCACCGCGGTCAAGAATATCATCCAGTTCAGGAGAATCGATCAATTCATAATACCTTTTCTGGATCGGCTCAATTACATCGACAACGACCTTTGCGAGATCCCCCTTGAAATCCCCATAGCCTTTGCCTTCATACTCGGCTTCCAGTTCCGCAACTGATCTTCCGGAGAGGATAGAGTAAATGGAGAGCAAGTTGGAAATACCCGGCTTGTTTTCTTTGTCGTACTTCACGATTCCTTCTGAGTCAGTGACGGCACTTTTAATTTTCTTTTCAATTTGCTTTGGTTCATCGAGCATAGAGATGAATCCTTTTGTATTCGGGTCGGATTTGCTCATTTTCTTTAATGGATCCTGCAGGGACATGACTCTGGCCCCAACCTTGGCGATCCGAACCTCAGGGATAGTAAAAATCTCGTTGTATTTTTTGTTGAAGCGTTCAGCGAGATCCCTGGTAAGCTCCAAATGCTGTTTCTGATCTTCGCCGACAGGTACAAGATCGGTTCCATAAAGCAGTATGTCCGCAGCCATTAGCGGAGGATACGTTAAAAGTCCCGCAGACACAGCTTCTTTTCCAGTAGATTTATCTTTGAACTGAGTCATTCTTTCCAGTTCGCCAATATAAGCGACACATTGCATCATCCATCCAGCCTGTGCATGGGCAGGAACTTCTGATTGGATGAAAAGTGTTACTTTTTCAGGGTCAATTCCTGAGGCAATATAAAGAGCAGCAAGGCTCTTAATGTTCTTTCTAAGCTGCTGCTTTTCCTGCGGGACAGTGATTGCATGCTGGTCAACAATACAGAAGTAGCAGCTGTATTCATCCTGTAATTCTGTAAATTGTTTCATGGCCCCAATATAATTACCAAGGGTAATAGTCCCGCTTGGCTGGATGCCGGAAAAGATTGTTTGCATTGATTTTTCCTCCTGTTATTTAAAAAAGTATATAAAAAAGACCATCCGCCCCTACGAAATTGTAGGGACGAATGGTCCGTGTTGCCACCCTAATTACTCACTGCTGAGTCACTCTGCCCATGCATGATGCATGGCTGCCTTTAACGCAGGGATACGCCTGGATCTACTTAAGTTCGAAACAGGGGCTCAAAAGTCCATTCCAAATGCCAGGCTGTTTGTTCTCACCACCCACAAACTCTCTGAAAGCCTTAAACAGATGTACTATTCTTTGTCATTGCCTTTGAATGCAATTTTCCATTTTATTAAAAATGATTATAAACAAATCGCTGCCAGGATGCAAGAGACACTGGCTAAGATTTTACAGATAATAATAATAAAGGGCTCCCAGCATGCCAATGAAGTCAAGCAATCCTACAATCAGAAAAGGGTGCGTGTTGAATGTAATCAGTTCAGAAAGAGGAGTAACTTCATCAAATGCTTTCTTTTTGCCTTCCTCGTCCTTACCGGCGAAAACTGTTCGGAAGGAATAGGAAATCGCATCAAAGAATCCGGAGTTGACTGTAAAAACTAGCAATGAGGTGAAAAGCAGAAAGCTTGCAATATAAAAAGAAATATTTATATAGTTTAACAATGAAATTTCTCGAGAAAAGGCAAGAGAAATTACTAAAACTATGATTTGAGAAGCTATAAACCCCAAAAAAATTTTCCCAACACTCTTACTCATTTTACCAATTCTCCCCTAAATTATTATTTTAGAAAAGGTATTTTCAAAAATATTCTAAAAAAAACACCTGAATATTACAAAAAATAATGCTTATAAATAAGCCTTAAAGGCTTATAAGTCACCATTATACCATACATTCTTAAGGAAATTTATTACTATTGTTTCAAAGTTGTAAATTTTTCACGTAAAAATATTGAACATTTATTTCAATCTATGTATAATAGGGAATGTAAAAAGTTTTCAGAAAACAACAAAAAAGAGGGGGCATAACTTTGAAAAAGTCAAAATTTTCATTGCTTTTAGTTCTTACTCTAGTATTCTCTCTATTTCTGACTGCATGCAGCGGAAATAATGATGCTGGAGAAACGCCTAAAGATGACAATGGCACTAAAGGCGAAGACACTGCTGCTAACGTACCACAAGAATTAAGAATGCTTGATTCTTCTGAGATCCCTACAATGGACACTGTTCTTGCTGAAGGATCTACATCATTCACTTACATAAATAACGTAGGTGAGGGTCTATACCGTCTAGGTCAAGACCACAAGCCAGTTCCAGCTCTTGCTGATGGCGAACCAACAATCAGCGAAGACAAGACAGTATATACTTTCAAACTTCGCGATTCAAAATGGTCTAACGGAGAGCCTGTAACAGCTCAAGATTTCGTGTTTGCTTGGCAGCGCGCAATCGATCCTAAGACTGCTTCTCCATACGGCCCGTACATGATGGGTGGCAAAATCAAGGGTGCTGCAGAAATCACTGAAGCTGGTGCTGCTGGCAAGCCTTACGATCTTAACACACTAGGTGTTAAAGCTATTGACGAAAAGACTTTGGAAGTAACACTTGACAAGCCAGTTGTTTACTGGGCTGACCTATTCGCTTTCCCAACATTCTATCCGCAAAACCAGAAGTTTGTTGAAGAAAAAGGCGAAGCTTTCGCAAGCAATGCTGAAAACTTACTTTACAACGGTCCTTTCAAGATGACTAAGTGGGATGGAACTGATGCTACTGAGTGGGTACTTGAAAAGAACGAAAACTACTACAATGCTGACAGCGTTAAACTTGAAAAAATCACTGTAAACGTAGTTAAAGATTCTAACTCAGCTGTAAACGCATTCGAAGCTGGCGAAACAGACATGACTGGATTGCTTTCTTCTGATATCGTTCCTCAATACGAAGGCGACGATCGTATGCTTAGCTGGATGGAGCCAACTGTATTCTGGATCAAGATGAACCAAAAGAACAAGGCTCTTGCTAACGTAAACATCCGTAAGGCAATCGCAATGGGCTTCAACAAAGAAGACCTTGCTGCTAGCATCCTGAACAACGGTTCTGTTGCTGCAAACTATTTCGTACCAAAAGATTTCGTAACTCTTGATGGCGAAGATTTCCGTGAAAAGAACGGCGACATCGTAACTTTCAATGCTGAAGAAGCTAAGAAAGCTTGGGAAGCTGGTCTTAAGGAGCTTGGCGTAGATAAGTTAGAACTTCGCTACCTTGGTGGAGACACTGAAGCAGCTAAGAAAACTGATGCTTACATCAAAAACCAATTAGAAACAAACCTTCCTGGCTTAACTGTTAAGCTTGAAAGCGTTCCTTTCGCAGTACGTCTAGAGCGTGACAACGCTATGGATTACGATCTTCAATTCGCTGGATGGGGTCCTGACTATGGTAACGCATTATCATTCACAGACCTTTGGATCACTAACGGCGGAAGCAACAGAATGGGTTACTCTAACCCTAAATACGATCAGTTGATCAAGGATGCTCAAGGCAAACTTGCAACTGATGAAAAAGCTCAGTGGGAAGCACAGCAAGAAGCTGAAAGAATCATGCTTGGCGAAGACTTCGGTCTAGCTCCAGTTTACCAGCGTGCTGCTAACATCCTATTGAATCCAAACGTTAAAGGTCTTGCGATCTATAACTATGGTCCTGACTACTCATTCCAATGGGTAACTATTGAAGGTGAATAATAACTGAAGCAGTTTCTTATTTCAGAGTGTAATAATTCTGATGATAGAAAGAGAGTATATCTAGATATACTCTCTTTTTCCCTGTACGGCATTTGTCGAACAATAGGGAAAATTGAAATAATATAGGAGGTGCACACATATGGGAAAATACTTGCTTAAAAGGTTTTTTTATATGTTTTTAACCCTATTCATTATCGCGTCCCTTACTTTTTTCCTAATGAAAATCATTCCGGGTACGCCATTTGCAAGTGCAGCTAAATTGCCGCCTGCACAATTGCAAATAATGAAAGCGAAGTATGGATTGGATCAGCCGGTCCCTGTCCAATATGCAAAATATATTGGCAATCTGCTGCAAGGAGATCTAGGCATCTCATTCCAATTCAACAATACACCTGTAACAGATCTTATGATTAAACGTCTTGGTCCGTCCATGCAATTAGGTGCACAGGCGATGGTCGTAGGTACGTTAATCGGAGTTCTGCTCGGTATATTTGCTGCTTTGAGACAAAATACCTGGGTGGATTATAGCTCTACCTTTGTAGCGGTACTCGGTAAGTCTATTCCTAACTTTGTATTCGCCGGTGTGCTTCAATATTATATGGCTGTTAAGCTGGGCTGGTTCCCGGTACTATTCTGGAGAGGATTTGAATATACAATCCTGCCAACCATTGCTTTATCCATGCTGCCAATCGCAATCGCAGCCCGATTTATGAGAACTGAAATGATCGAAGTACTAAGTTCTGATTATATTACGTTGGCGAAAGCAAAGGGAGCGAGCTTCTTTGAGATTGCATTCAAACATGCATTGAGGAACGCACTGATTCCACTGGTGACTGTTCTCGGACCATTAGCAATTTCATTGATGACTGGTTCTCTTGTTATCGAGAAAATTTTTGCGATTCCTGGTCTCGGTGAACAATTTGTAAAATCGATTACAGTTAATGATTACCCTGTTATCATGGGAACAACCATTTTATTTGCAGCATTATTCGTTTTCATCATCCTTGTAGTGGATATTCTTTATGGAATCATTGATCCACGCATCAGGCTGTCAGGAGGTAAGAAGTAATGGCTGAGTTTGAAGCAAAAATTCCAAAAGAACGTTTTAGACCTGCAGAAATTGATGCGTCTAAAGGTGAGGAAATTAATAAGCCGAGCTTGACCTTTTGGCAGGATGCCTGGATGCGCGTCCGCAAGAACAAGGGAGCATTGGTAAGTTTGATTGTCATGGCCCTCATCATCATCATGGCATTTATTGGGCCATTAATCAGCGGTAAAGAATTTGATACGCAGAATGTAAGGCATAATCACCTTCCGCCAAGAATTCCAGTCCTTGAAAATATTAGCTGGCTTCCATTTGACGGTGTTGTTGTCAATAGGGCAGGAAAAGAAATTAACATGTATGAACAGAAGAAGGTTGATGAGTATTATTGGTTCGGTACTGATGCACTTGGCCGCGACCAATTTACCCGAGTTTGGAAAGGTACACAAATCTCTTTATATATTGCTTTCCTTGCTGCACTGATTGATATGATCATTGGGGTAGCATATGGCGCAATTTCTGGTTACTATGGCGGAAAGCTTGATAACGTCATGCAGAGGATCACAGAAATTCTTGTTGGCATCCCACTGATGATTGTGGTAATTCTGATGATTCTATTGCTTAAGCCAGGTATTATCTCCATCACAGTAGCGCTTACGATTACAGGTTGGGTTGGTATGGCCCGTGTTGTTCGTGCACAGGTACTGAAGCTTAAAGAACAGGAATTTGTTCTGGCTTCCAAAACATTAGGTAACAGCAATGGCAAAATCATTTCAAAACATTTGCTGCCAAACCTTGCAGGTGTTATTATCATCAACACTATGTTCACCATTCCGAACGCAGTATTTTTCGAAGCTTTCTTGAGCTTTATCGGACTTGGTTTACAGGATCCATTAGCATCTCTTGGTACATTGATTGATGAAGGCTTCAAAGTGTTGAGATTATATCCTCACGAAATGATAATTCCAGCAATTGTCATTAGTATCATCATGATTACCTTTAACATGCTGGCAGACGGATTACGAGATGCGCTTGATCCAAAAATGCGCGATTAAAAGGGTAGGTGAATAATTATGGAAAATATTTTAGAGGTTAAAGATTTAAACATCTCTTTCCATACATTCGCGGGGGAAGTAAAGGCGATTCGCGGTGTGAATTTCGAACTTAAAAAGGGAGAGACCCTGGCGATCGTAGGTGAGTCGGGTTCTGGAAAATCAGTAACAACTAAAGCAATCATGAGATTATTACCTCCTGGAAACTCGGAAATTAAAAGCGGACAGATTCTATTTGACGGCAAGGACTTGACTAAGCTGACAGACAGACAAATGCAAAAAATTCGTGGAAAAGACATTTCGATGATTTTCCAGGATCCGATGACATCCTTAAACCCAACAATGCAAGTTGGAAAGCAAATCATGGAACCGCTGATCAAGCATCAAAATATGAGCAAATCAGCTGCTAAAGAACGTGCTTTGCAATTGCTTAAGCTTGTAGGTATTCCAAAACCGGAGATTCGCATCAATCAGTATCCGCACCAGTTTTCAGGCGGTATGAGACAAAGGGTTGTTATTGCGATTGCATTGGCATGTAATCCTAAGGTATTGATTGCAGATGAGCCGACAACTGCTTTGGATGTGACAATCCAGGCCCAAATCCTTGAATTGATGAAGGACCTGCAGAATAAAATCGACACATCCATTATATTTATCACGCATGACCTTGGCGTTGTTGCAAACGTTGCTGACCGTGTGGCAGTAATGTACGGTGGTAAGATCGTCGAAATTGGTACAGTTGATGAAGTATTCTACAATCCACAGCATCCATACACATGGGGTTTGATCAGTTCAATGCCAAGCCTGGATGCGAAGGAAGAAGATCTTTATGCTATACCTGGCACACCGCCAAACCTATTGAACCCGCCAAAAGGAGATGCATTTGCTCCGCGTAACGAATATGCAATGCAAATCGACTTAGAAGAACAGCCTCCAATGTTCAAAGTTTCTGACACACATTATGCTGCTACGTGGCTGTTGCATCCGGATGCTCCTAAGGTAGAACCGCCAGCAGCGGTGAAGAGCAGAATGCGTAAATTCACAGGCGTGAAATAACGGTAAGAGGAGGACTGGCATAATGGAAAATAGAGAAAAGCTTCTTGAAATCAAAAACCTGAAGCAATACTTCAATATGGGGCAGGCAAACGAAGTCAGAGCTATTGACGGAGTCTCTTTTGATATTTATAAAGGGGAGACACTAGGCCTGGTTGGAGAATCTGGCTGCGGTAAGTCAACAACAGGCAGAACGATTATCAGATTATATGATGCAACAGATGGTGAAGTACTTTACAAAGGTGAGAGCGTTCACGGAAAGAAAAGCAAAAAAGACCTGAAGAAATTCAACAGAAGCATGCAAATGATCTTCCAGGACCCATATGCATCACTAAATCCAAGGATGAAAGTTTCTGATGTCATCGCAGAAGGTATCGACATCCATGGGCTGGCTAAAAGCAAGCAGGAAAGAATGGAAAAAGTCTATTCACTGCTTGAAACTGTTGGCTTAAATAGAGAGCATGCCAACCGCTACCCACACGAGTTTTCCGGCGGACAAAGACAGCGTATCGGAATTGCCCGTGCACTTGCTGTACAGCCAGAATTTATTATTGCAGACGAACCTATTTCAGCACTTGATGTTTCCATTCAGGCTCAGGTTGTCAATCTGATGAAGACATTGCAGCGTGAAAAAGGGTTAACATACTTGTTTATCGCACACGATCTTTCAATGGTTAAATATATCAGTGACAGGATTGGGGTCATGTACTTCGGTAAGCTGGTAGAACTTGCACCAGCTGATGATCTATACAACAATCCACTGCATCCTTACACTCAATCATTATTATCAGCAATTCCTCTTCCGGATCCGGAATCAGAGAGGACTCGCCGTCGTAAATCCTACGACCCGAACGTCCATCAATATGCTGATAACGAAGAAGTTAAGATGAGGGAAGTTGCTCCTGGACATTATGTATATTGTTCAGAGAAAGAATTGAAACAGTATCAGCAGCAATATGTAAAATAAACTTAACGATCTCATTACTTGAGATCGTTTTTTTGTTTAGGCTGGACAAAATCATGGTTAAACAACAGGAAATAGATTAGGAATTAAATTCCAGCAGAGAAAAATAATTCTATTATATCTAAATATGTCGAAAGTGGGTAAAATAGATTCATAGATAGGATTCCAAGTTTCATATAATTAGAAATGACATGTCAAGGTATAAGGAGAGATGGTCGGTGCAGCTCAAAAAAATAACAGCCGCAGCCTTAGTTGCTGCCTCTTTTTCACCATTAAATCCGGCAGCATACGCAGAAGAGAAAGCTCATGGTTCAGAGGATTTGCCGGTAAGGGTGCATTCGTCTTTGGTCCGTGAAATACCTGAGCAAATGCCTAGATTCAAATTTGAGTCAGGATACCATTTTGAGTATCCAGATGCTGTTAGAGGGATTTATGTAACGGGCCATTCAGCCGGAGGAGAAAAATTCAGACAGCTGACAAAGCTTATAGATGAGACAGACTTAAATGCAATGGTAATCGATATAAAAGACGATCATGGATATCTTAAATATAAACCTGATGAAAAATCTGCTTTTAAAGATATTGGAAAGCCTTATATCAAGGATCCGCAAAAGCTTTTAAAGACACTGGAACAGAAGCAGATTTACCCAATTGCCAGAGTAGTAGTTTTCAAGGATACAGCTCTTGCGAATCAAAAGCCCGAGTGGTCTTATAAAGAAGGAAACACTGTTTGGAAGAATGGCAGGGGGGAATCCTTTGTAAACCCATTCGTAAAAGAAGTTTGGGATTACAATGTCCAAATTGCGATAGAAGCAGCAAAAATGGGGTTCCAGGAAATACAATTTGATTATGTACG
The DNA here is from genome assembly GCF_057785455.1 of Mesobacillus sp. Taxonomy (NCBI): domain Bacteria; kingdom Bacillati; phylum Bacillota; class Bacilli; order Caryophanales; family Bacillaceae; genus Mesobacillus; species Mesobacillus sp. The sequence continues at coordinate 112,544 of NZ_JBYNSB010000060.1, forward strand.
ATTTCCCGAAGGCTTTGAAAACAGAGATGCCTCATTGATATATTCTATGGGTGATTACAAGGATGTACAAATGGACAATGTTCAGAAACGCGTAAAGGCTGTTACTGATTTTGTCTCGTATGCCCGCGAACAATTAAAGCCATATGGTGTAAAAGTTTCTGTCGATATTTTTGGCTACACTGCTACATTGCCCGAAGCACCGGGTATTGGACAAAATTTCTCGAAAATATCAGAACATGTCGATGTGATTTCCTCCATGATTTACCCTAGTCATTGGACATCCTATTTTGGCATTGCCAAGCCGGATACAGAACCGTACAGGCTGGTTTCTGAATATGCAAAGCTTGAGAAGACAAAGCTGGAGCAGTTAAAGACTCCCCCTGTCTCACGGCCATGGCTTCAGGATTTCACCGCATCCTGGCTGGGCAGTGGAAATTACCTGAAGTATGGCAAGAAAGAAGTAGAGGAACAAATCCGCGCATTGAAGGATCAAGGCATAAACGAATACCTTCTTTGGAACGCAAGTAACCGATATACACAAAATGTAGATTATACTCCTTGAAATTAAAAGCGGATGATTAAAAAAAGGCGTGAAATGAGTAACTCATTTCACGCCTTTTTTCATATCATTAGGATATGTCTGTTTAGATATGTATAATATTACATGGAAAACGTTTTACTTTTTGCCGCCTACGTTCTTCCACCCTGTTTGCATACGGGCAGACTGATCTACAAATTCTGTTCTGTTTTTGCGGCCAAAGAATTTAGTGCCAATTCCATTCGTGATGACACCAATAGTCGCAGTTATTCCCACCACTAGCAGAGTTACGATCGTTAAGTCCAGTATGTAATCGCCCATGATAAACCTCCACCTTTTTTTTCACCATTCATGTCTATGAAGGTGATAAATATAAATACATGATCCCCATACATCTATATTTTAAAAGAATTGTCGGTGTATTAAAAGAACTTTATAAAGAAAAAATAGGAGAAGTGTCTTTATCATGTTTTATATAAGAAAAGCTGGGTGCTTATCGGGTGATAAAAAAATCGAAAAGGAGATAAGCAATGCATTGGTATGAAAAACTGAATCAATATTTCCCTATTGAAGAAATGAAATCCAGAGAACACATGGAGACCCTTTTAAAAGAAAGGTCTGAGATTTATCATAAGGATGAAGGACCTGGACATGTATTGATGTATGTTGAGACAGATGATTTTGTGTTTATCGACTATCTCTTTGTTGCTAAAGAAACTCGCGGCCAGGGACTTGGCCATAAATTGATTGAAAAGCTAAAGGAAAAAGGAAAGCCGATCATTCTTGAAGTAGAGCCAATTAATTATGAAGATACTGATACAGAAAAACGACTCAAATTCTATAAACGTGAAGGGTTTGAACATGCCCGGACAATCGGATACCGCAGACGTTCACTTGCGACAAAGCAAATCAATGAAATGGAAATCCTGTACTGGGCGCCAGATCATGCACCTGAAGAACTTGTGTACGAAGCAATGAAAAAAACCTATAACATGATCCACACATATAAGGATAGAAAATTCTATGGAGAATCCTATCAGCCTGTTGAGGAAGTTTTAACTCTTGAAGAGAAAAGGGACGATATGCTGTCGGATATTTAACCCAATGGTCTTGTTATATTCAATGTCGGTTATCGGCATTCCTGTTAAACAAATCCAAAGCGGCAACATTCAAATAAGCAGCTCAAAGATTCGCAACCAAGCTCAGTATGCATTGGTTGCGTTTTCATTTTCATAATCCAAATGAGAATTTAAAAAATTTATTAATAAATGTTTATAGGGTTATGAAACGGGTAAATAATAATAAATTACAAATTACCGACAAAATTCGGATGAATTATACGAATATTTTTATATAACGCTATGGCAAGGGTGATGAAAAAAATATAAAATGAATGAAACTTTTTGCATTTTGATTCGTTATATATTATAGAGGACAAAAACCTTACATAGTTGCCCGCAAGATTTTTTTAAAAGGGATACCTTTTATCGTAGCATTGGTGTATAATTAACAATATGAATTACAAAATTATACTTATTATTATTTAAGAAAACATACGCTTTTTCAAGCAAATAATATATAAGTAAATCCAAGGGAGTGTGAATTAACCAATGGTCACTTTATACACTTCACCAAGTTGTACTTCTTGCAGAAAAGCAAAGTCCTGGCTTGAAGAACATGAAATTCCTTATACTGAAAGAAATATCTTCTCAGAGCCTTTATCGATTGACGAAATAAAAGAAATTCTGCGAATGACAGAAGACGGTACAGACGAGATCATTTCTACACGTTCTAAAACATTTCAAAAACTTGATGTAAATCTCGAAACGATGCCGCTGCAAGAATTGTTTGAATTAATCAAGGAAAACCCAGGTCTGCTGCGCCGGCCAATTATCATTGATGAAAAGCGCCTGCAGGTTGGATATAATGAAGATGAAATTCGCCGATTCCTTCCTAGGAAAGTACGAACTTTCCAGCTTCGTGAAGCTCAGCGACTTGTCAATTAAAACAGGGCTCCCTATTTTAGGGAGCTTTTTATTATGCCTTTAGGTAAGAATAATATATATGAAAAGCAGGCAGTTTGGCTTGCCGGAACTTCATGGAAAATACTAGGCGTCTGGAAATGTCAAAATAAAGCTTTGTTTACAAATGGCTTTATTAAAACAGGATGTTGATTTTTAAACCCTGTTGCTCTTCGTTCCAGGCGCGTAGACTTCGGGATGAAGCGGGACAGGTGAGACCCCGGAAGAAATGGCCCGAAAAGAAGGGACCATTTTTCCCCGCAGGAGTGAAGCAACGAGGAGGCTCACCGCACGCCCCAAGAAAAATTTGCTCTTGAAAAAAGCCGGCAATTGGGCTTTTTCATAATTTTTCAGAGGAAAGCGAAGCGCCTGGAAAGGAAATCAACAGCCTTGTTTAACATAGCCAACAAATTAAAAAATTCCTTATTATTAACCGGTTCCTGGACAGGCAGTGGAATTGAATTGTTAACACATTTCTGATAAAATGTAAAGAATACTTTCATTTTATTTTGTATGAGCCTTTTCTAAAAATGGGTGTATATTTTATTTCCAAATTGGCTTATTATAACATAAAATAAAAGTACAAGATTGAAATTTCTATTTACCTTCCCTGTATAAAAACAAGGTGATTTAGACTTATTTATTAAGGGTAAAAGAAAAAGACCAACAGCTTTTGGGGGTATTTAGTCCCTTCAAATCTTTGCCTGGAAGGGAGAGAAAGCAAATGGAAATCGAACGTATTAATGAAAATACGGTTAAGTTTTATATTTCTTATATGGACATTGAGGAGCGGGGATTCGACCGTGAAGAAATCTGGTATAACCGCGACCGCAGTGAAGAACTTTTTTGGGAGATGATGGATGAAGTCCATGCCGAAGAAGAATTTGGTGTTGAAGGTCCATTGTGGATTCAGGTTCAGGCCCTTGAAAAAGGTCTGGAAGTGCTGGTGACAAAAGCCCAGCTTTCCAAGGAAGGAACGAAATTTGAGCTTCCTCTTCCAAATGATAAGCTAAAAGATCTTCCAGTTGATGAACGCATAGAAGAATTGCTTGATCATCAGTTCAATTCCAAAGGGATGGATGATGAGCCAGCTTTTGAGGATGACCTTGAATTCATGCTGCACTTCAAAGACCTTGAGGATATCATCGCCCTGTCTAAAAGACCTGGATTAGACAAAATCACGACAAGCTTGTACAGCCTGTCTGACAAGTATTATTTATACATTGAATTTCCCGAGCAGGACTTTGAAGATGAAGAGGAAATAGACAATATATTAAGTGTTCTTCTCGAATACGGCCTGGAATCAAGCATTACGATTCACCGTCTTGAAGAATACGGCAAAAAGATTATTGGTGAAGATGTATTTAGTGTGATAAGGAAGCATTTTAGCTGACCAGGAACCGATTTCAGTGATGAAATCGGTTTTTTTGGTCATATTGTACGATACTATATTAAGGCGTAAATTTTTGAATCCATTCTTAAATCCAAAACGTATGATTATTGGTCCCCGTAAATCCTGCATGTTTAAATCGGGGAATTAGAGATAGAAGTTAGGTGAATACCATGAGAAACACAGTCCGCATTTCTTTTTTTATCTTACTGCTAGCTGGTGTGTACTATCTTTTTTACGAAAAACTAGACGCTTCATATCTGGGTTACATCAGTATTTTTATGTCCCTTACCGTAATTTTTATAAGCTTTGTCATCTTCCTTGAAAACCGCCATCCGTCCCAAACATTGACCTGGCTCGTCGTGCTTGGCGGCTTCCCGCTTGTCGGGTTCATTTTTTATCTGCTGTTCGGCCGTAATTATCGTAAAGAAAAAATGTTCCGTAAGAAATATTTTCTCGACAAACAAACCTTTTTGAAAGTCGAGGGTGGAGCAGAACGGGTCAATGAAAGAAGAATGCTTGAGATGGAGGAGGATCACCGCAGATTATTCACTCTTGCCCAAAAGCTTGGCAACAGCCCGATATCATTCGCAACCTCCACAAAAGTACTTACAAATGGAGATGAGACCTTCAGCCATATACTTGATCACCTGAAAAAAGCCACCCATCATATCCATATGGAATATTACATTGTCAGGAATGACGCTATTGGTGAAGAGATTAAAGAGGTATTAATGGCAAAAGCAAAACAAGGAGTGAAGGTTCGTTTTCTTTATGACTCAGTTGGCTCCTGGAAGCTTTCGAAAAAATATGTCCGCGATTTGATTGGTGCTGGTGTCGAAATGGTTGAATTCGGACCAGTAAGGCTGCCGTTCTTGAATAGTAAATTCAATTTCCGGAATCACCGCAAGATTATTGTCATCGATGGTTCGGTTGGGTTTGTTGGCGGACTGAATATCGGTGATGAATATCTTGGCAGGGACAAGAGTTTTGGATTTTGGCGTGATACCCATCTGATGGCTAAGGGAGAAGCGGTGCGAAGCCTGCAGCTCATTTTCCTGCAGGACTGGTTCTACATGACAAATAATAGCCTTTTGACGCCAGAGTATTTATCGCCAGCCCTTGAGGAAAATACCCATGGCGGGGTCCAAATGATCGCCGGGGGGCCTGACAATGAATGGAGTGTCATCAAGAATATTTTCTTCTCGATGATATCATCAGCCGACAAGTCAGTCTGGATCGCCTCACCTTACTTCATACCAGATGAAGATATATTCTCGGCGATAAAGGTCGCGGCGTTGAGCGGGCTTGACGTCCGGCTGCTGGTGCCGCAGCGTCCGGATAAAAAAATTGTATTCTATGCCTCCCGTTCTTATTTTCCGGAACTATTAGAGGCAGGTGTGAAAATTTACGAATACAAGAAGGGCTTCATGCATAGCAAAATTGTTATCGTTGATGGCCAGCTGGCTTCGATTGGCACATCCAATATGGATATGAGAAGCTTCCATCTCAATTTTGAAGTCAATGCATTCCTTTATAAAACAGCGAGTACCGAAATGCTGGTTAAGGAATTTGAACATGATATGCTTGATTCAATTGAAATCCAAATGGATGATTTCAGTAAAAGGCATATTGGTTACAGACTGCTTGAATCCACATCCAGATTATTATCCCCGATGCTTTGAACCCGGATTATTTCCGGGTTTATTTATTTTTTTATAACACAGTTTCAGAAACGAAATTCTATTTCCTGTTTTAGTTTCCATGTCCAGCAATGTTCATCTAAAGTTCACTTTTCTCGAGAGGGAAGGAGATTCCTTTGCCGAATGATTTATAGGGGAAGGAGGCGCATAAATAGTGCTAGTAGCAAAAAGGGCAAATGGAATAAGACTGTCCCTCGCCCAGCAGTGGGATAAAAAAGAATTGACTGCAATGAGGTCGAAAGAAAAGTTTTATTGCCAGCAGTGCAATGAGGAGGTGATCATGAAGCTTGGCAGCAAGAAGATTTGGCATTTCTCCCACCAGCCAGGCAGCACCTGTGAGCATGAATATGATCGTGAATCTGAGTATCATCTATCAGGTAAACTCCAGCTCTACAATTGGCTGATCAAACAAGGAATCAATGCTGAATTGGAGAAATATGACCCAGCTGCCAGGCAAACACCAGACGTAGTGTTTCATTATGAAGGGAAGAGGTATGCACTGGAATTCCAATGTTCTGTCATACCTGAGGAAGTTTTTATCAAGAGGACTGAAACCTATAAGGCAAATGGATATATTCCGATTTGGATTGCGGCAGAATCTTTAATACGGCGTTCAGGCCAACATACTGTCTCACTAAGCAACTATCTTTATCTATTTATGAGAAGGCCAGGATTGCATTGGTTCCTCACTGCTTATTGTCCGATTTCCGGCCAGTTTATAAATCTTCAGCATGCTGTCCCTGTAACATCCAGAAAAGCATTGACCGGGATAGAAGTCAAATCAATTCAAAAATCAACTCTAAAAGAAGTCATTTCTCCCTCCAATGAACAACACACTCCTATTTTAAAACAATGGCGAAAAGAACTGCTCAAGTATCAATCCCGTTATGTTCAGTACCCAGGATCGATGCAAAATGATTTTCTTCAGGAATTATACCGAAACCGCATGCATATCCTTCACCTTCCACCATTTATTGGAATCCCTGTGCCATCAGCTCAATTCATTGAAACGCCGCCGCTCATCTGGCAGACGTATCTCTATTTGGACATTTTTATGAAGCTGGGAAATGGCCAAGTTTTTAACAAGAAGTATATTTACAAAGCAATTGAAAAGCGGGTTTATTGCGGAAAAATCCAGCTTCGGAATCTGCCTCTGGCTGGACGGGGAGATTTTAAAGATGCGGTCGATGAATATATTTCTCTTTTAAAGATGTTTGCTATCATTGTGAAAATATCTCCTCAGGATTATAAACTTAACCGAGAATGGAAGATTTCTGCTACTTTTGACGAACAACAGACAGCGGTGTCCTTATTTTATAAGGATCATGGAAAAATTATTGAATCATTTTTTAGAAACGAACATGAAAAGGTTAGTACCTGCGTAAAATAATGTGGTTAAGAAGTGGGTATATAGATCTTGAAAAACTTTATATCATATTTTCGCTAAATAGGAGGAAAAGAGAAATCCATAGCGAATTTATGATATTAGAAAAGTTTTTCGTATAACGAAATGTCGTAAGGAGGACCAATATGTCGAATGAATCTACAGTTAAAAAATTGCCATCAAGACAAGAAGTAGCCGTGGAAGATACATGGAGACTTGAGGATATTTTTGCGAGTGATGATGTTTGGGAAAAAGAATTTACTGAAGTGAAGAGCCTGATTCCCAGCATCCAGCAATATCAAGGAAAGTTGGGCGAAAGTGCAGAACAGCTTTACAATGCACTTCAATTACAGGATAAGCTGCTTGAGAGACTTGGACGGTTGTATACATATGCCCATATGAGGTATGACCAGGATACTGCGAATTCTTTTTACCAGGGGCTGGATGACCGGATCAAGAATTTATATTCCCAGGCAGGCAGTTCTTTAGCGTTTATCGTGCCTGAAATCCTTGCTGTCGATGAGGAAAAAATCAAAGGCTTCCTGGAAGAAAAACCTGAATTAAAGCTATATGAGCATGCCCTGGAAGAAATCAACCTCCAGCGCCCGCACGTACTGTCAGCTGAGCAGGAGGCTCTATTGGCAGAAGCATCGGAAGTCATGAGCTCGCCATCCAACACATTCGGTATGCTTAATAATGCCGACCTCGAATTTCCATCAATCAAGGATGAGAATGGGGAAGAGGTCGAAATTACGCACGGACGTTATATCCGTTTTCTTGAAAGCAGTGACCGCAGGGTTCGCGAAGATGCCTTCAAGGCTGTTTACAAGACATATGGCAGCTTCAGGAATACATTCGCAAGTACACTAAGCGGCAATATCAAGAAGGATAATTTCAATGCCAGAGTACGCAAATATGATTCAGCAAGACATGCTGCTCTTTCCGCGAACAATATACCTGAAAGTGTCTATGAAAATCTTGTCAATACGGTAAATGCCAACCTGCATCTTCTACACAGGTATGTCAAATTGCGCCGCAAGGTTCTTGGCCTTGAAAAACTGCATATGTATGACCTCTACACTCCGCTCGTGAAAAATGTGAAAATGGAAATTCCATATTCAGAGGCGAAGGAATATGTTCTGAAAGGTCTTGCTCCTCTGGGTGAGGAATATAATAATGTGCTTAAGGAAGGCTTTGAAAATCGCTGGGTGGATGTGCATGAAAACAAAGGGAAACGCAGCGGTGCCTATTCTTCCGGCTCATATGGCACAAACCCATATATCCTGATGAACTGGCAGGACAATGTGAATAACCTCTTTACACTGGCACACGAGTTTGGTCATTCCGTCCACAGCTATTACACAAGGAAGACACAGCCATATCCATATGGAAACTATTCAATCTTTGTTGCTGAAGTAGCATCAACTTGCAATGAAGCATTGCTGAATGACTATATGCTAAAAACAATCGATGATGAACAGAAGCGTCTTTACCTTCTGAATCATTATCTGGAGGGCTTCAGGGGAACAGTTTTCAGACAAACGATGTTTGCTGAATTCGAGCATCTGATCCATCAAAAAGCACAGAATAATGAAGCGCTGACTGCAGACTCTCTCACAAAAGATTACTATGAACTGAATAAGAAGTATTTCGGTGAAGAAGATATTGATATTGATGAAGAAATCGGCCTTGAGTGGTCAAGGATCCCGCATTTCTATTACAACTACTATGTCTACCAGTATGCTACCGGCTTCAGTGCTGCAACAGCGTTGAGCAAGCAGATCCTTGAGGAAGGCCAGCCAGCTGTGGACCGCTATGTCGATTTCCTGAAAGCGGGAAGCTCCGATTACCCAATCGAAGTCCTGAAAAAAGCTGGAGTAGATATGACTAGCCCAAAACCAATCGAAGAAGCTCTTAAAGTATTCGAAGAAAAGCTGGATGAAATGGAAAAAATGCTTTCTTAATATAAGGAAACCGGCCCGATATGGCATTGGGCCGGTTTTTACGTTGCTTAGAAACCTTTAAAGCTTTTCCTGTTATTCGCATAGACCAAAAATAAGAACAGCGATATAAAAAGAATGGGGGAAGTAAGGTATAAAGGAATGAGATGCATCAGCCCGCCAATATGAAGAACAAACGAAAACAGGAAGAACAAAATCAAAAGCAAAACAGCAAACTTAGACATCATGTTTTCCTCCGGACAATAGGATAATTGTTAAATATTTATGCAGCTGGGCCCTGATTATGTATAGGATTTGACAATATTGTGAAATAAGACACAAGTATATTGAGATAGGAATTGGGGTATGTTATATTAATAGCGTGAAGTTGATCACTAGCAAACATTACCCCTTTGTTTGACCGTGAAAGATTTCTCCCATCCCCTTTGTTCGTATAAAATAGAAAAGGTCCTGCAGTTGGAGAGCTGCAGGGCCTTTTCCTGTTTATCGCTTGTGAATAAACCTGGGATATATCATATAAGGTCCTCGTATTTAGGACCTGGTGGAAAAATCCATTAGCAAACAAAATAACCGTGCATAATCCATGCACGGCTATCCTTCTTGTTCCTGATATCTCCAGAACATCCCGTATTTTGCGGGGATTTGTTCGACCTTTTGTTTTAGGAGGAGCTTCTTCATTTCCCGTTCTGCCTGGGATACTGTCATATCGTATACGACAGCAACTTCCTTCGAGGCAACCATTTTGTATTGTTTCATAAAAGCCTCTAAAGCAGGCGGCTTTGCCGGTTCAGGTTTTTCTGGAAGCATTTCTTCTAGAATCTGAACGTACACTTCATAAGGATACAGACCTGTGATTTTTATGCCTTCCTCCTCGATATTCGAATTAAAGAAGACGAGGGTCGGGATTTCCTGGACATCCATTTCATTCGTGATTTTCAGGTCACATTGGAACGCTTTTGCAGCTGTTTCTGAATGAATGTCAGTCACAAATTCCTCAACATCCAAACCCACATGGCGGGCACAGCCTTTTAAGACTTCGAAGTTGGATACATTTTGTTTCTCCAGAAACAGAACCTCCTGGAGCTTTCGCAAAAATCTGATGCCCTTCTTTTTTCCTTGGAGCTCTGCGGATTTAATGGCTATGGAAGCAAGGTATGGCGAGGAAACCGGATTTTCAAACCAGAGGCTTCCATCACAGGACATTCCCGTTCTGCTTGCTGTTTTTTCCCAAAGCTCTGCGATCGTTTCATACTTTTTCTTTCTGCTCATATTTAAGGTGGCAAGCCTGCCGCTTAAGATATGGCGGATGGAGAAATAGCTTCCGTATTCGATCTGCAGCTTTTTGATTATCGGTTCAAGCGCCCAGCATTCCGGACATAATGGATCAACGAACATATATATTTCGATAGGCTTCTTATCCATGCCATGACAAAACTCTGAAGGGTCGTAACTCAAAAGGTTCTCTCTGTTGAGTTTCATGGGTTCTCACCAGTCGCGTCATCAGGTGTGTTGACCATGTGCTGGGCTGTCAGGTATAAGCGTGCATAAAAATCCTCCCTGATAGGACCTTCCAAACCAACTTCATCCATTGCTTCTGACATGCATGAGAGCCATGCCTTTGCACGGACAGGGGTAACTTCGAAAGGCAGATGCCTCGCCCGGAGCATTGGGTGTCCATGTTCGCTTGTATACAAAGGCGGTCCACCTAGATATTGAGTCAGGAACTGCTTTTGTTTTCGTGCAGTTTCCGTTAGGTCATCAGGGAATATAGGAGCAAGATCAGGATGCTCTCCTACCCGGCGGTAGAAAGCATCGACCAGCCGGTGAAGTGTTCCTTCGCCAATGGCTTCGAATGGTAAGGTCTTATTCTCAACCATATGTGATAACTCCTTTAAAAAAAATTTTGAATTTCATTAGCTTTGATAGTTATGTTATTTATTTTAGCAATGCTAAATTTATATCTCAAACAAATAGGCTTGTGAACAGATAATTACACTGATTGCTTTACTAATGTACACAAAAAGGCCGTCTGTTACCACTGGCAGACGGCTGAAAAGTATGGAAATATCATCCATAAAACATATTGGTTATTTTGGTTACGTAATTTTGTGTTTCCTTGAAGGGTGGAATCCCTCCGTACTTGTCGACGTTACCTGGCCCGGCGTTATAAGCTGCCAGCGCAAGCTCAATATTATCGCCGTATTTGTCCATCATTTGGCGTAGATATTTCGCTCCGGCAAAAATATTTTCGGCCGGGTCAAAAACATTCTTCACTCCAAGACCCCTGGCAGTAGCAGGCATTAGCTGCATCAAGCCGGAAGCGCCAGCAGAGCTGACGGCATTTGGATTAAAGTTGGATTCCTTTTGAATGACAGATTTAATCAATTTTGCAGGCAGGCTGAAGGCAGCAGCAGCCTGGTCAACAATATCATCAAAGCCCGAATCCCGAGTTGCCAGCTTTGTCAGCTGAATCGGCGGAAGTGCAGGACTGGCACCGAGATTGCCAAGGCTGAATGATTGAACTGCTTCCTGTGTCCCCCCGAAGAATTCTTCAAGACGGGTGGCTGTTGCTCCAAGTGCATCTGTTTGTTCTGTCATAAGAGTTGCCAGCATTTCCTGAAAAGGGCTGCTGCCAGATTGAGATGCAGGACTGCTGTTCAATTTCTGAAGTGCTTGCAATTCAAGCGAGACTTTTAACTGATCTATGTTCATGGCTGAATCCCCTGTTAAGTTCTATTATTTAAAAGAGCCTGATTTACGCATATAAAATCGTTTGATTTTATTATCGGTCGTTCGGGCTGGAATGTTAAGTTCAGCAAGCAGTTCGCTGAAAATCTTCAAGCCTTCAGCTTCATCCGTTACCTCATATTCTATCTCATAATCTTCTGTATTTAAATAGTAACTATGGTCTAGTACTAGAAGTCCGCCTTCGTATGAAAATTCAGCTCTGTCAGTGGTCAGCGATCCGAAATACTGAAGGAGTTCGACATCCTTTATCAAAGCGGATACAGCATCTTTCACTTCACCATCAGGAATTTGTCCGGAAGCAAGTATTTCTTCAGCCTCTTTAGCTGTAAGCTGTTGATTGGTCTCAAGCAGCCCCAGATTGGCAGGCTGTTTCAATGTCATCTCAAAATTTTCGCCTTTTTCCCTGATCCTTAGTGCCGAACCGCAGTCCTTAAGAGTAAAGGAAGGAGTATCAAAATAGTGATTGACCTGGGTCTTGAACATGCTGTTCTCGAGTTTAAAGTGACTCGTTATTTTAAGGAATTCCTCTTTCGTAAGGATATTCTTGAATTCAATTTCGATATTCTGGCTCATATTTGTCCGCTCCCTTTGGAAATTTCTGTCCTTATTATCTCGTTAAACAGGGTCCGCTTCAATCTTTAGTAGAAATTGCCTCTATATGATAAAATAATAAAGATTATGGAGGTTGAAATAATGAGCCAAAGAATATTTATTACCGAAGCAAAAAATGAAAATAAGGAACTGCTGCTTTTATCAGAATCAGCAGCAGACATTGCAGGTCTGTCAGCAACAGGCCAAATGCTAGTGGATTCTGACCAGCTCGCTTTTATTTATATTGTGGAAAATGAAGGGAGCTATCAATACATCTCAATCCCGGAAAATACATGGCCTGCTGTCCAGGATGGCCTGGCAGCGGGAGCAGCAGCTTACCTTACAGCCTCTGATGATACAAAGCTGAAACTAGAAGGCTTTTTCGAGGAAATGGAATACTTGATATCGAATATAAAAGGGAATAGCAATTATGGAGAGGAAATGGTCGCGAAAGTGGAACAAGTTTTTACTGCGCCCACCGCATAGGCTTTCGTGAATAGAACCGGTTGAGGTGACTTAAAGTGAAACACTGGGATCAATTTTTAGAACCTTATAAACATGCAGTCGAAGAATTAAAAATCAAGCTCAAGGGCATCAGAAGCCAGTACGAATTGCACTCCGATCATTCCCCGATTGAATTTGTCACAGGAAGGGTAAAGCCTATTGCAAGCATCCTTGATAAAGCGAATCAAAAGGGAATATCGCTGGATAAACTTGATACTGAAATGCAGGATATTGCAGGCTTGAGGATCATGTGCCAGTTCGTGGATGACATCAAAACGGTTGTCGAGTTATTAAGAAGCCGGAATGATTTTGAAATTGTTGAGGAGAGGGATTATATCTCCCATAAAAAAGCAAGCGGCTACCGATCTTATCATGTTGTGATACGTTATCCAGTCCAGACCATCAGAGGAGAAAGAAATATCCTTGCTGAAATACAAATACGTACACTTGCCATGAACTTCTGGGCTACAGTGGAACATTCATTGAATTATAAATATAAAGGTATGTTCCCTGAGGATATTAAGATCAGGCTGCAAAGGGCGGCTGAGGCAGCCTTCCGCCTTGATGAGGAAATGTCGACGATCAGGGGCGAAATCCAGGAGGCACAAGCTTTTTTTACGCGAAAAAAAGAAATGCAGCAGGATGGAAAGAAATAGATTCACTATCGACAGGCGGGGGTGTAAGAACACATGAAATTCGCAATAACTTCAAAAGGGGATTCCCGGTCAAACACATTAATGCACAAGATGAGGACATACCTTTTGGATTTCGATCTCGTTTATGATGAAGACCAGCCAGATATCTGCATTTCTGTCGGCGGGGATGGAACGCTCTTATATGCATTTCACCGATACAGCAGCAGACTGGATAAGACAGCATTTATCGGAGTACATACCGGGCATCTGGGATTCTACGCAGACTGGGTTCCTGAGGAAATTGAGAAGCTTGTGATCGCCATAGCAAAAACACCATACCAGGTGATTGAATATCCCCTGCTTGAGGTAATTATCAGGTACCAGCATGGCGGAAGGGAGACCAGATACCTGGCGCTGAATGAATCGACGGTAAAATCAGTGGAAGGCACACTGGTTATGGACGTGGAAATTCGAGGGCAGCACTTTGAGCGCTTCCGTGGTGATGGTTTGTGTGTTTCAACACCGTCAGGGAGCACAGCGTACAATAAAGCATTGGGCGGGGCGATTCTTCACCCTTCATTAAGAGCAATCCAGGTTGCAGAGATGGCCTCGATCAATAACCGGGTATTCAGGACAGTCGGTTCTCCGCTGATCCTGCCCGACCATCATACATGCACGCTCAAGCCGGTTAACAGGCCTGATTTCCAGGTGACGGTGGACCATCTGACACTGCTTCATAAAGACGTGAAGTCAATTCAGTTCCGGGTTGCGGACGAAAAAATCCGCTTTGCAAGATTCAGGCCTTTCCCATTCTGGAAGCGTGTCAGTGATTCATTTATTTCGGACAGTGACTAAAAAATGTAAACTGAATGAAGAACATTAAGACAGGAGCAGCTGATATGGCGAAACAATTCAGTCTGGAGTGGACAGCTGAAGCTGCTGATAAAGGCAAACTGCTGAGGGACTTCCTTAAGGAAAAGGAAATTTCCAAATCCGCACTAACAGATATCAAATTCAAGGGCGGTTATATCTCGGTTAATGACCAGGAAAAAAACGTCCGTTATATCATTCAGCCGGGTGATGCTGTCACAGTCATGTTTCCTGAAGAGTTTCCTTCTGAAGGCATGAAAGCTGAAAATATACCACTTACAATTGTCTATGAGGATGACTATATACTCGTTGTGAACAAACCTGCCGCCATGAATACCATTCCTTCTCGCGAGCATCCTTACGGGAGTCTGGCCAGTGCAGTTATTGGCCATTATCAGCAAAATGGGATTGCAGCAACGACTCATATTGTCACAAGGCTTGACCGGGATACATCTGGTCTTGTTCTGATTGCCAAGCATAGCCATGTTCATCATCTCTTCAGTAAACAGCAGCGGGCTGGTGATGTAAAACGCACATATGAAGCCTTTGCAGAGGGGATTTTTGACCTGGATGAAGGAAAAGTGGAGGAACCGATTGCAAGAAAAGCAGACAGCATAATCGAACGGACTGTTGATCCCTCAGGACAATACGCCTGCACTATTTATACTGTACTCGGCAGCTGTTCAGGTTTTTCCCATATACAACTGCGGCTATTGACAGGCCGCACTCATCAGATAAGAGTACATATGTCGCATATCGGCCATCCGCTGTTAGGTGATACTTTATATGGAGGAAATCATGAACTGATTTCAAGGCAGGCATTACACTGCAGGAAGATCCGGTTTTTTCATCCCTTTTTGCATGAAGAAATGGAATTCACGGCAGAGCTTCCAAATGATATGGAGCAATTATTAACAAAAGGTAAACCATAATGAGGTTTGCCTTTTTTCGTTTTAGGAAAAGTATTGATGCTTTTTCATTCCAGGTTTTTCTCAGATATTTCATTATATATTTCCGCTGATTTTTCAAATCATAAGGAAGTAATAAATGAATTATCAGGGAGGAAAAGAAACTTGAACATTTATAAGCAAGGTAAAATAGCTGCTGTTTCTGCTGTCATGCTTTTAGGACTGGCAGCTTGCAATAACAATAACGATGAAGCACTTGATCTAAGGGACAACAGAATGACGACCCTTAACAATGATTATGGAACAGGATACTGGGACAATGATACAAAGGAATTAAGGCAACAAAATGGCAGCAGTAAAGCTGGCACAGTTAAAAGGACTGCACGAAACGGGGAAAGCGGAACGAGTGAAATTCTGCAAATGCCGGATGGATTTTTGACGATTGACCCGAATTCATACAGTACCGAAACTCCAAGTGCGGACTTTCCTCATACTGAAATGAACAGACAGGGAAGACTTACTTATGGAGACTTTCAGGGGGCTCGCCAGCCGCAAATGGGAGACCAGGCTTTACTGCAGCCTCGTAATGGAATGCAGCCAGCTCCAGCAGCACCAAATCAAGGCCCATTACAGGCACCGATAGAGGAAGGTAATTTGCAACCAGGTCAAGGAGAGACAGCTAACGGAGGTGCAGCTCCCGCGCCAAACCAGGGGACAGCACCAGATCAAGGGACAGCACCAAATCAGGAGGCTGCCCCTCAGCAAAAAGCTGGGCAAACTCCATCTGGAACTGAAATCAGTGCATTTGAATCAAAAGTGATTGACCTGACAAATGAACAGCGGAGGAAAAATGGTCTTTCTAACCTTCAGCCTGATACAGCATTGAGTAATGTTGCTCAGGCAAAGTCTGATGATATGCTGGCCAAGAATTATTTTTCACACACGAGCCCGACATATGGATCACCATTTGATATGATGAGGGACTTTGGAGTGAGCTACCAGTCTGCTGGGGAAAATATTGCAATGGGCCAGCAAAGTGCTGAAGAAGTTGTAAATGCCTGGATGAATAGTGAAGGACACCGGAAGAATATCCTGAGTCCTAATTACACACATATCGGCGTCGGTCATACCGGCCAGGGCAACTATTGGACACAAATGTTTATCGGGAAATAACACAAATAAAAAGCTAACCATTTTTTTTGGGATGGTTAGCTTTTTGTCATTATGCCGGAACCTATAGCTGCCCTGCAGGAAGAAAAACCGAGGCTGGAGGGAACCAATAACACATTGTTGATATTTATCTCACGAACTTCATGTGAAAAGGACCATTCAACCCTAAATCTCGCGGAATTTCTCTGCTACATAAGGCATGGTGGATGGTATTGATATGAGTTCCATCTCGGGATACCTTAGTGCTGTCAAAGATCCGCCGAACACTGCTCCGGTATCAATGTTATAAGTATTATTAATGATGCGGGGTTCCTTTACCGGAGTATGGCCATAAACGATTGTCGCTTTGCCTGAATATTTTTTCGCCCAATCCCGTCGGACTGGTGTTCCATCTGGATTAGACTGGCCGGTAATATCGCCATAAAGAACAAAGGTCTTGACCTTGGAATTATTTTCGCCTATGTAATCTTCACGGATACCTGCGTGCGCAATGACGAGTTTTCCGTTATCTAGAACATGATATAGTGGAGATGAGTCGTAAAGCTGCTTGAACTTCTCCCGAAAGGTACTTTGTTCCTTGGAACCTAGAGCTGAAAACTCTGAGACAGTTGTTTCCAGGCCATGTGTTATTTGAACTTTATTGCCAAGAAGATAACGGTAGAGTTTGTTGCAATGGTTACCGGGTACATAATATGCAAGATCCTGTTCAATCACAAGCTTCCAGACTAATTCCGCCGTTTTCAAGGATTCTGGCCCTCTGTCAGTCAAATCACCGACAAATGCAAGCTTCCTTCCTTCAGGATTGACTGGAATACCAGCTTTCCACGCGTAACCTAAATTTAGTGTAAGTTCTTTAAACTCGCTATAACAACCATGGATGTCCCCGATAATATCTAATTTCATAAGCATCTCCTCATTTAATTATTTACGATCTCTATAAAAGCGAATGGGCATTTTTATTATTCCGGTTTTCAGCAGGAAAGATGAATATTTAGACATTAAATTCTTTTCAAGAAAGTCTTATTTAAAGGGAATGTTATAATTACAAATTATCTTTTGCAAGGAATAGAATAACACGTAACCATTTTAAAATTTTGCTGGATTTATACACCATTCAGAAGCAGGAATCCTATGTTTAAAGTAAAGTGATGCTTTCAAGGCAATTCAAAAGCTAAAAATGGATTCGAAAAGTGTAATGAGCAGGTCTCTCAATGCACTTCAGAAGCAAAGAATCCAATCGAAAAGTAACGAGAAATAGGTCCTAAAAAGGAAAAAGTGCCGATAAAAGACAAAGAAGACAAGAAATGCTAGTATAATGAAATGTACTGAAGTGGAAAGGGGGTAAGGTGAATGGCTGAAGAAAGAAAAGATTCATCAGCAAAGCAGCAGATTAACAGAGAGCTGCTGATGGAAGCACTTTACTCTGATAAAATTGATGATTTCCGTGCGGAGTTTTTGGAGCTTCATCCATATGACCAGGCGGAATTTTTTAGTGAATTAAATGATGATACAAGGGCAAAGGTTTATAATTTCCTGTCACCTGAAGAAATGGCTGAGCTGTTTGAGAATCTGGAAGCGGATGAAGAGGATTTCAAGGACGTCCTTGCCCAAATGAACCCGAATTATGCCGCTGACATGCTATCAAACATGTATGCTGATGATGCGGTTGATGTTTTGAATGAGCTCGATAAGGATCAGGTCGCTAGCTACTTGACAATCATGGATGAAGAAGCGGCGCAGGAAATCAAAGACCTGCTTCATTATGAAGAATACACTGCCGGAAGTATTATGACAACTGAATTCATTGCAATTGCTGCTAATCAGACGGTCAGATCAGCGATGCATATTTTAAAGAACGAGGCTCCTCAGGCTGAAACGATTTATTACTTGTTTGTGATTGATGAAGAAAAACGTTTAGCTGGTGTCATATCTCTTCGTGACTTAATCGTCGCCGATGACGATACCATGATACTTGAAATCATGAATGAGCGTGTTGTCTCTGTATCAGTCGGGGAGGACCAGGAGGAAGTAGCACGTATGATGAGAGACTATAATTTCCTTGCATTGCCAGTAGTCGATTTTCAAAAACATCTTCTGGGCATCATTACCGTCGATGACATTATTGATGTAATGGAAGAGGAGGCATCTGATGACTATTCGAAGCTTGCTGGTATTGCCGATTTGGATTCGGTTGACCGTAATCCTTTTTCCGCTGCTAAGAAGCGCCTTCCCTGGCTTATTATCCTGCTCTTCCTTGGAATGTTCACCGCAAGCCTGATTGGCAGATTTGAGGAGACACTAAATAAAGTAGCAATTCTCGCAGTCTTCATTCCGCTGATAGCGGGCATGGCAGGAAACACGGGCACACAAGCCCTCGCGGTAGCCGTCAGAGGCATTGCGACTGGTGACCTGGAAAAGGAGAGCAAATGGAGCATCATTCTCAGGGAAGCAGGCACCGGCCTAATCACCGGATTCATCTGCGGCATTCTCGTAACTTTCGTCGTTTTTTTCTGGCAGGGAGATTTGTTCCTTGGTGCACTTGTCGGAATCTCCATTTTTATTACCTTAATCATAGCAACTTTGGCTGGTTCTTTAGTTCCGTTGCTGATGCATCGGCTGAAAATCGACCCGGCAGTAGCATCTGGCCCTTTCATTACTACTATAAATGATATTATCAGTATTTTAATTTATTTTGGAATCGCTACTGCTTTTATGAGTTATCTTACTAAATAAAGGAGGGATGGGGATGGAACAACATGCTTCGATTACCTCTCTCGTAATCGTAATCATAGTTGCCTTTATAACACCTATTTTGCTTCATCGCTTGAAATTGAGTTTTATACCTGTTGTAGTCGCTGAAATCATTATGGGTTTGATCATAGGAAAAAGCGGCTTCAACATAGTACATGAGGACGCCTGGCTCGGAACGCTTTCTACGCTGGGATTCCTGTTCTTGATGTTCCTGAGCGGTTTGGAGATTGACTTTACTGCTTTCTCAGGAGGCAGCAAGAAAAAATCATTGCCAAATGGAAAGAATGAACCCAATACGTTTATGGTTTCATCCATCATATTTGTTGGCATTTTCATTGCATCCCTCGGTCTTTCTTATTTATTTGTTCTTGCAGGCTTTATCGAAAATGTGTTTTTGATGACTTTGATCATCTCGACTATCTCACTTGGAGTCGTTGTGCCGACATTGAAGGACGCCCACTTGATGAAGACGAATATCGGACAGATTATCCTGCTGATCGCGGTCATTGCCGATTTGGCAACAATGATACTGCTGGCTGTGTTTGTATCGATTTATGATGGAGGAGAAGGGAATACATGGCTGCTGCTTGTCCTTTTTGCCGCTGGCGTTGCCCTTTATTTTATCGGTAAAAGGTTTAAAAACCGCTCGTTCATCAATGCTTTGTCTACAGGGACTACACAGATAGGCACCAGGGCAGTTTTCGCCCTGATCATTCTGCTCGTTGCCATATCTGAAACAGTTGGGGCGGAGAATATCCTTGGAGCATTCTTAGCAGGGGTTTTAGTTTCACTTTTAGCTCCTGACCAGGAAATGGTCCATAAGCTTGACTCTTTCGGTTATGGTTTTTTAATTCCAATATTCTTTGTAATGGTGGGAGTCGATCTTGACGTTTGGTCCATGCTGAGTGAAAAGAAACTTCTGCTTCTTATTCCATTGCTTTTAATAGGCTTGT
Organism: Mesobacillus sp.; assembly: GCF_057785455.1. Classification (NCBI taxonomy): domain Bacteria; kingdom Bacillati; phylum Bacillota; class Bacilli; order Caryophanales; family Bacillaceae; genus Mesobacillus; species Mesobacillus sp. The sequence goes on from NZ_JBYNSB010000060.1 coordinate 132,671, forward strand.
TCATATCAAAGATCCTGCCAGTTTATCTATTGAAAAGATGGTATGATACCAAGACAGTTTTCGCAGCAGGCTTCCTGTTGACATCTACTTTGTCCCTGGTCATTGCTGCTGCAACAATTGGTGAACGAATGGAAATGATCACTCCCCAGATGAGCGGAACCTTGATTCTGGTTGCAGTAATATCGAGTGTCATCACTCCAATCATGTTCAAGAAGCTGTTCCCGCAGGCAACTGCTGAAGAGAAGAAGGTAAAAGTGGCATTCATTGGTGCTAACCAAATGACCCTTCCTGTATCAAGGGATTTGGGATCATCCCTGTATCAAACGGTTTTATACCATAAGAAACAAGAGAAGGACGGTAAACAGTTTGCTGATTCAGTGTTTGACATTATCGAAGTGGATAATTATGAAATCGAGACACTGGAAAAGCAAAACGTCTATGATGCTGATATTATCGTCATTTCAACCGGAGATGCTGATCTTAATGCTACAATTGCAGTAAGTGCCAAGGAAAAAGGGATTGAACGTGTGATTGCGAGGATTGAAAGCCCTGACCTGGCCGAAAAAGCTCAGGAAGAAGGAATTGAAATCTTTTCTGTCCTGCGTTCAACAGAATCGCTGCTGCGTGCAATGATCGAATCGCCAGGTGTTATGAGCATCTTGACCAACCAGGAAAATTCGCTGCACGAAATCCGGATGCTTAATGATCATTTTGATGGCATGAGCATCAGGAGATTCCCATTCACTGGCGATGTCATCTTTGTACGGATATTACGCGGAAATGATTCAATCGTTCCCCATGGCGATACAGAATTGATGCTCAATGACCGTCTGATTGTCACTGGTTCGAAAGAATATGTAGATGAGTTAAAACGTGAATTGGAATTTTGTTTTTGGTGTTAACCATCTTATCCGGAGGTATATAGAAGAAGCTTACCCGCCTTTCAGGCGGGTTTTCCTTTTCAAATGAAACTTAATAGTGTAGAATTAGCACTAGGTACTAATAACTTGTATTAACAGGGGGATTTCTACGAATGAGTCTTTCATTAAATGGTAAAACATATGTAGTAATGGGTGTAGCCAATAAACGCAGCATTGCATGGGGAATTGCTCAATCTCTCCATAATGCAGGAGCAAATTTAATTTTCACTTATGCTGGAGAGCGTATGGAAAAGAGTGTCCGTGAACTGGCAGAATCGCTTGATAAAAATTATTTAGTCCTTCCATGTGATGTAACGAGTGATGAAGATATCACAAAATGCTTTAAGGATATCAAGGAAGCGGCCGGAACAATTTATGGCGTTGCTCACTGTATCGCTTTTGCAAACAAGGAAGAACTTCAAGGGGACTATATGAACGTTACCCGCGATGGCTTTTTACTGGCCCACAATATCAGTGCATATTCACTGACAGCTGTTGCGAAGGAAGCCAAAGAACTGATGACTGAAGGCGGAAGCATTGTAACGCTTACTTACCTGGGCGGAGAGCGCGCAATCCCTAACTATAACGTAATGGGTGTTGCAAAAGCATCCCTTGATGCAAGTGTCCGCTACCTTGCAGCTGACCTTGGAAAAAACAATATCCGTGTGAATTCAATCTCAGCAGGGCCAATCCGCACACTTTCAGCAAAAGGTGTCAGCGACTTCAACTCAATCCTTAAAGAAATTGAGGAAAAAGCTCCATTGCGCAGGAACACGACGCCAGAAGAGGTAGGCGACACAGCTCTATTCTTGTTCAGTGATCTGTCCCGAGGCATTACGGGAGAAAACATTCACGTTGACTCTGGATTCCATATTCTTTAGAAAACTAATTAATGTAATTAAACCCGCTTGAATTGATTCAAGCGGGTTTTTGCTATCCCTTCGCTGGCATTCTCCAAAAAGTATTAACCCTGGGTATTTGTCCTGCATACACATAAGTAGAGAGTGAACTGAGCAGGAGGTTTGGAAATGGCCAGAAGAAAAAAGCGGGAGAAACCTCTCTTATACATTCATCAGCCTGACTATCCAGAGTTGTCAGCAAGCATGCAGGAGAAGTACCACTTTAATGACAGAGTACATGGAAATGAAACTGAAATTGAAAATGCACCCGCAGAGGAACAAAATAAGCAGGAAAGCTCTGTAGCGGTCGAACTGGAAAAGGTGGAAGAACAAGAGATCAGCAATGTTCTTGAAGAGAGTGACACTTCGAAGGAAGTTGAAGAGGGGAAGAAGAAAAAACCCTTTAATGAATTATCAATCATGGAAAAAATCGAATATCTGGAACAATTCCCTGTTTCCATTGTCAAAATCCAATACAGTTTCGTGACGGTTGAAGATAAGATTGTAGGTTATTTTGTTTCAAATGAAGAGGACCAGATCAGGGTTATCCCCAAAGGGAAACGGAAGCCAGTACTGATACCAGTAAAGGAAATCATTGACATAAAAATACGCGGTCTGTAAAAATGTCAAAAAAAAGAGAGGGCTACCATCTCGGCAGCCCCTGCTTCCAATTATTTTGCTGGAGTATTTGTAGGAAGCAATGTTGTAGACACCGGATCCAGACACACTACTGCGCAGAAGCAGTTGAGGTCAACAGTGATACAGATACCTGTTCTGAAGAAAGTTGTTGTTCCAGTGTTGATTTGCTCGCATGGTTCTGACCATTTGCACAGTTCAGTTGTTCCTGTAGAAAGCAATTCAAGCTTAGCGCAATTATCATCAACCGATGTCACTCGGAAGAAGAATGATTCAATGCACTGAAGCACTTGTGAACTGTTCTCCCTTCGTATCAACCGGACACCAGTACCAAGGAATGGATCACAGCCGCAATACAGGATTAGCGGAATAGTATCAAAGTTGTTAGGTGTAGTTGCTCCTGCCAGCAGGTCCTGGATGGATTTATTGCAGCTGACATCACAATCACCATCATTATCTACTTCATCTTGAGCATCTGCTACTCTTTTAAGGATATCCGCTACACAGCTATCTGTGTCAAATTTTCTTTTTCCACAAGTCATTCAAATTCATCTCCTTTGATTGATTTGACCTATTGTCCTTAATAGAATATGAATCGCCCGTCTAATGGTGTGGGTGTTTGTCTAATTTTAGAAGGGATTACTGCAAAAATTAATGACAGGAGCGGACAGGCTCATGCCCATACATAGGCCATAGCTATGCATATGCTGAAATGTATCTATAAGTAATAGAGGTGGAATGCATGGACAGCTGGCTAGATTTATTCCTGCTCGTTTTCGCGAGTTTTCGATTAACCCGGCTAATTGTTTACGATACGATCACTGAATTCATAAGAGCGCCATTCCATGAAACCATTGTCGAAGAAATGGAGGATGGCAGCAATGAAACATATATTGAGGTAAAAGGAACGGGTGTAAGGTACTGGATCGGCGAGCTATTGAGCTGCCATTGGTGTACCGGGTTCTGGACGACGGTTGTCGTTTACAGTGCATACGAACTAGTCCCTCGCTTTGCCATGCCGGTTATAGCCATACTTGCGATAGCAGGCGCTGCATCATTGGTCCAGAAATGGGCCAGTAAAGAAGATTAGCAATCTGATTAGTCCGTCCAGAACAAAAAACGACAGTGAACATAAAATGGTGTATGGACTCTCTGAAAAAAGGGGGTAAGATTGTTGGAAGAGAAGCGGAGCACAGATAACCAGTCTAATGAAAACAGCAATGAAAAAGCAACAAACCCGCGCCGAAGGCGAAAAAAGGGCTGTGGCTGCGGAAAAAAGAAGAAGCAAGCATAGAAACTAAGCCTGCCATCCGGCCAGGCTTTTTTTGTGCTTGAGAATTCGATGACGGCTTATTTTCATGTCACTAATTAGGCATTTCTTGGATTAATTTGGTCAGCGTGGAACCAGGTTAAACCCTTAGAAAGTGATCACCAATGAGCCAGATGGGGAGTCATTTTTTCCTGAAAACTGGAGAAAGAAGTTAACAATGACCCAGAATGGATCTCTTATTTCCGCTAAAATCGAAAAATATTTGCCAATAGCGATTCTATTTTAGGATTGATAGTCGGAACCCACTAAAAAACATCGTCATAAAAATGCGTTTTACAGAACATGGAAACAATCCCCTCTATAAATAATTCATAATTTATCTTGCCAACGTGGAAAATAATTTTATCAAAAAGCTGACAATAGGAAGGGATAAGATGAAAATGTTTCAGGCAGGAAAAGCATTGGTGGTTTTCTTTATTCTGGCCGCGGTCATGACTGGCTGTTCCATGGGAAAAACCTCTCCAGAAAGCCGCGCTTCAATGATTCAATCTGTGAACCCAGATCCAGGTGCGACAAATGATCTCGATATCAAAGATATCAAGCTTGCCGAGAAAGTCAAAAAGGATATAGCCGCACTCGATGAGATATATGATGTCGCTGTCATTAAGGGGAAGAAAGATATTTTGGTTGCCTATAAGGTCAAGCATCTAAAGCGGTTTGGCATGAAGAGGATCGAAAAAGAAATCAATAAGAAATTGGAGAAGAATTACCCAGGTGAGAACTTCATCGTTTCAAGTGATTTTAAAATCTTCATAGAGGCTGTGGAACTGCGCGAGAGAATGAAGGATCCTGCATATCCCGAGGATAAAGCGGAAAAACAGCTGCAAAAGATTATTTCGTTGAAAAAGGAAATGACATAAGGAGGAATTGGCGGAATGGGGAATAAGAAGAAGCAAAAGCTCACACCACAGCAGCAGCAGTACCAGCAGCTCGAGCAAAAGCATGAAATAAAAAGGCCGGTACTGAAAAATTGCATTAAAGCCTTTTTTGTCGGCGGCATCATCTGTGTGATTGGCCAGGCTATCACTTACTTCTATATTTATTTCTTCAATTTCACTGAACAAACAGCAGGGAATCCAACTGTAGCTACGATGATTTTTATATCGATGCTATTAACGGGCTTTGGAATCTATGATCATATTGGCCAATTTGCAGGAGCAGGAAGTGCTGTACCTGTTACAGGCTTTGGAAACTCAGTCATATCAGCTGCGATTGAGCACCGTACGGAAGGCTTTGTTCTTGGAGTTGGCGGAAATATGTTCAAGCTTGCCGGAACTGTCATTTTGTTCGGGGTATTCTCGGCCTTTGTTGTTGCTCTGGTCAAAACGCTTTTAACAATGATGGGGGTGCTGTAGATGCTGAAAGGCAGACAATCTTGGCAGTTTACGAACCGCCCTGTAATTGAATCCTGGGCGGCTTCAGGAGGCCCTTTCGAAGCAGAAGGGAAGCTGGCGGCTGATTTTGATATCCTGCACGATGACCTGTGGATGGGACAAGAATCTTATGAAAAAGCCCACCGTCATCTGCTGGAAGAAGCAATTAATGCTGCGCTGCAAAAGGTAAACATGGCGAAAGAGGATATGCATTTCATGCTTGCGGGAGACTTGATCAATCAGATTACCCCTTCAAGCTTCGCAGCCAGGACGATGCAGATTCCATATTTCGGGCTGTTCGGGGCGTGCTCCACATCAATGGAAGGTCTTGCGCTTGCAAGCTTCATTGTCAATTACCAGGGTGCTAAAAAGACAATCACAGGAGCATCAAGCCATAATTCAGCAGTCGAGAAACAATTCCGTTATCCAACGGAATACGGTGGCCAAAAGCCTCCGACAGCACAATGGACTGTAACCGGGGCAGGTGCGGCAGTGGTAACCGATAACCCAGATAAAAGCGGAAAGCCCGTCACAACTTCGGCAACAATCGGGAAGGTCATTGATATGGGGCTGACTGATCCTTTCAATATGGGCGGAGCGATGGCACCGGCAGCGGCTGATACGATTGTAGCCCATTTCAAAGATCTGCAGATAGAGCCATCGTATTATGACCTGATTGTCACAGGGGATTTAGGGAGGATCGGCCAGGAGACAACGTATGAACTCTTGCAAAAATCCGGCCTGGATATTGAAAGGGATAAATTTCAGGATTGCGGCTTGCTTATTTATAAAGACGACCAGCCTGTTCAATCCGGTGGCAGCGGGGCCGGCTGCTCGGCTTCCGTACTATATGGGCACCTTTTGAACCAGATGCAGAAGGGTGTCTACAACCGGATTCTCGTTATAGCAACTGGAGCATTATTGTCACCGTTATCATTTCAGCAGAATGAAAGCATCCCGTGTATTGCTCACGCAGTATCAATCGAGATGAATTAGAAGGAGGAATCACCTTGCTACCAATGTTTTTTTGGGCCTTTGTTATTGGGGGGCTGATTTGCGTATTCGGTCAGTTGCTTTTTGACGTAGCTAAACTTACCCCAGGACATACAATGAGCCTGCTGGTTGTCATTGGCGCAGTGCTTGATGGGTTCGGTTTATATGAGCCGCTGATTGATTTTGCAGGCGCAGGGGCTACAATTCCAATTACAAGTTTTGGAAATTCACTTGTTCATGGCGCCCTGCAGGAAGCGGATCAGCATGGATTGGTCGGTGTTCTGACAGGAATGTTCGAAATCACCAGCTCCGGTATTTCGGCTGCTGTGATTTTTGGATTTATTGGAGCATTGATTTTTAAGCCAAAGGGATAACTCGGTGACACAACCTGAGTTGAGGATGGATCAAGATGGACGATATCTTAAGGACAGTGATCCGCTCAATCATGCTGATCATTGGTTTGTTCATAATTACTAAGCTCCTTGGGAAAAAACAGCTATCGAGTCTGTCTTTTTTCGAGTACATTGTCGGCATTACAGTAGGGGACATAGCCGGAACTTTGTCGATGGATCCGGACTTGAGCTTAAGGGACGGGGTTGCCAGCATGCTTGTATGGTCATTCGTTCCTTTAGCTATCTCGGTTATTTCCTTGCGCTCCCGGGCATTTCGGTCAATTGTCGAAGGGAAGTCGACTACATTTATAGAGCAAGGAAACTTGATTGAGAAAAATCTAAGGAAAGAAAAATACAGCCTCGATGAATTGCTTGAGCAGCTTCGCAAGAAAAATGTTTTTCGGGTGGCGGATGTCGAATTTGCATCGCTCGATTCGAACGGGGAATTGAGCGTTCTTCTAAAAAAAGCGAAACAGCCACTGAAGTACGAGGATGTGGCAGGGCAAAGCAAGGAGGAATCACTGCCAGCACCAGTGATCATGGATGGGAGAATTGTTAAAGAGAACCTCCGAAAACTGAACTATACTGAGGAAATGTTACTCAATGAAATTAAGGAAGGCGGCCATGATCCCACGGAAGTGTTTTATGCAGAAATGGACCAGTATGGCTACATCATGGTCGATGAATATGACGAATACATAATCCGGCAAATTCCGGACTTCGAAAAAGTGTAAGAGTCGAAATATAACAGCTCGCCCAAACCAAAATCTGCATCTCGCATATATTGATCATGAGTCAATTAAAAAGCGAGGTGAAGAGGTATGTTCGGTTGCGGATATGGGTATGGCTACGGTTATGGCGGCGCCTATAATGGTTCTACTTTCGTATTGATCGTTGTGTTGTTCATCTTGTTGATTATTGTTGGTGCAAGCTTCTACAGCTGATGAAAAAGGAAAGGAGCCGTTTGTGATCAAACGGCTCCTTCTTCTTGGGATCCTCACATAATAAAGTTTTCAGTGGTGCAGCTTCCTTTTAAAAGGGCTGCCCAAAAAAGCGCCCATGAATTCTTCACCATTTTCGGCTTCCTTCATACTATAGAGTAGTTAAAGAAGGAGGCATGACTTGATATGGATAACAATTTCTTTAAGAACATAGAAAAGAAGACAGGCGTCAATATGAAGGATGTATTTGAGCTTGCGAACTCATTGCAGAATGCGAATTTTAAAGATGAAAAGACAGTTAGAGGCGTGATTCGCCGCGTATCCCAAATTGCCAATAAGCCGGTTAATAAGGATATGGAAGACAAAATTGTTGAATCAATCGTTAAAGATGGGAAGCAGCTTGATTTTGGGCAAATTTCCAAAATGATCAATAAAAAATAACTTTTCTTAGAAAACCAGGACCTGGATTATACTCCCAGGTCCTGGTTTGGCATTTTTCTTTTTAAATTCGTCAGGAATCTTGAAGGGCTGGCTTTCCTGCCTCGCCTTTTTTGCGGTACTGAAATCAAAAGATTCTTTTGTGCACGAGTCACCGCAACATACAACAGCCTCCGTTCCTCCTCCATAGGCTGTGAATCCCCATTTCGGTATGATTCAAGGGCAAAATCATGCGGGATGCTGCCATCCACTGTCCCGATTATATAGACATTTTCGTATTCCAGCCCTTTGGCACGATGGATGGTGCTCAGTGTCACTGCATCAGAGGCACTTTTGCTGCTCCGCTTTATTTCTGCATTCATGGCCGTCATATGGTCAGCATGCTCAATAAATTCAGCCACCGTTTTGAAATTCCGGGCAGCGACTTTCAAATCGCGGATATCATCTGATCCTTTTTCGAGCTGGTTGCCCTCATTGCCGCGTTTTTTGATGAAGTCCTGATAGCCTAAATCCTTTTCAATGACCTCAATTGCCGTTAGAGGTGTAAGTGTGGCGAGCGAGGAGACTATCGGGCCGAGCTTTTTTAGTTTGTTTTCCTGGAAGGCGAATCCAGTCTTTACATGAGCCAATGCCTCAAGCATTGAACAATCATTTAAAATACTGTTAGCCTGAAGATCACGATAGATGGATTGCTTCATAAAAAGAGAAGGCAATATATTCCTCACTGCTTCAGGATGATCAGGGTTTAAACTTAATCGCAGAAATGAAAGGATCCCCTTTACCATAAACCGTTCATAGAAGGACTCAATATCCTGGTCCACACGGAAAGGAAGGCTAGAATTTGCCAATCTTTCGAATACAGCCCGGCTGCCGGCGTTAGTACGGAATAGGATGGCGAAGTCACCTGGACGGGCGCCTTGTGCAATCCGTTCCTGGATATCAGTTACAATCATTGTTGCCTCTTCTTCCTCATCGTAAGGATGGAAGAGAACAGGCGGGCATTCTCCTGAAAATTGAGCCCTCATTTCCTTTTCATGGCGGAGGAGATTAGCTGAAATGACCGTGTTTGCTGTCTCGACTATTTCGTGAGGAGAACGATAATTTTGGTTAAGTATGATCAGCTTCGCATTTTTAAACTCATCCCGAAATTTAAATAAATACGCTGGGTCACTTCCGCGAAATGAATAGATTGACTGGTCATCATCTCCAACTGCACAAACATTCCCTGTATTGCTGGAGAGCATTTTCACTAATTCATACTGTACTTTATTAATATCCTGGAATTCATCAATTAAAAAATACCTAAAACGATTCTGGTAGTTTTCAAGAATCTGAGGGTTGTCCTTGAACATCTGGTAACAGCCCAAGAGCATATCGTCAAAGTCAAAAAGCCTTTGCTGCTTTTTTGAAGATTCATAGTCTTTATAAAGAAGTGCCACTTTCTCTTCCCATGGAGTTTCCGGTTTCACTTCATCTGGCATGACCATTGTATTTTTCCATAAACCGATTTGCTGCAGAGCCAGGTCATATGCAAATTCCTTTTCATCCAGCTGCAGCTTTCTTCCAGCCTCCTTTAGCAGCTGTTCACGCTGCCAATCCTTTTTCATAAGCTTGTCAGAAGACCATTTTTCGCGGTCATGAAAGCAGAGGATGCGATAAAAGATGCTGTGGAATGTACCAGCTACGAGCTTGTTGACCCTGGCTGCAGACATTCCGGGATAGGTAATGATCCTGTTTTTCATTTCACTGGCAGCCTTTGCGGTAAATGTCACCAGCATGACCGAGCCAGGCTCTATCTTCTTTTCCTCCAGCATGAAGGCAGTCCTGGCCGTCAAAACCCTGGTTTTACCGCTGCCGGCCCCAGCCAGAATCATCAAAGGTCCTTCTGTATTTAAAATGGCTTCTTCCTGGTTTCCGTCAAATTGAATGCCGGCATTCTTCAGCTGCTGTAAATAATCTAATTCAGCTCCAGGCTTTACTGGAGGCTTCGGTTTAAAAGGAGTGGGGATCTTAAGTTCCCTGGGAGCGACAAATTGTTCGGCATTTTCTGCTGCAGTTGCAATTGGCCGTGATTTTGGGATTCTAAACCCATTCTGCTCAATGTATTCTGTCTCTTCTGCAGAGGATTCCTTGGGAGAGGAGTGGAATTCCTGTTCCTTGCAATCGCCCTTCTTCGATAACAGATGGTAAAAATGAGGCTTTTCCATGATACCAAGATAAAGGCGTACTGGCTCACCACAAACAGAACAAGTAAGCATGCCTTTTTTTCCATCATCATAAAGCTTTTGGTAATCCTCGCGGTTATATTTTTCAAGGCTGATGAGCTGTTGATTATACCTGGCAGTTTTCATAATTTTCCTCATCTCTTTCCAAAAATAGCACAATCTTTATCTTAACAGAATAAGATTTTTAACAAAAGGTAAAAAAGTAGTTTGCGACGGACAGAAAAGGGGAAAATCGATAGAAGGGTATAGTAAGAGAAACAAAAACTACAGTTCATGGGGGATATGAAAATGGGATACATTCTTCCGGTAACGAATTATCAATATATGCAATACGCAGAACGTGAAGTTGGATTGGATTACGATCCATTTCAAATTGTCAGGGTTCCAAGAATCCGCAAGGAAGACCCTGTCCAAAAAGGCCAGGAACATCACGAGCCAGTAGCAAAAACGGCCAATGGAGAAGAACAGCAGCCAGTGGCACGTATGCAAAAAGCTGCCGCAGAGTTCAATTTTGGGCGGACAGATCGAATTTACAAAAAAAGAGTGAATCCTGCTTTGGTCAGCAAGACATATGCTGAACTTACAGGCAAAGGGAAGTACTACAGCGAGTCAATTTAACTCTGCGGTGGTACTTTTTTGTTTAATCACTTATAAACCACTTACATACTTCCATAACAAATCCCCCTTTCGTAAAAAGGGGGATTTGTTGGTTATATGGTTTTCTTCATTGTCTTATGAGGGATGCCAGCATCCAGGAATTCCTCTGAAATGGTTTCATAACCAAGTTTGCTGTAAAAAGGAATGGCATGAGTCTGGGCATTCAGTTTTAATGTTGTTATGCCCTGGGACTTCGCATAGTCCTCGATTTTGTTCATGACTTCAACGCCCGCACCGATTTTCCGATAATCCTTCAGGACGCAAATGCGTTCGACCTTGCCAATTCCTTCGAGGACACGGAATCTTCCCGCTCCTGCAGGAGTGCCGTCCTGATACAAAACGAAGTGTACTGCTTCTGATTCATGCTGGTCGATTTCTTCTTCTTCGGGTACATTTTGTTCATTCACAAAAACTGTACGGCGGACATCAAATGCATCTGCCAGTTCTTGTTCATTCGTTACGACTTTAACTTCCACGTATGATTATTCCTTTCCTAGGCGAAATGTTTCATATACTGTCCATGAGCCATTTTCAAGCTGATAAAGCAAATGGATGCGGTCAGCAGTATCTTCAAAATCCACACTGGACATCCTTAATGATCCATAAACATCCGAATGCTCATCATCTGACATTTTTTGGCCAATTGTGATATGAGGGACGAAATTATATTCCTGATTTCCTTCGAATGCACTATTAAGCTCATTATGAAGCTTCTCCAATTCCTCTGGAGATTCAACCTTTAGATAAATCACATTATTAGTTGGCTTAAATGAGCCTATTTTAGTGATCTTGATATCTACAGGGCCGAAATTTCTCGCAATCGTATAAATCTTGTCGGCAATTTCCTTGATTTCTTCCTCGGTTGCCTCAAATGCGTCTTTCAAGGTTAAATGCGGCGGGATCAATGCGTAATGCGGGTCATACCTTCTTCTGAGTGAATTCGCGTAATCCTGGATTTTCTTTGATGGGAAAATTACTATACCAAATTTCATTTCAATACCCCCATTTCAAATTTTTTGGCTTTATATTTTAAATAAAGTAACAGTATAATGATTTGCCATTCATTATAACAAATTTTCAAAATATATAATATAAAGACGCATTTATTATATTTTTTTCTATTAGACTGTTAAACATGGCTTTTGATTTCCGTTCCAGGCGCATCGCTTTCCTCTGAAGAATTATCAAAAAGCCCAACTGCCGGTTTTTTCAAGGGCAAATTCTTCTTGGGGCGTGCGGTGAGCCTCCTCGTCGCTTCGCTCCTGCGGGGTCTCAACAGCCCTGCTAAATCCAAAGAGTCTGCTGGCCTTTCACTGCAATCAACAATGTTTAAATATGAACCTTCAGATTAAACAGAGCCTTCTATTAAAATCATGAAAACATCAATTTTATCGCTCTTTTTAAATCAGGCTGCCAATATGTCCAGGTATGGCCTCCGGCAAATTCCTCATAGAAGTATGGGAATCCCTTTTCCTTGAAAATCGTTGATAATTCCCTGTTTGGAGTCAGGAAATCTTTTTCCTTGGCCGAGGTTGTTTTTACCGCTGTTTCTTTTTCACCGACAGTATGGTAAATGTTCAGCAGGGAAGTTTCTCTGAATTCCTTGACTGCAGTGGTTACTTGATCATTTACATAAGGAGACTGAAGCAGCACTTTGCCAAAAGTATGCGGGTACTGAATTGCCGCCATCAAGGATACAGTTGCTGCAAGTGAATCTCCAATCAACGCCCGTCCCATCCCCATTTGGTATGTTGGATATTCCCGGTCCAGGTAAGGAACAAGTTCATGCGCAAGAAAACGGATATAGGCCTGATGCTGTTCTCCTGCAGGATGGTATTTCCTTCTCCTGTCTTCCACAGATTGATAAGGAATCCCTGCGATGATTACGTTTTCAATTTCCTTTTTGGCTAATAGTTCGTCAGCCACGCGGCCTAGTCTTCCCAGCTGGAAATAATCCCTGCCATCCTGAGCAATCAACAATGAGTATTTATATAATGGAGAGTAATTTGCCGGCAAATAGACCAGCATGGTGATATCTTCTCCAAGTTCCTTGCTGTTTAATGTCACTTCTTGAATTTTACCCATAGGGAAATCCATCTCACAATAACCTCCAAGTCCAATCAGTATGCCAACTATTCTTCTTGACAACACGATTTTAGCATATGTACTTATAAAAAGCTTTCCTCAAATCCATTATTAACGGGGAAAGTTACTCCTTTTCTGGAGAGATAGCAAGTATAAGGTTTGACAATTGCGTGAACTTCTATGGTAAGATTATAGTGAACAATTCTAGATGAATAAGGGGGAATTCTGATGAAAAAAAGAAAGTTTCTTTTGTTCACCGCACTAATGCTCGTTCTTTCCATGGTACTTGCAGCTTGTGGTGGCGGCGCGGATGAGAAGAAGGATGGAGAAAGCAAATCCGGAGAAAAACCAAAATTCATGAGCATTCTTACTGGTGGGACTGGCGGTATATACTTCCCGTTGGGCGGATCATTTGCAAAGATTATTAAGGATGCTACTGGCATCGAGACTAATGCTGAAACTACGGGAGCATCTGCAGAAAATATGCAGAGCATTAAAGACGAAAAAGGTGAAATTGCCTTTACCCAAACGGACATCGCTTCATATGCAACAGAAGGAAAGCTGATGTTTGATGGCAACAAGATCGACAATATCAAAGCAATCGGTACACTTTACCCAGAAACAATCCAGATCGTTACAACTGAAAAATCAGGTATTAAAACTGTTGAAGACCTAAAAGGCAAAAAAGTTTCTATTGGTGCCCCTGGATCTGGTACTGCAGCGAACGCTGAACAGATTCTTGAGGTATACGGCATGAAGCTTGAGGATATTAAAAAGCAAGACTTGAGCTTTGATGAGTCTGTTACAGGAATCAAGGATGGCACAATCGATGCTGCATTCGTTACTGCAGGTACTCCGACTGCTGCTGTAGAAGAACTTTCAGCAACAGAAAAAGTCGTTATTGTTCCTGTTGATGCAGATAAGGCAGATGAGCTCATCAAGAAGTACCCATACTATGCAAAGGAAGTTGTTCCTTCAGGCACATACAAGTTAGGATCTGAAGTGCCAACTGTTGCTGTTTTGGCAATGCTTGTTGTAAAATCTGATCTTTCTGATGAAGTTGTCTATGACATCACTAAGGCAATTTTTGAAAATCTGGACCAGGTGACTCATGCAAAAGCTAAACAAATCATGCTTGAAAACGCTCTTAACGGTGTTGGAATCGATGTACACCCTGGAGCACAGAAGTATTTTGATGAAAAAGGCGTTAAGGCTGCACAGTAATAGATTTAACATGACCGGACATAGCCATAAAGTGGCTGTGCCCGGTCAATTGCTATACTGAGTAAAAACACTACGGCTTGCCACATCAGGATAGACCGAGCTCCAAACGGTCTATTTTTTACTGTAAGAATGAACCATTCCTCCATGGGAGATATTGGACAGGCGGGGACATGTCTTTATGAATTTTTTAAAGAAAAGAACCAAATTCTTCGTGCTGTTATTCCTCATAATTGTTTTTGCAATTATCTTAGTGTACATTCCTTATAAACAGGCTCTTGTTTTTATACAGCCTGAACAAAATGATCTGCGCTGCTTTGTTCCTGTCAAAGCAGGAGACACCTTCAAAATAAAATATAAACATTCCATCCATTTATCTGATGTTATTGAAAGCTATTCTATCACCCACGAAAATGAAATTCGCCAATATGAACTGGAATATGAGGATTTTGCCATTGGCATGCCTTCAGAGCCTGATGAGGGTGAGTCATTTGAAGTTAAGGATGGGAAGTATTTCATTAAAAATATGGATAGGAAGTTCCAGTCTTTTGACCTTCGTGTCGGCAAAGTCAGAGCTAATCATACATTCATCCAGAATGAAATCTCTTACCCCTTATCAAAAGCATTCGAACCTGGAACAAGGGTAAGGATAAAAGTTCAAAAAATCAATTTAATTCAGCAATTGGAAGGAGTGAATATCCTTGACGACAAATGAAGAAATGATTTCTCAGGAAAAACAGCAGGAGCTTCTTGAAAAGTATGATCCCGAAGCTGCGACAAGAAAATTAGGCGGTACAATGGGCTGGGTTGTTTTCTTCGGGCTTCTTGCATTCTCGGTCTTTCAACTGTACACCTCCATCTTTGGTGTACTGACAGCCCAGCTTCAAAGGTCGATCCATTTAGGATTTGCACTTGCTTTAATTTTCCTTTTATTCCCGGCAAGGAAAAAAAACTTAGGCCAGAATAAAGTAGCATGGTATGACTTGGTATTGGCCCTTATCGCGATAGTTGTAGGCGCGTATTGGCCCTTAATGATTGACGAGCTTGTCAATCGTGTTGGAAGATTGACGTCACTGGATTTCTATGTAGGGCTTGCAGCAATCCTGTTAGTATTGGAAGCAACCCGTAGAACAGTGGGTCTCCCGATAACGGTGATTGCTGCACTGTTCATGGGCTATGCCCTTTATGGACCTTATATGCCAGGATTCCTGGCGCATAGAGGACTGGATTTTGAATCGCTTGTCCAAACAATGTTCTTTACCACGGAGGGGATTCTGGGAACCCCACTTGGAGTTTCAGCAACCTTCATCTTCCTATTCCTGTTATTTGGAGCCTTCCTTGTAAAAACTGGTGTAGGACAATATTTCAATGATCTCGCTGTATCGATTGCCGGAAAAAGGACAGGCGGACCTGCCAAGGTTGCTATTTTCTCAAGTGCCCTCCAGGGGACAATCAGCGGAAGTTCAGTCGCAAACGTTGTTACTTCCGGTTCCTTTACCATCCCGATGATGAAAAAGCTGGGGTATCGAAAGGAATTTGCTGGCGCTGTTGAGGCCGCTGCTTCGACCGGGGGCCAATTAATGCCGCCAATCATGGGCGCTGCCGCGTTCCTGATGGTTGAATTCATCGGTGGAGGAATCACTTACTGGGATATCGCGAAGGCAGCAGCAATCCCTGCACTGCTTTATTTCACAGGTATATGGATCATGACGCACTTCGAAGCGAAAAGAGTTGGTCTGCGCGGCCTGAAAGATGAAGAAATGCCAGACAGGAAGGCAGTCTTGAAAAAGATCTATTTGCTGCTGCCAATCCTGATTGTCATTCTCCTGATGGTCAGCGGAATGAGTATCATGCGTGCGGCATTATGGTCCATTCTTTCAACCATTGTTGTCAGTGCGTTCAGCAAGGAAACAAGAATTGGCTTCAAGGATGCAATAGATGCATTAGTTGATGGTGCACGTACTGCGTTAGGTGTTGCAGCTGCGACTGCTGCTGCTGGCATCATTGTTGGGGTAGTAACAAAGACTGGACTGGGTCTTAAGCTGGCAAACGGCCTGCTGGATCTGTCAGGAGGTTATCTCATTCCGACCTTGATGCTGACGATGGTAGCTGCACTTGTACTGGGGATGGGGTCACCAACAACAGCGAACTACGTAATCACTTCAACAATTGCGGCGCCAGCGATCATTTTGCTCGGTGTACCTGATTTGTCAGCCCATTTATTTGTATTTTACTTTGGCATTATCGCCGACATTACACCTCCAGTAGCCTTAGCGGCATTCGCGGCTGCAGGGGTATCCGGTGGAGAGCCAATTAAGACCGGTGTCAACTCGGCGAAGCTGGCGATTGCGGCTTTCATTATTCCATACATGTTCGTTCTCTCTCCTGAATTACTGATGATCGATACGACATGGTATTACGTAATTTGGGTAATTTTCACTGCAATATCTGGAATGATGGCGATTGGTGCAGGTATCATAGGCTTTTGGCTGCGGAAATTGAGCTGGTGGGAAAGAGTGCTGGGTATAGTTGGAGGAATCATGCTCATTTACCCAGAAGGTATCACAGATATCGCAGGCTTAGGTATCTTTGTTCTGCTTATTGCTTTGCAGATTCTTATTAAAGAAAAAAATACTGCAAACCCGAAGCCGGCAAATTAAGAATGGAAAAGGAGTCCTTTTGGGCTTCTTTTTTTTGCTCTTATAACGTGCATGTAAAATCTCTAAACTTTTTTGAAACTGTTTAAGCAGTAGTGCAGCCATTTAATGATCAGTAGGGGACTCGTTTAGCTTGTTCTCAGAAGCTTTCTTTTTTCAGGCATAACAGAAAGAATATTTTCCTTTTTAAAAAGCCGATTATCATTTCGAAGGAAGCAAAATGCTTTGATATAACTGCCGTGCAGCTCCTTAACTATAATTTTGCGATGTGTGATTTCGTTATTTGCGGCCAGGTAAATCATTTCTACTGCCTGTTGATTTTCAAGTGATTTTGTTAAAAGATGATTCATCTCATTCACTCCTTTGTTATTATATTATACCCGAACGTTTGTTTTGTATTCAATAAATAAGAACAATTGTTCGTTTTATTTTTTGGGTAAAATGATATAATTTTTTTGTCAGGCTTTTTAAAACATTTTTACCAGTTTTCGGGGTTACAATTGTAATTATTAAATTATGTGACCGAATAAAATGGAGGCTTTGTGATGGAAAATGAAATGCTAAAAATCTTTGATGAATCGGGAAAGAAGATTGGAACAGCACCAAGAGCTGAAGTACATAAAATGGGCCACTGGCATGAAACGTTCCATTGCTGGTTTACCGAAAGGATAGGCGGAGAGGATTTTATCTTTTTGCAAATCCGGAGTGCCGATAAAAAGGATTATCCTAATTTATTGGATATTACTGCTGCAGGACATATTTTGGCTAATGAAAATTCCCTCGATGGATTAAGAGAACTCAAGGAGGAGCTTGGTGTGGAACTGTCCATGGAGGAGCTTTTCTCTGTGGGGATCATCAAGGATTCACTCAAGAGCCCAAACTTTAATGATAATGAATTATGCCATGTTTACCTTTATAACCAGCATGTGCCAGATGAAATATACAAGCTGCAAAAAGAAGAAGTGTCTGGAATAGTGAGAGTTAGTGTAAAAGCCTTCGAGGAGCTCTGGTTTAACAAAATTAATGAAATTAATGCATTCGGATTTAAAGTGATGGAAAATGGTCAAAAGGAATTTATAACTTTGGAAGTGAAAAAAGAGAACTTTGTACCACATGAGGATTCATATATTAATAATGTTATGAAGGCAATAAAGGAGTTGGAACGGGGGACGCAGAATGCAAAAGATGTTTCACTATAATTGGGCGGTAAGAAACGACTGGTATAATTGGTGTGAAGAGGTGGAAAGGGAAGAATTGCTCCTTAAAAGAACAGGAGGAGTAGGCGGGATTCTTCAAACACTGTTTCATGTAATTGATGTGGAATGGAGCTGGATTCGCCTGCTGCAGGGCAAGGATGATTTTCAGGAGGACTTTGAGAAATATAAATCTCTGGAAAAGGTAATGCAGCTTGATAGGCAATTTAAAACAGAGGTTGAAGTGTTTGTTCTTGCCTGGAATGATGAGATGGAAAGCAATCTCTTAAAAATTTCCGGATCTGATGGCAGTATCGAGACCTTCACATGGGGTGAGATCATGCGGCATGTCATTGCTCATGAAATCCATCATATCGGGCAAATTTCGGTCTGGTCCAGGGAAATTGGCAAGAAGCCAGTTAATGCGAATGTTATCGGGCGAAACCTTTTTTAGATCTCTAACAAACCTTTGGTAACGGTACATGATAAGAAAAGTTAAAGTTATTTATTGACTTAGATAGAATTCTAGTATATATTAATAAATGTCCTCACTATGGAGGACAAACTAAATAAACGATTCCTTAGCTCAGCTGGGAGAGCGCTACCTTGACAGGGTAGAGGTCGCTGGTTCGAACCCAGTAGGAATCATACTTTTGAGAAGCGCGAATCTCTTCCATAGAGGCTCGCGTTTTTTTTTGCGCCCAAAAGCAGATTATCTTCCTTCACATTTTCATTTCCCCCTTTCCCTCTTGAAGCCAGCTTAAATACATACTCATCAACCTGCAAAATCTTAAATAAACTATCAAGGAAAACACTTGAACAACACGGAGAAGGAGTTAATACCTGAAGGCTGGTCACTGCCATTAATCCAATCAATAAAAGGAGGTTTGGCCATTTTTTTGTTTAAGAAGAAACGAGAGCAAACTCAAGCAGAGATTCTTAAAGACCAATTGCAAAGGAGGAAAAAATTAAGCACATCAAAAAAACCTTCAAAGGAAGAAATAGAGATTATAGGCCGAATCAAGCAGAAAACGAAAGAATTGAATGCTAACAATATCACGAGAACGAAGGCCTATTTGGATTTTTACCAAGAGCACCCAGAAATCCACTGGGCATTTTTAGCTCATATGGTCTCCCGGAATGGCGGCTGGAGCATGACAGATTTGAAGGGTGAACTTTTATCCAGGCTCTTATCTAAAAAGCAAAAAGAAGCTTTTTTCTCCTTTATCGAACGGGGGAATTGGCTGATTTTTCAGGATGCCTACACGCAGCTGCTGCTTTATGAGGAAAGCCTGAAAAGGGGGAAACCCTTATATCATCTGTTTCCATATTTTCATATCTCAATCTTTATGGAAACCGTGTGGAGCTTTTTTTGGAGGAACCAGGATTCAGCACTTCTTACAACTGCACTCATCATAAATGAACAAAATTACATTGAGAAGAGAATCATTCAAAATCATAAATATAAAACAGAAGTCTTTAAGACAATAGAATTCGAATTGCAGGATTTGTTGTCATTTAATCTTATTCTTTTTCCTTACAAAGAAAAAGGTGTCCTAAATCTGGCGGGCCAGACAGTGAATCAATTTGAATCATTGAATCAACGAATTTTATTGGGGAAGAAACTGTACGCCATCCTGTTTAAAACAGATATTTTAACAGATGTTGTTGAATGGGCAAAGAGCCGCCCGCACACTGGTTCAAGGAAGGATTATTGGCCGCAGATTTTCAATAATGTCCATGAAGGTATTCCAGGTTTTAATTATCAAATTAAATTAAGCTCCTGCCGGTTAAAGGTGGGAGCAAGAAAAATATATAGTCCACTGCTTGAAAATGCATGGAAAGATATCGACCATGAAGATGCTGAGGATGGAGAATGGTTTACTGACATGAATGTGTTGGATTATATCAAGGAATCTGATCAAGCACCAGACGGTAGAATAGAAGCAGAGTATTGTAAAACCTTGGAGAGGCTGGAACTTGCGGCCTTTGCGAAGAAGGTATTTTCCATCCTCGATTAAGCAAGGATTACTGTGTCACCTTACTGCAAGTACAACCTGCATGATCAAAAGACTAGAGCGGCCGAATAAACCAATTTAAGCAGGTAGAGCAGTTTGATGAAATACTAAATCCATTGTAAATAAGAAAAAGTCTGATCCAGGGACCAGCCTGTATCAGACTTTTTTATTGTTGAATTATTGAGCTCTTTCTTATAATTCAATTTACCAAGCTTATGTAAATGAATTTTCAGATTGCCAAGTACTGTTGGGAAGTTGAAATGAATTCACGGACAGCAAAGCTTAAGTATTTTTCCTTTTTCCAGATAAGCCCTAGTTCTAAATCGACAGCTGACCTTTCGAAGGGGAGGACGGAAATTTCCTTGTTGTTGAGATTCTCGCAAATCTTGCTGGGCAAAAGCGCAACCCCCATTTTTCCCTCGACCATTCCTAGGAGGAAGTCCTTCTGGGAACTTTCACACACAATATTCGGCTGGAAGTCATTTTTTGAACATTCCTTAATAATGAGATCATAAAGAGTGAAGTCTTTTCGGTATAAAATAAAAGGTTCATTTTTTAAGTCAGAGAAATGCACGGTATTTTTTGAAGCTAACGGGTGCCCGCTATGAACAATTAACCTTAAAGGATCTTTAATCACATTAATGATCTCGAAATTGCTGCCTTGAGCAGGCAATGTGCAAATAAGCCCAATATCCAATGAACCATCATCGACCCCCTGTTTAATTTTTTTCGTGCCAACTTCCGTTAAGGTAATTTTGATCAGCGGGTATTTCTCCTTGAAATAACTGATCATTTTGGAGAAAAATGCGGCGCCGACTATAGGGGGAATTCCAATCCGTATCTCCCCGCTATTAAGCTCCATCAGGTCCGTTAATTCCAGGGTCAGGTTTTTAAATGCATTCAATACTATTTTGGCATTCATCAATACAGCTTTTCCTGCATCCGTTAATTCCAACTGCTTCGAAGATCGGTAGAATAACGGAACTCCTAATTCCCCTTCTAAGTTCTTGATTGCTTTGCTGATTGATGGCTGAGATACATGGAGCGTCTGTGATGCTTTTGTAAAACTTAAATGCTTAGCTACCTCTGAAAAGTATTCGAGATGCCGTATGTCCAATTAATATTCCCTCCTGAAAGTTCAAGGTTTATTTTTTTATAATTTTCTAACATTTTAAAGTAAAATGAATCTCTAAGTCTACCTTCAAGTATCCAAACTTTTCTATAAGTTCGCAGCGTTATAGACAAATTGCATAAAGCATATAGAATATATGTATTTTATTTATAAAGTGATGCCATTATATAATGAACTAAATTCATATTGACATTGCAAAAAAAGTCAGATAATTAACGATTTTCAGTTATTTATTGCCGGAGAGGAATTTTTAAAAAACATTCTACGTTTTTCCTTCCTCAGAAACACAGCAATCTGAAGCAGTAAAAAGTTTAAAGGAGATGGTTATGATGAGCAATTTGCAAACAGAATCATTATTTCTTCACGAGAAATTTAAAGGGAAGCTATCTGTAGAAGTGAAAATGCCTTTGAACACTATGAAAGATCTAAGTCTGGCATATTCACCGGGAGTAGCAGAGCCATGTAAGCAAATACACGCGCATCCTCACCAAGTCTATGATTATACAATTAAAGGCAATTTAATTGCTGTAGTATCCGACGGAACATCCGTACTTGGACTGGGAGATATTGGCCCTGAGGCAGCGATGCCAGTAATGGAAGGGAAGGCTGCGCTGTTTAAAGCATTCGCTGGTATTGATGCCGTACCTATTTGTCTGGACACCAAAGACCCGGAAGAGATTATTAGAACAGTAAAGCTGCTGCAGCCTACCTTTGGAGGAATCAATTTAGAGGATATTG
Source organism: Mesobacillus sp. (assembly GCF_057785455.1). Taxonomy (NCBI): domain Bacteria; kingdom Bacillati; phylum Bacillota; class Bacilli; order Caryophanales; family Bacillaceae; genus Mesobacillus; species Mesobacillus sp. The sequence goes on from NZ_JBYNSB010000060.1 coordinate 154,519, forward strand.
CATCCCCGAACTGTTTTTATATCGAGGAACGTTTAAAAAAGGAAATGAATATACCAGTTTTCCATGATGACCAGCATGGAACGGCAATTGTAACTGCAGCAGGCTTATTAAATTCTTTAAAGCTTGTTAATAAAAAAATTGATGAAATTAAAGTGGTCATCAATGGTGCCGGTGCTGCCGGAATCGCGATCATTAAACTGCTGCTTAAAATGGGTGTGAACGACATAATCATGTGTGATACAAAGGGAGCGATTTATGAAGGCAGGCAGGAGGGAATGAATCCGCTTAAGGAGTCGGTGTCCAAGATCACAAATAAAAATAAACTTAAAGGATCGTTATCAAATGTGATTGCCGGGGCTGATGTCTTTATTGGAGTGTCATCTGCAGGAGCACTTACTATGGAAATGGTGAAAACGATGGCTTACGATTCAATCATTTTTGCTATGGCCAACCCTGTACCGGAAATTATGCCGGAGGACGCTAAGGCAGCAGGTGCTAGAGTAATAGGGACCGGCCGTTCTGATTTGCCGAACCAGGTGAACAATGTCCTTGCCTTTCCAGGGATTTTCAGAGGAGCGTTAGATGTATTAGCCACCGATATTAATGATGAAATGAAGGAAGCAGCAGTTAAAGCGATAGCAGGCTTGATCAATACTGATGAATTGGCTGAGAATTATGTTATTCCAGGCCCGTTGGACAGCAGGGTCGTGCCAGCAGTGAGAGCGGCTGTCGCGAAGGCTGCCCAGGAAACTGGAGTTGCACGTAAGGAAACTTTTCAAACTCAATTAGTGGAATAAATATTTTTTACTCTAAAGGCTCTGTAGAATCCCAATGTTGTTCATACCCCTGTAACAGCCTTGTTTTACAGAGCAATTCTAAAAAATGTTACGCTGGAATAAGGAGATTACAGACTTATACATTATTTCAGCAGCGAAGCATTACTTGAATCATTCGATGGAACATAAGCCTTTAGAAAAAATAAAAGTAAGGAGAATGATTGAGTTGAAAATATATGAAGTGGTCTATACAAAGGAAATGCTTCGCGGTGAATTGATTGAAAATATGTATGCGGTCTATGAGGAAACTGAATGTAAGATCTATAAAAAAGAGGATGGCAATTTAGTTGAAAAGGACTGCCGAATTCAAAAGCACCTCACAATATTTAAAGGGAATTCTTATTCTTCATTGCTGAGAATTAAAACGTACCAAATTGAAGATGAAAAAATTAAGGATTTACGTGAAATGATCATGAATGACTTTCCGGCATTATTTAAAGATAGACTCTATTCCCGCAGAGCCGTATAAATGTCTAATGGATATGACCGAAGAAATACAAAACAGGATAGGGCCACACTATCCCGTTTTGTATTTTTTTATTTTTGTCTACATACTTCTCGATGCTCCCAATTGGACCTTCGGGATTGAAATAAAAATGTAATCTGAGTATGGGTTCGTTCCTTCTAATCTATAAATTTTTTTAGCATAAGACTTTTGTTAAATAAAGTACAGATGTTGGGCTGCCAGAGTTAAGCTTCCAAGATAATAGTTTTAAAAATATTATATCAGAAAACTGATTAATTTGATTTTTTTATATTTTCACACAATTTCTTGATTTTAGCTTGATTAGGTGCTTAAATATAATAAAGTATGTCACTTATCAGATATGTGATATCTGAAAAGGAAGGGGTGAATAAGTGAAAATCGAAAAGATCTCTACGAAAAAAGTTTCTGAGTCTGTAACAGAACAAATCGAAAACATGATCGAAGCAGGTACCTTCCTTCCCGGTGAAAAGCTGCCTTCGGTCCGTGAACTTTGCGATATGTTCGGAGTTGGCCGTTCAGCTGTCAGGGATGCCATTACTACCCTCAAAGGGAAAGGGGCTGTAACGGTCAAGCAGGGAGAAGGTACATATATTTGCAAATTTGACTCTGGGAAAATCTTGAACAGCCATCTGCTGCTCCCAAGCTCCAAGGACATCAGCCAGCTATTTCAAGTCAGGAAGCTCCTGGAGCCTGGCATCGCAGAGATTGCTGCGGAAAACAGGTCCGAAAAGGACTTGAAGTATATGGAAGACCTCCTTTATGACAGCGGTGATAACAGCTGGGAAGCGGATTATAATTTCCATCTCGCAATAGCCAAAGCTGCTGGAAATGAGGTGCTCGTGCAGCTTCTCGAATTTATCTCAGCCTCCATGAAAAAGACGATGATTGGTTTTCATCAGTTTATTGAAGAGGACAAGAAGGTTTTTAAAGAAATCAATTCACAGCACAGCCAAATCTTTCAAAGCATTCTTAACCAAAAGCCTGCTCAGGCAAAACAGATCATGCAGGAGCATTTGGATTATGTAGAAACACTGCTAAAGACAAATTCTGTTTTAAATGTATAAAGTTCAAATCATTTTGTTTCTTGAACAGAAACAGTTGGAGGGCTGCAATGATTACGACCGGGCTATTATCGGAAATAAAATCTATTTTTCCTGATGTTCGTATTCTTGAATCAGGAAGCGAAGCAAACCCCTTCGGCAATGGCGGAACCGTAACTGTGTTCCCGTCTTCCGAAGAGGAAATTGCCAGTCTATTGAAATATGCGAATGATACGAACAAAAAGATTAATGTTATTGGCAGCGGCACTAAAAGGGGATATGGCGGTACAGCTGAAAACGCAGATATCCTTTTATCCCTGGAAAACTATAAAGGCATGGTAGAACATGTTCCAGGTGATATGACTCTTACGGTCAAACCAGGCACCGCTTTTAATGAAATCCAGGATTACTTGCTTGAATACAATCAGAAGATTGCTCTTGATCCATTCCTGCCTGCCCAATCCACAATCGGCGGCATAATCGCCTCAAATGAAAGCGGTCCCAAGCGGCTTGGCTATGGATCTGCCCGAGATGCGGTAATTGGCCTGAGGATAGTTTATCCTGACGGGAAGGTCATCCGTTCAGGGGGTAAAGTGGTTAAAAATGTCGCAGGCTATGACATGAACAAGCTTTTTATTGGAGCTATGGGGACGCTTGGCGTAGTATCCGAAATCACCCTGAAGCTCCGTCCAATCACAAAAGCAGAGAGTCTTTTATTGCTTAAGTTTCCAGGAGCCAGCATGGAAACCGTAAAAGCATTTGCCATTCAAATCCTCGATACAATAGTTGAGCCAGTGGCCCTTGAATTGATGAATCCAGCCCTTTCTGGAAAACTGATAAATGAGAAAGTTTTTGCCCTGGCAATCAGTTTTGAAGATGTTGAAAGCTCAGTTCAATATCAGGAGGAATTTGTCCGGAACATCCAGCCATCTGGTACAGAGCTTAGCGTCCTAAAGGAGCAGGATGCAAAATCCTTTTGGGCAGAATTTTATGGGAATGTTCCAAACGCAAATGAACCAGTCGATGGGAATGAAATAGAAGCTGCACTGAAAATTGGCACAGTGAACATGGATGTTACTGAAATTCTGAAAGCCTGTGAGACAGTTCAGGACACACATAACCTCCTTGTTGAAGCACACGGCGGCCTTGGACATGGTATATCGCAGGTGGTGCTGAGAGGAGCAGAACAAGATATTATCTCTGCTATCCAAACATTAAGAGAGAAGGCAGTCCAGCTGAATGGATACGCAGTTGTGAAGCATTTGCCGCTAGCCTTGCGCAGGCAAGTCAAAGTATGGGGAGAAAAGCCGGCTTATCAATTTTTATTGGACGGGGTCAAAGCTAAAGTGGATCCAAATCGAATCTTGAATCCAGGACGTTTTGTGGGAGGGATATAATTGTGAGTTTAAGAGAAATGGATTTTAAGCAGGAACCAGCTTGTGCACCTAATACTTTAAGCAATTACCTCTGGAGTGATCCGCCTGATGAAAATAAATGGGCAGATTGCGTCCATTGCGGAATGTGCCTGGAATCATGTCCGACATACGAGCTTACCGGACAGGAACAGCACTCTCCCCGCGGAAGGGTCCATTTGATAAAGTCTGTTGCAGAAGGCAAGCTCACAGTGAATGAGCAGTTCATGGATCCAGTGTTTGCATGCCTGGACTGCCGTGCCTGTACTACTGCGTGCCCGGCAGATGTAAATGTGGGCGGCTTAATTGAAGAAGCGCGTGGCCAAATCCGTCAGGCAATGCCATTGACGGGCTGGAAAGGGGCAGTGAATAAACTTTTCCTTCAGGAATTATTCCCGCACCAAAATCGCCTGAATTCATTAGGCAGCCTGTTGAAATTTTACCAAAAGAGCGGCATTCAGAAGGCAGTCCGCAAGACGGGGCTGATCAATATCATGCCGAAGCACCTTGTGGAAATGGAAGCCATTATGCCTGAAGTGAATGAGCCAGTGCGGAAAAAATATAAGGATGTCGATGTCATCAAAGCTAAGACGGAAACAAAGAATGAAGTCGCGATGCTTACTGGATGCGTAATGGATGTGATGTTCAGCGATGTCAATGAAGCAACAATAAATGTTTTGACCCGTAACGGCAACGATGTCATCATTCCTCGGAATCAGACATGCTGCGGCGCGCTCCATGTACATGCGGGAGACAGGGAGACAGGAAGGAAGCTTGCAAAGAAAAACATTGAAGCATTCATGGATGCTGATAAGGTAATAGTCAACGCAGCCGGATGCGGCAGCATGCTTAAGGAATATCATGAATTATTCCGTGATGATCCAGAATGGCATGATAAAGCAGTGGAGTTCTCGAATAAGGTTGAGGACATCTCAAAATACCTCCATGATACCGGTTACGAAAAGCCAAAAGCAGAAATGAATGTCAGGATGACTTACCATGATGCCTGCCACCTTGCCCACGGACAGGGTATACGCCAGGAACCGCGTGATATTCTCCTTGATATTCCAGGAGTAGAAATGGTGCATATGCCGAATTCCGACCGCTGCTGCGGAAGTGCAGGGATTTATAACATTACAAACCCGGATATGGCTGGTGCCATCCTTGACAGCAAGATGGAAAATGTTCCGGAGGATGTAGAAATGATTTCGATGGGAAATCCAGGCTGTATGCTCCAGATGGCAGTAGGAGTACAAAAGCATGGAAGGAACCAGAAGGTTGTGCATACAATCCAGCTGCTTGACTGGGCATATCAAAAGGAAGACAGTCTGAAGGAGGGGAAATGATGGCTAAAAAAGGCATACAATCGAAGGACCAACATATTTTGAATCTTGCCGGAATTGTAGGGTATGACCCGGTCAGAAAGTCCATCCTTTACGATAAGGAAGACCTCCTGGCATATGATTGTGACGGTTTTACAATTCATAAGCATTTGCCAAAGGCAGTTGTTTTTCCAAAAAATACGGAAGAAGTGGCGGCAATCGTTAAATATTGCCATGAGAATGATCTGCCATTTCTTGCAAGAGGCGCAGGAACAGGGCTTAGCGGCGGAGCAATACCGCTGAATGGAGAAGTCATCATCAGCATGGTCCGGATGAAAAAACTGCTTAGCGTAGATTTTGAAAACAGGCGTGCAGTTGTTGAGCCGGGATTTGTCAACCTTAAACTGACAAACTCTATTTCCGATAAAGGGTATTACTATGCTCCAGACCCATCAAGTCAATATTGCTGCACGATTGGCGGCAATGTTGCTGAAAATGCTGGGGGGGCACACTGTTTGAAATATGGGGTAACAACCAACCATATCCTCGGATTAGAGGTCGTTATGCCAAATGGGGAAATCATTGATATAGGAAAAAATGGAGTCCCTGATCTGCCAGGGTATGACCTGCTGGGTTTATTGACAGGATCGGAAGGAACTTTAGGGATTGTAACCAAAATAACTGTAAGGATACTGAAAAATCCTGAAGGAAAGCAGACAGTGCTTGCCTATTTCGATAATGTGGCCGATGGGAGCAAAGCTGTTTCTGATATCATTTCAGCTGGAATTGTGCCTGCAGCCCTTGAAATGATGGATAAAACAGCCATTCAGGGTGTTGAGGCGGCAGCATTTCCGGTCGGGCATCCACAGGATATCGAGGCCGTACTGCTGATAGAAGTGGATGGAATTGCAGCCGGTATTGATGAGCAAATCAACCAGATACTTGAGGTCTGCAAAAATAATAATGTACGTGAGGTAAAAGCGGCCCAAAGCGAACAGGAAAGAGCAAGATGGTGGGCAAACCGTAAAACTGGTTTCGGTGCCATGGGAGCGATTTCACCTGACTATTTAGTTCAGGACGGTGTAATTCCTCGAAGCAGACTGCCAGAAGTACTAAAACGCATCAATGAAATCAGTGACGAGTTTGGACTCAGAATCGCTAACATTTTTCACGCAGGGGACGGCAATCTCCATCCACTGGTTCTGTTTGATGCCCGGAAGCCGGGGGAAACGGAAAGAGCTCTCGAGGCAGGCAGCCTGTGTTTGAAGGTGTGTGCGGATGTTGGAGGCACCATAACCGGAGAGCACGGGGTTGGTATCGAAAAAAGGGAAGAGATGCGTTTTGTTTTTACGGACGAGGAAATACTGGCACAGACAGAAATACGGCAAGTATTTAATTCTAAAAATCTATTGAATGCCGGAAAATTATTCCCGTCTCCTAGCCGTTGTGCAGAGGTAAAAAAAGAAATCGCAGCAGCCTCATCTTTATAGTTGTCTGAATAGTTAAAAACGATAAAAAATTTAGTTAAAATGTTTGAAAAAGCTTTCAAAAGCATGGTATGATTTTTTTAAGGAATATAAGAAACGGTGTTGCGTAATAAGAAACAAAAGTATTACGCACCCGTTTGTGATCTCAAAGGAGGAAATGAATCAATGGCAGAGTATGTAAAAACGGGTAATTTACAGGTAGCATCTGAACTCTATGAATTTATTAATTCCGAAGTCCTTCCAGGATCTGAAGTCGATCAGGAGCAGTTCTGGGCGGGGCTGGGCAGCCTTGTTAACGATCTTGCCCCAAAAAACAAGGAACTATTGGAAATCAGGGATGAGATCCAGGTGAAATTGAATGAATGGCACCGGGAAAACAACGGGAATTTCGATTTCGAAAAATATAAATCCTTCCTTGAAGGAATTGGCTATTTAGAACCAGAGGCGGAAGACTATAATATCACTACTGAAGATGTCGATGCGGAAGTCGCATATCAGGCAGGCCCGCAGCTTGTGGTTCCAGTCAACAATGCCCGCTATGCGATCAACGCAGCAAACGCCCGTTGGGGAAGCCTTTACGATGCTCTTTATGGAACGGATGCAATTAGTGAAGAAGACGGAGCTGAAAAAGGACTCGGCTACAATCCGGTAAGGGGAGAAAAAGTCATTGCATATGGCAGAAACTTTCTGGATAAAGCTGCTCCATTAGCTGAAGGATCCCATAAAGATGCTGAGAAATATGCGATTGTTGACGGAAAGCTGGCGGTTACTCTTGCTGGAGGCAAATCAACAGGTCTTCAAGAAGAAGGAAAATTGGCTGGCTACCAGGGAAGTGCAGAAGAGCCACAGGCTGTATTGTTAAAAAATAACCGTCTGCACTTTGAAATCCAGATCGACCATAACCATCCGATTGGTAAGACCGATAAAGCTGGTGTCAAGGACATTCTGCTTGAAGCCGCTCTGACAACCATCATGGATTGCGAGGATTCAGTAGCAGCAGTAGATGCAGAGGATAAAGTGGTCGTTTACAGGAATTGGCTTGGATTGCAAAAAGGAAACCTATCTGCCACTTTCAATAAGGGTGGAAGAAGCATGACAAGAACAATGAACCCGGACCGTCAATACACTGCTCCAAATGGTGAGGAATTCAGCCTGAATGGCCGTTCGGTCATGTTTGTCCGCAATGTAGGACATTTGATGACCAGCAATGCTGTCCTTGATGATCAGGGAAATGAGGTACCAGAAGGAATCCTTGATACAGTTTTTACAAGCTTAATTGCCAAGCATTCTGTGATTGGAAATACTAAGTACCAAAACTCCTCAAAGGGTTCTGTATATATTGTTAAACCAAAAATGCATGGTTCCAGAGAAGTAGCCTTTTCAAATGAATTGTTCGATCGCGTCGAAGATCTTGTTGGACTCGAGCGCCATACTTTAAAAATTGGCGTAATGGATGAGGAACGCCGCACAAGCCTTAATCTGAAAGCATGTATCCGTGAAGTAAAAGACAGGGTAGTATTTATTAATACAGGATTCCTTGACCGTACGGGAGATGAAATGCACACTTCCATGGAAGCAGGGCCAATGGTCCGCAAGAATGATATGAAAGCATCTGTATGGCTTCAGGGCTATGAAAAATCAAATGTTACAACAGGATTGGGTGTTGGCTTCCAGGGCAAAGCCCAAATCGGAAAAGGTATGTGGGCAATGCCTGATTTAATGGGGCCGATGCTTGAACAAAAAATCGGCCACTTGAAAGCGGGAGCGAACACAGCATGGGTGCCATCTCCAACAGCTGCAACCCTGCATGCCCTACATTACCATGAAGTAGACATCTTTGAAGTACAAAATGAACTGGCAAATGGATCAAAAGACTACAGAGATGATATCCTGCAAATTCCTGTTGCTGAAAACCCACAGTGGACAGCTGAGGAAATCCAGGAAGAGCTTGATAATAATGCACAGGGAATTCTTGGCTACGTAGTTCGCTGGGTTGAGTCGGGCATTGGCTGCTCCAAAGTACCTGATATCAATGATGTAGGATTGATGGAAGACCGTGCTACTCTAAGGATCTCCAGCCAGCATATGGCCAATTGGCTGCACCATGGAATCTGCACGAAAGAGCAGGTGCTTGAGACATTGCAGCGGATGGCCAAGGTCGTGGATAAGCAGAATGAGCTTGATCCGGATTACCGTCCAATGGCTGACGACTATGACAATTCTGTTGCCTTCCAGGCTGCCTGTGATCTGGTATTCCTTGGATATGATCAGCCGAATGGCTATACTGAGCCAATCCTGCATCGCCGCCGCCAGGAAGCAAAAGCGAAGTTTGCCGTGAAAAACTAATCCTTAACATTGCTGTAAGGGGCATTCTAACTCAGTTTAGGGTGCCCTTACGCACATATGCAGTGATGTTTAATCTATTTTGAGATTCCGAGCTTACATAAATAGCTCTAAAAAAATTGCTGAGGACGAAAGGGGCAGAATCATGAAATTTGCTAGATTTAAAGCTGACAATAAAGTTTTATCAGGAGTGGTCACAAACGGAACAATCCAGGAAATCTCGGGGGATATTTTTGGCGATTGGGATTACACAGGCAAGGTTTTCGATGCTGAAGAGGTTTCCTTGCTGTCCCCGCTTGTTCCTAACCAGATCATTGGCATAGGGGCGAACTTCGTTGCCAGGAAAGAAGACCTGCCTTCGGAACTTCCTGAGGTGCCTGTGTTTTTCTTTAAACCTGTATCATCGGTGATCGGCACCGACGAAGAGATTATTATTCCAGAAGGAGCGGAACAGGTTAAGTTCGAATCAGAGCTTGCTGTTGTAATCGGCAAGGAAGCGAAAAATGTTCCTGAGTCTGAAGTGCTGGATTATGTTTTTGGCTATACCATCGGAAATGATGTTACCGCACCGAAGTTTTTCCACCCGGATGGACATTGGACAGTCGGTAAGTCTTTTGATACATTCACGCCATTGGGGCCTGTGATTGAAACAGAGCTTGACCATGAAAATGTGCGAGTCAAGGCTCATCTCAACGGGACTGAGAAGCAAAATAGTCCTGCCGAGCTGATGATCATTCCTGTCAAAAAAATGATTTCTTATTTGTCAAAGGTAATGACATTGAAGCCCGGGGATGTTATTTTGACAGGAAGTCCTGTTGGAGCAGAACTGGTTGGTAAAGGTGATGTGATAGAGTGCCAGATTGACGAAATTGGAACTCTTAAGAATGTTTTTGCAACAGTAAAGGAAAAAACGACTGCCGGCTATTAATAAACTGATTAAAAGAATAGTTGGAAGGCAGCAGCTGTATTATGAGGTGAGTGTTTTGGAAAGAGAAAATGTAGTCAAATCGGTCAGCCGCGCTCTTGATATCATCCATTTGGTAGGAATGAAAAAAGGCGGACTTGGTGTTACCGAGATTGCTAAGCAGATCGACATTAATAAAAGCTCTGTCTACCGGATTTTATCTACGCTTGCCCAATATGGCTATATTGAACAGGATGAAGTGACCGGCAGGTATAAACTTGGATATAAATTTCTGGAGATCAGCTCAAAGCTGCTCGATTCAATTGATTTAAGAACGGAAGCCCGGCCTTTCCTCCAGGAGCTTGAAAACGAAACGAACGAGGTAATCCATCTAGTTGTATATGACCAGGGAGAGGTCGTGTACATTGAAAAACTGGAAGGGAACGAAACGCTCAGGATGCATTCCAAGGTTGGAAAACGGGCGCCTATGCACTGTACATCTGTTGGAAAGGCGATCATGGCTCATCAGCCATCAGGTATAGTCCATGAAATAGTCGATCGTAAAGGACTGCCGATGCATACAGAAAAAACCATCACAGATAAAGATACACTCTTTCAGGAGCTGGTGAAGGTGAAGCAGGAAGGGTATGCACTGGATCTGGAGGAAAACGAAAATGGGATCACCTGTATCGCCGTGCCGATTTTTGACCATTCTGGAAATGTGACTGCGGCTGTGAGTATTTCAGGGCCTACGATGAGAATGAGTGCAGAAAGGCTGGAGCAGCTTAAAGAAGAAATCCTTCGCACAGGAAAACTTATCTCTAGCAGATTGGGTTATACCAAACAAAACCAAATGATTTGATAAAAAGATTTGCCCAAATAATTTAATATTATTTTGGGCAAATTTTTTTTGTTTGTTTTTTTGAGACAAAAGGCCAAAATAGGGGATATTGGGAATCTGCCATTGGAACCATCAGAGTAAAAAAAGTTGAACTAATATTTACTTCTTATAATCCAAGAGGAGCCTTAAATAGCAACATAAAAATGATAGAAAAGCAGACCAGGTAATTATCGTTTATTTTCATAGAATAATAATCAAAATTTTCGCAAAATTGTTGATATTTTAACTGGAAGGTTTGTATAATAAGTAATAGGTGTTATATAACAAAAATTCTATAGTTATATAACAAGTTTCGTATTACGCAACAAGAATGAACCATCGTTTTCTATTACCAAACAAAAGGGAGATGATTGTTAGTGAGTACTGGAATGCTAGCGTTTTTATCTTTGCTGCCGATTCTCGCGGTAGGAATATTCCTGGTCGGGCTTAGATGGCCAGCAAGCAAAGCGATGCCAATTTCTTACGTAATTGCAATTGGCCTAGCTTTATTCGTTTGGAAGGTGCCAGGAGCTAATGTGGCTGCCGCCTCGGTACACGGACTTATTGTTGCTGCTACACTTTTGTACATTATTTTTGGAGCAATCCTGCTGCTGAACACATTGCAGGAAAGCGGTGGAATCAAAACGATTCGCCAGGGATTCACTGATATCTCCGCAGACAGGCGCATACAGGTAATCATTGTAGCCTGGTTGTTTGGATCTTTTATTGAAGGTTCTGCTGGCTTTGGTACACCTGCAGCGGTTGCTGTCCCACTGCTTGTTGGCCTTGGATTCCCTGCAATGGCCGCGGTAGTAGCCGGTATGGTGATCCAAAGTACACCTGTATCCTTTGGTGCGGTCGGTACACCTATGCTAGTTGGAGTTTTTAGCGGCTTATCTGCTGATACAAGCATCTCCAATGACTTTTTAGGATTAGTAGATGTTATTGCCGTAAAGGTTGCTTTGCTTCACATGATTTCAGGAACGCTTGTGCCATTATTTGTTGTTTCTCTAATGACGAGATATTTCGGTAAAAATAAGTCGTTTTCTGAAGGCATAAAGATTTGGAAGTTTGCACTTTTCTCATCCTTTGCTATGACAATCCCTTATATTATTGTAGCGAATCTCCTTGGACCTGAGTTTCCTTCTATGATAGGTGGATTGACAGGATTGGTCATTGTCATCTTTGCAGCGAAAAAAGGCTTCCTTATGCCGCCAAAAGAGGAAACCTGGGATTTCGAGGAAAAATCGAAGTGGGATCCGGATTGGATTGGCCAGCTGGAGATCAAGGACATCGCCCATAAAAGCGGCAGCATGACTATGTTACGTGCATGGTCACCATATGTTCTGGTCGGCGTGTTCCTGGTTATTTCAAGGTTAAACTCGCTGCCAATCGCCGACTGGTTAAAATCAAAGGTGGTCGCACTTGAAGATATTTTTGGCTCGGGAATTACATCCAGCTTCCAGCCTTTGTATTCACCTGGCACCATTTTCATTCTTGTATCACTCTTAACGTTCTTCATTCATGGAATGAATGGAAGCGCGTACAAAAGGGCCTGGTCACAGTCTGGAAAGACGATGCTTGCGGCTTCAACAGCATTAATCTTTACTGTTCCTATGGTTCAGGTCTTCCTTAATACTGGTGGCGGTGCCGCAGGCTTTGACAAGATGCCGATTGAACTTGCGAATGGGGTAGCAGCATTAGCAGGAGATAACTGGCCGCTGTTTTCAACCTTTATTGGCGGTATCGGAGCATTTATTGCTGGCAGTAATACTGTAAGTAACATGATGTTCTCACTATTCCAATATGACGTTGGCTCGCAAATCGGTGTCGACCCAACATGGATTGTTGCCCTTCAGGCAGTAGGGGGCGCTGCAGGAAATATGATTTGCGTCCATAACGTTGTAGCTGCATCTGCAGTAGTAGGATTGGTAGGAAAAGAAGGTGCTGTTATAAGGAAAACGCTATTCCCATTCTTCTACTATGCGCTGCTTGCAGGATCTGTGGGGTACTCTATTGTCTGGTACTCAGAAAAAGGAATCTTTAACATTGGTTCCTACATCGCTGTTGCAATTGCTGTTGCAGCTGTGTACATCATTGCAACAAACAACAGGAGATCAGGTATGATTTTGCAAGAGTCACAGCCAGTGGTAAAACAATAGAAACAAATATGTATATAATATAGAAGGAAAGAGAAACAAAAAGAGAAGGCCCTATTCCCAAAAACGGAATAGGGCCTTTTTGTGTATCTGTCATCCCTTTGGTGACCATATCTCCTCAGCTCTTACCAATCACCTACATTGGTGACATTTTTTAAAATTGAAATAATCAAGAGATCTTTTTGTTGAAGGGTTTGTAATTATCAATGTTTATGTTGTTTTTCATTATAATGCTGTTTCTGTATACCGGAATTGCCATGTAGATCTATAATCCAGTGTTTTCCCAATTGGGCTCCGCCGATAAGATAGGATGATACCATGAGGACTAGAAGCGCTGCTTTCAGGATTTCAGCAGCCGAAATAAAAGAACCAGCGCTATCGGGCAAGATCTTATAAAGTAAAAGCGAGCAAACAGAGAGGGTAAGGAAAATGTTCATGAATACGAGTGACTGGGCAGGAGCGATCATTTCCCCAAGCATAGCTCCCATCATTCCCCCCATAATGCCAGCCATGAATCCTTCAGCTGATGAACTAACTCCCATTCTGAAGCAGCATAAGAGGCCGCTTAAAGAACCTATGACGATACCCAGCAATGTGGAATAGTAAAGGTCGCCTTGATGAAGTGTTCCGAAAAAGATACCGGAAGTTAATCCAATATTCATTCCCTGGAACATCGATATCACCATTCCCGACATGTGGTTCATCCTTGCCTTGTATTTATTAGTCAATAGTATTGAAATTACCAGGACACTTCCCAGAGTAAGAAAGATATAAAGCTCAAAAGTAAACATACGCAGCCTCCTCTTCACCATCATATGTGAAATGCGGACAACCAATGCCCGGCAAAAGATTTTTGCAGAAAATATGCAGGCGAAGAGGTTAATTTTACGCACGGTAACCGATTTGAAAGCGAGTGATTATGAAATATTAGCCCAAGCAGAAGGATAGGTAAAAGCATATAAAATTAGTGAATATAAATATAAATCAAGGAGGTAGGTCGCGATGTATCATTACAGAAATCCCCATATGGCAAGAAACCAGAGGTTCCTGGGCTTCGGTTTGCCATTCCTGGGAGGGCTTGCGGGAGGACTATTGGGGAGTGCATTATTTTTCCCACGCCCATTTTATGGATATCCAGGGTTTGGTTATCCTCCAGGCTGCTGTGGTCCAGGGTTTGGTTATCCAGGCGTAGGATATCCAGGTTTCGGTTACCCAGGTTTTGGCTATTATTAAACGATAAGAGACATGTACCTATTGTAAGATAAAGACGAGTAAAAGGCTTATTTACAAATTAGCCGTTACTGAAGACCGGAAAGTGAAAGACAGTGAAATTGGCTATTGAATAACGATTTAGTAAAATTGCATCCGCCTATAACAAAAAAAGCTTGCAGATCGTAAATCTGCAAGCTTTTTCATTCTATGATGTTAAGCTGGAGCATCAAGTTCATCATCTTCGATACGTTTTTCGTAATGTTCGACATCTTTGCGTGCATTGAACCTGTCAGCCTTTTCAAGGGTCACGGTAATATTATAATCAGGGATCCCTGCGTATTTTTCATATCTGCCTCTAGGCAGCAGAAAGTTTCCTTCCGGGAAATGGACCTGTACATTGCCTCGAGTAATATCAACGAATTTTGCTCTTCCCTGGAAGACTCCAAATCCATTATAAAGTACTATTCCTTCTCCTTCCGCAATGCTAAGATCCTGTGCATCCTCTGCATTCATCAACACGTCATAGCGACCAGCACCATTCAATGGATCGACCTCGTTATAAACCATCGAGTTAAACTGTTTGCCCCGGCGGGAGGTGACAATGAATTGTCCTTCCTTTTTGCCAAGGTCTGGTATATCAACTGTAATAAGGTTTCCTTTTCCATCCGGGGTAGGGCAGATGCCATCCTCGCATAACCAGGCTCCTCCCCATTGGAACACATCTCCAGCCTTGCTTAGATGCTGGATACCGTCATAGTTGGGATTTGCTTTTGCAATCTCGCTGCGGATTTCCTGGGCATCTTTAAAATCAACAAGATGAGCTGTTTCAGGCTTAACGCGTTTAGCCAAATCGATATATATTTTCCACTCAGCGCGCGCTTCTTCAACCTGATTTTTATTTCCTTCAATTTCAGGACTAAAGTAAACCATTCGTTCAGTCGATGTAGATGTCCCGCCGCCTTCCTGCTCATATCGGGTTTTAGCTGGGAGGACAATGACAGCTTCTTTCGCATCAACAAGAGTGGAGGTATTGAGAATGATATCCTGATGGACTCGGATATCAAGTTCAGACAAAGCTTTTTCAATGAAAATCGGGTCAGGCATAGTTTCAAGGAAATTGCCCCCGGAAAGATAGTACATCTTGATCTTGCGTTCATGATCTTCAGGAAGCAGGATGTTTTCAAGGGTTACTCCAACAATATCTCCCTGCCATTTCGGAAGCTCAAATCCCCAAATATCTTCGATGCGGCTGATGTTTTCCCCATAGAAATCACCGCCTGGAAGGACGAATGGATCTGCTCCCATTTCACCGCTTCCCTGGACAGAGGAGTGGCCGCGGAATGGCATAAGGCCGGCATGCTTTCTTCCGAGGTGTCCTCGGAGCAAAGCAAGGTTCGCTACCTGGGAAATATTATCGGTTGCGAAAGAGTGCATGGTTAAACCTAAAGCCCATGCATAAACTGCATTTTTGCTGCTGGCAAGCAGCTCCGCCAATTCGATGATCCGTTCTTTCGTAATTCCAGATGAGGTTACGATATCTTCCCATGTCTGTTCCTGGACTTTTGACTTCAGTTCTTCGTAGCCGTTAACATGCTCTGAAACAAAGGCGTGGTTGATTGCTGAACCGTAATTGTTTTCTTCCATCTCGAACCAATGCTTCATGATACCATGCATGAATGCAATGTCTCCGCCAATATTCACCTGGTAGAAATCATCAGCAATTTTAGTGCCAAAGAGGGCAGATTCAGGATTTGAAGGAATCCAGTATTCATCCATCGCAGGCTCTCTGTACGGATTTACAACAATGATTTTCGTTCCGTTTTTCTTAGCCTCAAGCATGTATTTTGACGATACAGGTGAACTGTTTGACGCAACGCTTCCCCAAAATAACAGGACATCCGTGCCTATCCAGTCCAAGTAGTTAGACGTGGAAGCACCTACGCCAATGGAACGCTTCAATGCAGTCTTGGAAGGAGAGTGGCAGATTCGGCTTGCATTATCAATATTGTTTGTCCCAAGGAACCGAGAAACCTTACCTGCTACATAATAGGATTCATTTGTAATTCCGCGGCTTGTCAGGTAAAAAGCATATTGTTCAGGATCCAGCTGTTTCATTTTTTCAGCAATTATATCCATAGCTTCGTCCCAGGAAAGACGTGAAAATCTTCTTTCGCCTTTACGGCGGATCATTGGATAGGGGATTCGTCCCAGTTTGCGCAGCTCGGTGCTGTCATATTTCCTCAGTTCATCAATATCAGCGTGAAGGATTTCTTCTTTAACAGCGCCTGCTGTATTTAAGCGCAGTACATTCAGCCTTGTTGTACAGATATGCGGCCCAGTCAAAGTCTGGTCACTGAGGCCGGAAACACCAAGTGCACAGCCATCGCAAACACCTTTTGTTAAAATATTTGCAGCATAGCCGATATTATCACGGTTGCTCCAAAGAGTTTTTACTGTGTCTCTTATATGTTTCGGTTTTACCTTGCCCAATCCAAAAGGAATAGGACTTACCCAATGTTTAGGGGCGGGCATAACCGCTTTTTTTTGTGGTCCAGGATGCATTGTTTTTCCCATGTGAAACACTCCTAATGAAAATTTACATGAAAATCTTTAAGTCTATAAAAAAGAAAAAACCACCGTTCGCTTGAAGGTCCTCCAAGTGTTAACGGTGGTTAGTCTTTAGCAGGATCGCTGCCAAGTGCCATACCTATGTTATTCACAAAATTTTGCCTGGATATCTTCTTCAAACACAAAGATGGACATCCCGAAATCACGGTCAATATCTATATCTACAAAAAGTTCAACCAGTTTGCAGCCCAGGAATTCTTCCATTTCCATCGGAGGATTCTTCCTGTACATTTCCTTTACCATTTCAGTTCTGGCTGCCCGAAGCGCCTGCTTTCCTTCATTGGCAGATGCGATGAACTTCTCAACGGGTGAGAGGTTTCCTTCCATTTCACATATAGCCCACTTTTTACAGAAGGTAGTGGTTATTTTACTCGGTCCTTTTCCCATATGCTTTTTGCGGAAGGAACGGACAAGATTGCTGAACTCTGCCTCGTATTTATTCATACACGGAATCCTCCTGCCATCCTTTAGAGGTTATAAGATGATTGGTATTTTACCATACGGAGCAGCAATAAAAAAGAATTATCCAGCCATTCTTTCAGCAGCGGCATTTTGTTTGCGGAGTTTCTGGATGTCGCGGCGAATCAAAATTGATACCGCAAGAGCGACCACGAATAGTCCGGCAAAGAAGGTTAAGCTGGTTGCATAGCTGCCAGTGCTGTCCTTCATCCATGCAGCAAACATCGGGCCAGCCAGTCCTGCAGCTGCCCATGCAGTCAGGATATAACCGTGAATTGCACCAAGCTGTTTTGTCCCAAAAATATCCCCAATGAAAGCGGGAATTGCTGAGAAACCTCCGCCGTACATGGTGTAAACGATCGCCAGCATAACCTGGAAAAGAAAAGCTTCCTTCGTATGCGGCAGCAGCGTAAATAGGATGATTTGAGTCGCAAAGAAAATCGTGTAGGTATTTGGACGGCCGATGTAGTCAGATATTGAAGCCCAGGCGATGCGGCCGAAACCATTAAATAGGCCCATAACTCCTACAAGCGCAGCTGCTTCTACAGTCGTAAGTCCAATACTTTCTTCTGCTAAAGGCTTTGCTGCGGATAGGATCGCGATCCCGCAGGTTACGTTGATGAAAAGCATGACCCATAGGTAGTAAAATCTAGGGGTTTTAATCGCTTCGTTGGCAGTAAGCTGGGCAAGATCCTGTTTGATTTTTATTTTTCCAGATTGAGCTTTTTCCTTGAAGCCTTTTGGTGCCCAATCAGCTGGCGGTTTTTCAAGGTATAGGGATGATAGCGTCATGATAATGAAATAGGCAATGCCTAAAGTATAAAATGTATTTGCTGTTCCAACAGACTTTATGAGTGTATCCATAATTGGGCTGGCAATTGCGGCAGCAAAGCCGAATCCCATGATCGCAAGTCCAGTTGCGAGACCGCGCCTGTCAGGAAACCATTTTACCAAAGTCGATACAGGAGCAATATAGCCTACCCCAAGGCCAATGCCTCCTAAAACCCCGTATGTAATATACAATAATGGCAATGAACCAAGATTAACAGCCAAACCAGAGCCTAAAATCCCTGCTCCAAAAAATACTGCTGCCAGCAGTCCTGCTTTTCTGGGGCCGTGCTTCTCGACGAAATGTCCAAGAAATGCTGCCGACAGTCCCAGGAACAGGATTGCAAGGCTAAAAGTAAATTGTACTTGCTTTGAAGTCCAGCCGAATTCCTCGATCAATGGATTCGTGAAGTTGCTCCAGGCATATACCGACCCTATGGAAATATGAATTCCCACAGCCGATGCGGCTATTAGCCATCGGTTTTTTGTGTTTTTCATCCTCTTTCCCCCTATTCGTTCTAATGAAATCTGATAACCTGTAACTCTTCCAAAAACGCGATAACCGGTACTCCTGGGCATTCAATCTAATAAACAACATAAAAAACCGCCAATCTTTAGTTTCCCAAAAAAAGGGACAACTAAATAAAGATTGACGGTTAATACTTAGCAGGATTCGCTACCTAGGACCAACTGTTAATCGCTTTCAATTCCTCAATGCACTTTAATCGACGACAGGTTCGCTATCTCGTATCAAAATGTGACGAATTTGTGACTTCCAAAAAAATTTTAACACTTCCAAAATGCAGATGCAATCCCTATTGTGCTTAGTATATCAATTTTACACTATGTTCATGGTGTAAATTTTCCTTGAGAAATAGGGTAGAGTATGTTTAGATTTTAATATTCTCAAAATCAAAATAATCAAGGTGACGACAATGTTGGAAAATATGAGTGACAGATATACGATTACCAAATATACAAATGGCGAATTTCTCGACGTTGAGGATGTTATTGTCAATGAATTCCCTTTGACGATTTTTGTAAATGATATGGAATTTGCTACTATGGTTTGCACTCCCACCCATTTTGAAGAGATGGTCGTAGGCTTTCTGGCATCCGAAGGGGTAATCCGCTTTTATAGCGATATCCACTCTCTGAACATAGATGAAAGCCGCGGATATGCATATGTTATGCTCAAGGCGGAGACGACAACCACCCAGGAATATTATTCTAAAAGATTTATAGGTTCCTGCTGCGGAAAAAGCCGGCAGTTTTACTTTCATAATGATGCCAGAACGGCGAAAACTTCAATGGCAAAAACGACGATTACGGCAGCCCAGAGCATAGCATTGATGAACGAGATGCAGGACAGTTCACTGGTGTTCCAGGAAACTGGCGGAGTACATAATGCGGCACTCTGTACACCTGAAAAGGTGATCGAGGTCAGGACAGATATCGGACGGCATAATGCACTTGATAAATTATTTGGATATAGCATTTTGAACCGTGTTCCTGTTCGTGATAAAATCATCGTTTTCAGCGGCAGAATTTCCTCGGAAGTATTATTGAAGGCAGCGAAAATCGGTGTCGGAATCGTGCTGTCAAAGTCCGCGCCTACCGACCTGGCTATTAAGCTTGCAAAGGACTTGAACATAACAGCTGTAGGGTTTATCCGAGGGAAATCCTTTAATGTGTATTCTTGTCCTGAGAGAATTGTTGGATCATGAAGATCTCAAAAATATTAGTTGAAACCAAAGTTCCCCAATGAGGGAGACTTTGGTTTTTTTTATAGCTGCAGTAATTTAGGGATTTTAGTCGAGGGTTGAAGAAACAGAAGCATATGAAAGGATATAGATGCAATAGAGAGGCTCAGTCAGCTCAATAGACGAGAGCAGAGTATTTCCCTGGATATCTTGAATTATCAGATAATTCGCGTTTTGAAGAAATATTACAAAATTGTTACGATAATAAGGGTATATATACATAAAATTACTAAGGGGGAATTTCAAAAAGTGAAGAAATTATTATCAACAATCGTTCTGCTGCTTACGCTTGTCAGTCTGCTTGCAGGATGCGGTGGAAAAGAAAAGGCTTCTGGAGAAGAAGGGATGAAACTTGCTGAGAATGGTAAATTCACATTCGCAGCTTCTGGTGAATTTAAACCCTTCAGTGTAACAAATGGAGAAGGCAAAATGACAGGTTTTGACATTGATGTTGCCGAAGCGGTGGCAAAGGAGCTTGGACTTGAACCCAGTCAGAAAAAATTCAAGTTTGCGAGTATCGTAGAGGGTGTTAAGACCGGGCGCTTTGATGCGGCAGTTGCCAGCCATACGATTAATGAAGATCGCTTAAAGCATGTAGATTTTTCCACACCATATTACTATTCAGGTCCTCAGATTTTTGTAAGGCCAGACAGCTCCGCTCAAACACTCAAGGATTTGGACGGTAAGGAAATTGCTGTTTCAAAAGGTTCTACATATGCGGATACTGCTGAAGAAGTAACAGATAATATTGTGCTTTATGACAGTGACGTAACTGCTTTGGAAGCATTGGCCAACGGACGCCATGACGCTGTTATAACGGACTTTATTACAGGAAAAGAAGCGATTGGCGCAAAGCTGAAAATTGAAGGAAAAGAGCTGTTGGGCCGCAGTGAGCAGGCGATTGCTGTCGCAAAAGAAAATGAGGAGCTGCTAAAGAAAATTAACGAAGCTCTTGATACATTAAGAGAAAATGGCACCTTGAAGGAAATCAGTGAAAAGTACTTCGGAGAAGATATCACAGCTGATCCGGGGCAATAAGCATTTTCAAGAACGAATGTGCTGATATCAGTACATTCGTTTCTTCTTAATAACATGGTGACATAAAAACAATGCTAAAGGAGCTGAATGGATTTTGCCGAGTCTATCGCATGTGGTCGAAGTCTTTTTTGATACATACGATATTTTCTTAAAAGGGATGCTGCTGACGCTTGAGGTTACTGCTGTATCAATTTTAATTGCTATATTCATAGGATTGTTATTCGCTTTCCTGAAAATATCTGGTATCAAGCTTTTGGAATGGTTGGCTAATACATATATCTATCTTGTAAGAGGAACACCTTTAATTGTCCAGATCTTCGTTTTTTATTTCGGGCTGATTGATTTGAATATCTCTGCTTTTTGGTCTGTAGGACTGGCACTTGCTTTCCATAATGGTGCTTATATTGCCGAAATTTTCCGCGGGACCATTCAATCGATTGACAAAGGCCAGATGGAGGCAGGCCGTTCCCTTGGCATGAGCACGAATCTGACCATGAGACGGATTATCCTTCCCCAGGCGTTCCGCAGGGCTCTCCCTCCTCTAGGGAATCAGTTCATCATTGGATTAAAGGATTCTTCTCTCGCTGCCTTCATTGGCATGTACGAATTATTCAATGTAGCCACCACAAAAGGAGCCAACGATTTTGATAATATGACCTATCTGCTTATTGTTGCGGTCTACTATTTATTCCTTGTCTACTTGATATCAGCATTGGTTGGGCTGCTGGAGAAGAAACTTTCGGTTAGTGATTAAGGGGGATTTACTTTGGATGGAAAAGATATGATTAAAGTTAATAAGCTGAATAAATCCTTTGGAGAGCTTCATGTTTTGAAGGATATAGACCTTACTGTGAAAGAAAGTGATGTAGTCTGCCTGATCGGTGCCAGCGGTTCGGGTAAAAGTACGCTGCTGCGCTGTCTGAACTTCCTGGAACTTAAGGATAGCGGGGGGATTTTCATTGGTGATGAAGAAATTAATGCTGATTCACATGATCTAAACAAGGTGCGCCAAAATATTGGCATGGTATTTCAGCACTTTAATTTATTTCCTCATAAAACAGTTATCGAAAATATCATCGAGGCACCTGTTCATGTAAAAGGAATCTCAAAGGAGCAGGCCATCAAAGAAGCACGGGAATTGCTTAAGAAAGTTGGCCTGGCTGATAAAGAAACAGCCTACCCGTCAAGGCTTTCCGGAGGGCAAAAGCAGCGGGTGGCCATTGCAAGGGCGCTTGCCATGAAACCGGACATCATGCTGTTTGATGAACCGACTTCTGCCCTGGATCCGGAACTTGTTGGCGAAGTGCTTGCGACTATGATGGAGCTTGCCGAAGAAGGGATGACAATGGTGGTTGTGACCCATGAAATGGGCTTTGCCCGAGAGGTCGCAGACTGGGTTGTATACATGCATGAAGGCCGCATTGTTGAAGTTGGCCATCCCGATAAAATATTTGAAAACCCTGAAGAAGTGCGTACAAAAGAGTTTTTAAGCAAGACGTTTTAAAAATGTGGGCGCTTAGACTGCAAAGCGCTCATTTTTTTAGGCTCTGTTAAAGTGGAAGGTGCACAGACTCCTTCGGGATGAAGCGGCAGCTGAGACCCTGCAGAAGCAAAGCGACGAGGAGGCTCAGCGCCCCGAGCAAAGCGAAGCGCCTGGAACGAAAATCAACAGCCTGGTTTAACAGAGCTTTTTTTAAAAAAAACAAGGCTGTTTTCTCATGAGGAATCAGGTTTCTTAATGGATAAATAAGGGAAAGTATTTGCAGAATAATGTTGTGGCCCGTTTGGTATGTTTTTAATTTGCTATTACATAAGGTTTAAGTATATTTCCCGGGAATTAATATAGGTGACAACATTATTCAGAAATTATAAATATCAGGAGGCTGCATGATTAAGAGAATTCTTACTAACTTTGTATTTACAACATCAGCTGCACTCATTTTGCTGTTCGTATTGCTGGGGGCAATAATGCCAAAGAGATTTGGTGCGGTGGCTGGGAAACTGTTTGATTTCACTACGATTAATTTTGGATGGTTTTATTTATTGGGTGTCTTTATTTTAGTTGTGTTTTTGATTGGGCTTGCCATCAGCAAATATGGGGCAATCCGACTCGGTGAAGAAGGAGAAAAGCCGCAATTTTCTTTCTTCACATGGATTGGGATGCTTTTTTCTGCTGGTTTCGGGGCAGGTTTGGTATTCTGGGGAATTGCCGAGCCAATGAGTCATTTCTTTAATACTCCCTTTTCTTCTGTTGAAGGTGAAACTAGAAATGCTGCCAGGGTAGCAATGGGCTATTCATTTTTTCACTGGGGGGTCAGCCAGTGGTCTGTATTTGCAATTGTAGGTCTGGTGATCGGCTTTCTTCAGTTCAGAAAGAAAAAGAATGGGTTGGTGTCCACGGCTCTCGAACCGGTCACAGGAAGCAAACCCGCTGTGAAAAATGTTATCGATACACTTGCTGTCGTAGCAACGGTTATGGGAATTGCCACTTCAATCGGGCTTGGAGTCCTTCAGATGAATGGAGGGCTGAATGCAGTATTCCACACTGAAAATTCTATTGGAATTCAAATGGTCATTATTATAGTGATGTTTGCCGCTTATATGATTTCCTCTTCAACAGGACTTGAAAAGGGCATCGCTATGCTGAGTAATCTCAATCTTGGTATCGCAATTGTCTTGCTGCTGTTTGTCCTGATCGCCGGGCCAACTGTATTTATCTTAGAAAGCTTCACATTGGCTATTGGAGATTACTTTGCTAATTTTATTCAGTACAGTCTTCGTCTCCAGCCATACCAGCAGGGAACTTGGACAAGGGATTGGACGATTTTTTATTGGGCCTGGGCAATTGCATGGTCACCGTTCGTCGGGGCTTTCGTCGCACGTGTTTCCAGAGGCAGAACAATCAGGGAGTTTATCTTTGGTGTAATGGTCATTCCGCCATTAATTGCATGTCTTTGGATAGCCGCTTTTGGGGGGACAGCCCTATGGAATGACCTAAATCACAATACAGGAATCGCTGCTGCGGTCAACGCTGACTTAACCTCTGCTTTGTTCAAAACCTTTGAGTTTTTGCCAATGACCACGGTACTGTCAGTCCTCTCTATTATTTTGATTTTCACATTCCTGGTAACATCGGCTGACTCGGCAACGTATATACTCGCAAGCATGACAACGTCTGGCAGCCTGAATCCGCCGTTATTTGCCAAAATTGTCTGGGGAGCATTAATGGCTGCAATTTCGGCAGTCCTTCTATATGCTGGAGGACTGGAGGCATTGCAAACCGCTTCGCTGATTGCTGCGCTTCCGTTTACTGTCCTTTTGCTCTTATTGGTCGCTGCTATCCTAAAGCTGCTTAAAAAGGAGCCGCTTCCTATCAGGCCAGCTGATTTGCGGCGCTTCCGAAGGCTCGAGAAGGCTGTAAGCAAGGAATCGGGCGAAGAATGATCAATCAACCGAACGCTGCTATTTGCAGCGTTTTTTTTATTTTTGCATTCACATTCGCATCCGAAGGACGATATATACCATATTGACTACAACAAGAAATTTGCTGAAAAGGATGTTATCCAGCTATGTTCTCGATGCCAGAATCCAATGATATTATCATTTTACAGGGTGAATATTCACCGCCAATTGTTGTCTTATCGATCTTGATTGCCTGCATGGCATCATATACTGCACTTTCAATGAATGAAAGGATCAGCCAGAACAGTTTTTTTAGCCGTAATTTTTGGCTTGCTTTAGCCTCGGCTGCAATGGGGTTAGGCATCTGGGCAATGCATTTTATCGGTATGAGTGCCTTTATGCTTCCAGTTACAATGAATTACAGTCCGCTGTTGACAATCATATCGATCATACCTGCTGTATTGGCTTCCTATCTGGCTTTTTATTTCTCTAACCGTTTGTATCTTAATCGATGGCCGCAGGTGCTTGCCGGATTGACGATGGGGATAGGGATTGCCGCGATGCATTATATCGGTATGGCCGCTATGGAAATGGAGGCGGAATATGCATACAGGCCATGGATTTTTATTCTTTCAATTTTAATTGCGATCATTGTTTCATTCACTGCTTTATACATCTTCACAAGCCTGCAAAAATTTATGAATAACTTCATCGTAAAATCCATCACATCCCTGATGATGGGGATTGCAGTCGCAAGCATGCATTATACGGGGATGAAGGCAGTAATATTCTATCGCGATTCATCAGTGGAGCATTTTACTCACCAAAGCCACCAAGTGAATATGCATTTACTGGGTATAGCTGTAGCATTAGGGATTGCCGTGATTTTAGGACTTTCCGGTTTCTCCAGTCTGCTTGACCGGTATGTGGATTTTCGCTTAAACAATTTTGATGCATTGACTGGATTGCCGAACCGAAGGCAATTTGAAAAAAAACTCCGTTCAGTGGCACCACAAGGATTGGCAGTCATCCACCTGCATGGGCTGGAAAAATGGAACAGCCGTTATGGATATGAATTTGGCGATGAAATCATAAAATGTGTCAGTGACATAATCATGCAGTTAAAGCCAGGCTCTGCAATGGTATACCGCATTGAAGGCAACCGTTTTGGGATTGCCGTAGGTGATGGAAGAGACTATGATAAATTGAAGGTTTCGATGGAGAGGGCTGCCTCGGTCTTAAAAAAATCTTTGGTCATCCAGGAGAAGAAGATTGTCGTGGATCTAGCCTGTGCACTTACTTCGTCTTCAGCTATTGAAGATACTGACTTGTTCTCAAATATTATGGCTGTATTGCACCATTCTTCAATTTCCTATAAACATGAGGTCATTGAGTATAATCCCGAGGTCCATACATATACATTCGAAAAGCATCTGGTTCAGGATATCGACCGCGCGATAATTGAGAATGAATTATTCGTCGTCTATCAGCCGAAGATCTGTTCAAACACAAAGGAAATATTCGGAGTGGAAGCTCTGTTGCGCTGGAATCATCCGCTTCATGGCCTGGTTTCACCAGGAGTGTTCATACCCATTCTTGAGGAAAATGGCAAAATGCATGAAGTGACAGATTGGATTATCAGGCACGTATGCAAACAAATTTCAGCATGGGATGCGGAAGGCGTTGAGGGATTCAAGGTGGCCATCAATATTCCTGGCACGTATTTTACTTCGCCAAAGCTAATGGCAATTTTGAAGGAAAGTGTATCCGAATACCGGATTGAAAGCAGGTTCCTTGAGCTGGAAATTACCGAAACAAGCGTAATCGACCATATTGAGCATGCCATTAGGGCAGTGGGTGAATTTAAAGAATACGGTTTTTCAGTAGCTCTCGATGATTTCGGGACGGGAGTTTCATCCTTATCCTATCTGAAGCGGCTGCCAATTTCTACTTTGAAAATCGATAAATCATTTGTCGATGATGTTCCGAGGTCGGATAAGGATTCTGCGATCATAAAGGCAATCATCAGCCTCGGTCACTCCTTGAAATTGAAAGTGGTTATAGAAGGGGTGGAATCAGAGGAGCAAGTCAAATTCCTGGTAACCAATGCAGAAAATCCAATTATCCAGGGCTATTATTATTCAAAGCCGCTAATGGCGAAAGACTTCATTAGTTGGGTCAATGATTTTAGGTTATCTGTAGGTGCAGTTTCATGATATTACATGTATTTGTTATTATTTTACAAAATATAATGGTGTATCGCTTGGAAGTTGGAGGAGACGGCATATATCAAACTAATTTAGGGGGAATGTAAGTGGATATTGGTATTTCGCAAATTAAAAAGAAAGCTCTTGCATCATTGAAGGGGAAATGGGGAACAGCTGTCCTTCTGACTTTTACAGTATTCCTGGTTACCTCATTTGTACCTGTTTTAGCGGAAATCATCATAAGCGGCGGGTTCTCCGCATGGGTGGACCAGACTGAACCTTCAGCGGCCGGGAATCTAGTAAGCTTGTTTTTCTCTTTCCTATTCATACCACTGTCAGTGGCAAGCTACTGGTTCTACTTGACTGTTGCAAGGTGGAACGATCCAAAAATTTCACAGGTGTTTGGCATCTATAAGGAATGGGAGATGGCTTTAAAAGCAATCGGCACATCCATTTTAATAGGCATCTTTACAATGCTGTGGTCATTATTATTAATCATACCTGGAATTATAAAAGGCATTGCCTATTCACAGACCTTCTTCCTGCTGAAGGACAATCCAGAATTCTCCGCACTTGAAGCAATCACTGAAAGCAGGAAAAGAATGAAAGGGTACAAATGGAAGTATTTCCTGATGAACCTGAGCTTCATCGGATGGGTATTCATTGCAGTCTTCACACTCGGAATCGGTTTTCTCTGGCTGACCCCATATATCAGCACAGCGAATGCAACCTTCTATAACGAAATCATCGCCCCACAAGGCCATGACGACGCAAAAACAGAAGAACTAGCCATCTAAACGCAATAATCTTCTTTAACACAGTAAAGCGGTGGGGGTCTGACCCCCACCGCTTTACTGTGTTAAAGGGGAATGGTTTTGGTAATTTTTAGAGGATATTTCTGTATAGTGGCGAATACTTATAGTTCTATTCTTAAAGTGAAAAGAGGGAGAACTATGAGTTTTGATCGGGAAACGATTTACTTAATAGACCAAAAGGAGGGTTTCACTCCTGCCTTAAGCCAGCTGGTTTCAATGATGAATTATACGCGTGAGACAACGCTGGATGCTGTCAAAGGTCTTACCATCGAAGAACTTGATTTTTTGGTCCACGAAGAAGCGAATTCGATTGGCATGCTGCTGGCGCATATGGCAGCGGTTGAACGGATTTATCAGATCATTACCTTTGAACAGCGTGACCCTACTGAGGAAGAAGAGGAAGCTTTATTGGCAGGTCTGGAGCTTGGGGAGAAGGGAAGAACAGCTTTTAAGGGATTTCCTCTGGAGCATTATCTGGAAGACCTTGAAGCAGCTCGCAGGGATACATATGAGAAGTTCCGGACATTGCGAGATGACTGGCTATTTGAACAGACTAATTGGTGGTGGAATAAGCCGGCAAATAACTATTTTAAATGGTTTCATGTGTTCGAGGACGAACTAAACCACCGAGGACAGATCAGGATAATCAAAAAGATGTACAGTATGGCGAACCAAGCTCAAGAGCAAATAGTCAAGGAATGATAAAATATCAAGCCCGTGATAAATTTTATCACGGGCTTAAATTTTATTGATTGAAAAATCTGAAAAATATATAATAGAGTTATCCAGTTAAAGGAGGAATCTTAGTGAACAAACAGTATAGGGATTTCTTTTTCTTCCCTGATATAAGCATATTGATATTGCTAATTACGGCTGGATTGATCAGCATGTCGTGGATCGGTGTTACGTATAATATGCTCTTATCAATGCTGGCCGGGATGCTGTTTTTCGCATTAAGTGAGTATCTGACCCACCGATTCATTTTTCATGTAAAAGCTCCCAGGAACCCCTACCTGCTTAAGTTCATGAAAAGAATTCATTATGACCACCACATCGATCCCAATGACCTGCATCTTTTGTTCCTTCCCTTGTGGTACAGCCTTCCTAACTTCCTGATTGTTTCAGCCATTTTCTACTTTTTTTCCGGTGATTTGCCTTATACAGCAGCTTTTGGCACAGGGCTGATGTCTATGCTGCTCATCTATGAATGGAAGCACTATGTTGCCCACCGCCCTATAAAGCCCAAAACCAGGTTCGGCCAGTGGGTAAAAAAGGTCCATATCCTTCATCATTACAAAAATGAAAACTATTGGTATGGTGTCAGTACCCCTTTTGCTGACTATCTTTTTGGAACCTTTAAAAATGAAAAGGAAGTAGAGACAAGTAAAACAGCGAGAGACCTTGAAAAAAGAGCATGATAATGTGGATGGCCCTTTACCCAATGGTGACGGGCTTATTAAATTTCTCCAATTATTTTTAAAAATGAAACTTTTTACCAGTAAAATCGTATTACATAGCAACAGCCTATAAAAAGGAGGGGGAGTTATACGGAAGCACCTGAGCATAAAAAAGGCCCTGTTAAAGCTGATTGTAGATTTTTAAACCCTGTTGATTGTAGTGGAAGGCGCGAAGACTCCTCCGAAAATGCTACCGCATTTCCATCGTGCGTGGGTAAACGCGCAGAAGCCTATTCAATGTCCTGCGGGCGCAGCTGGACAGATGAGACCCCGGTAGAAATGGCCCGAAAAGAAGGGGCCATTTTACCCCGCAGGAGCAAAGCGACGAGGAGGCTCAGCGCCAGCCCCGCGGAAAGCGAAGCGCCTGGAACGGAAATCAACAGCCTTGTTTAACAGAGCCATAAGAAAAGTGAAAAAGGGTGAGTAAGATGGAGCTATTCGGCTGGCCGCTAGAAACGATTTATTTATATGGTCTGGTTATATCAGGAGCAATTACAATCCTTTATTTATTTTTTGGGGACTTTCTGGATGGGGTGATGGAGGGCATTCCTTTTATCAATCCCACACTGATTTTTTCCTTCACGGCCATTTTTTCAGCCAGCAGCTATCTGGCTGAGGTATTTACAGAAATCAACAGCCTAATCATTGCTGGTTTTTCTGCACTTATCGCTATTATTCTTGTAACTTTACTTAATGTGTTCCTGCTGGTCCCTTTATCAAACGCTGAAGAAACACTTGTTTACAAGGAAAGTGATTTGCGGGGCCGCATTGGAACCGTCATCACGGCTGTGCCTGTTGATGGGTATGGGGAAGTACTGATTGAAAGTGTGAGCGGCAGGATTGCAAAGCCTGCTGTTAGCTTCACGAAGACAGAAATCCCTTATGGCAAGAAAGTCATTGTCATTGATATTGAAAAGGGTGTGCTTCAGGTGAAGGTTTATGAAGAATTAGAGAATTTCATTTAGGGGGAGAAAGAAAGAATGGATTTGATGTTTATCGTAATCGGTTTTGTTGTGTTTTTGGTCATTGCCCTGATTGCTGTCTTTATCACTAAATACAAGACGGCCGGACCCGATGAAGCGTTGATTGTGACAGGCAGTTTTCTTGGCAGCCGGAACGTCCACATGGATGAATCAAATAACAAAATTAAAATCATCCGCGGCGGAGGTACATTTATTTTTCCAGTATTCCAGCAGTCCCGTCCACTGAGCCTGTTATCCAGCAAGCTGGAAGTGACCACTCCGGAAGTGTATACGGAACAGGGAGTTCCAGTCATGGCTGACGGAACAGCAATCATTAAAATTGGCGGGTCGATCAGCGAAATCGCTACAGCTGCAGAACAGTTTCTAGGTAAGACAAAGGAAGACCGGGAAAATGAAGCAAAGGAAGTTCTTGAGGGACATCTCCGCTCGATCCTTGGTTCGATGACAGTGGAGGAAATTTACAAGAACCGTGATAAATTCTCCCAGGAAGTACAGCGGGTCGCTTCCCAGGACCTGGCTAAAATGGGTCTGGTCATCGTCTCTTTTACGATTAAAGATGTTCGCGATAAGAACGGCTATCTTGATTCACTTGGTAAGCCAAGAATCGCTCAGGTAAAGCGTGATGCCGATATTGCTACGGCAGATGCGGAAAAAGAAACTCGCATCAAGAAAGCCGAAGCCGATAAAGAAGCAAAAAAGGCCGAGTTCGAAAGAGCGACTGAAATCGCTGAAGCTGAAAAAATCAATGGCCTGAAGATGGCGGAATTCCGCCGTGAGCAGGATATTGCCAAAGCACGTGCAGACCAGGCGTACGACCTTGAAACAGCACGCGCCCAGCAAGAGGTTACAGAGCAGGAAATGCAGGTTAAAATCATTGAACGCCAAAAGCAAATCGAGCTTGAGGAAAAAGAAATCCTTCGCCGTGAGCGACAGTATGATTCAGAGGTTAAGAAAAAGGCGGATGCCGACCGTTATGCTGTAGAGCAATCAGCTGCTGCAGATAAGGCGAAGCAGATTGCCGAAGCGGATGCGAATAAGTACCGCATCGAAGCTATGGCTCGTGCTGAAGCTGAAAAGGTCCGCATGGATGGACTCGCGAAAGCGGAAGCGGAACGCGCGCAAGGTGAAACGGAAGCAGAAATCATCCGTCTTAAGGGTGTGGCGGAAGCGGAAGCGAAAGAAAAAATTGCTGAAGCGTTTGAGCAATTCGGCCAGGCGGCAATCCTTGACATGATCCTTAAAATGCTTCCGGAATATGCGAAGCAAGTTGCTGCACCACTGGGCAATATCGATAAGATTACCGTTGTTGATACTGGTGGAAGCGATACAAATGGCGGTGCGAACAAGGTTACTGGCTATGCTACCAACCTGATGGCGACACTTCAAGAATCATTGAAGGCATCTTCCGGGATTGATGTAAAAGACCTGATCGAAAACTTCTCCGGAAAAGCGAATGTTAGGCACAGCATTGATGCTTTGACTTCTGAGATAAAGGATCAGAAAAAAAGCGAAGGTGAACTAGCAGCTGAATAAGCTTTTACAGAGCAAGCCGGACAGGGAAAGCAAACCCTGACCGGCTTTTTTGCTATGCTCGAAAAAACTGTCAAAAACAGCCCGGCCAATGAATGACCGGGCTTTCGTTTATTGCTTATTTTTCTTTGTGTTTGGTTTAAGCCAGCTGTCAAAATACCCTGAAGCCTCCACACCCCCGGCATTCTCGAAGGTTTTTATGAGGTCATGGCCAGAAGCATTTCTATTGGTATGCTCCTTAGTGTATGTCTTTAGCGCTTGCTTGATTTTTCCTGTACCAATCAGCTTCTCTAGTTCAAAGTACATTTCTGAGCCTTTTCCGCCAATCATGACATAATAGTCGTTTATGTCTTTAAATTCTTTAAGCGAGCTGCTGAGTGATTGTCCCTGGGCTTCGACTCTGGCAATTTCTGTTTGCATCTGGGAAATTTGCTCAGAGGAATTGCCTGAGCCGTACCCTCTTTCAACCATGGCTTTTTTTAATAAAAAGCTTGTAATAGCTTCGTTTACCCATGGTTCCTTATACCCGTTGCTGCCTACTGCACCTGACAGCCATTGGCGGAGAACGCCTTCTGCCATACTGATGCTTCCTAAGGGGTTTGTGAAATTATAACCTGGAGTAAAAATCATCCCCTGATAAGACATTTGTGGATTGCTTTCAGCAGTCCTGATAATGTCCAGTTCTTTGTATGGGTAGGTCCCAAAATACTCCTCGAAATATTTCATGGATTGTGCGGCAGCCATATTATTCCGCTGTGCTGCTTCCACGTCATCGATCTTAAGACGTGACCACATATTGATCATTGTGTCACCATTCATGAAAATTTCTCTTGAATAGTATTGCTTATCAAGGAGGACCATTGACAGATCCCTTACATTCTCAAGCTTTACTGCATACTTAACAGTGTCACCCTGAGTTTCAATTATTGCTGTAGGTTCAGGGGCATTTGATAAGATTTCATATTTTGCCGGGGCTGTCAGTGTAATATCATAATTTGCAATTTCCTGATAAAATGGCTGCCCGAATGGTGTGACAGGATCAAGGTTCCAGCCATTTTTATCATAGACAGCCTGAGCAGGCAAAAAGTTTCCAAGCCATACCGCAGCATAATCGAGACTGGTATTACTGTAATTCTTAGGCAGTTTTAAGTGGAATTTAAATGCTACCTCGGCTTTTTGCTTATCTGTCCAATTAGCCATATCAATTTCAAGGATGGTCTTGTTCACCTTAGACTTGGTTCTCTTACCATTCACAAATAAATCACTGATTTCAATCCCGCCTGGTTCAGGAGAAGGGCCGAGAATCATTTCCCAATCCATGCCCTCAAGCGGCTCCTGGAATTGGTTTGGATATAGATGGAAATACAGTTTATCCTGTTCTTTCCCGGTGGTATTGGTTGTTGTCACATTGAGGGAGCCATTCAAAGATCCCTCAGCTTCGTTATAAGTCATGTATGCTTTGTAATCTGTTGGGATAATATTTTTATTTGTATAATCCAATTGATAGGTTTCTTTGGCTGCTCCTGCAGAAACTTGGACAGATTTATGACCTCTTTCTCTTGAATTGCCTGTATACTCCTGGTATTGAGCGTAGCCATACAGGCCTGCCCATAAGATGAACGGCAGCGCCAGCAGGGCTGTTAGGACAGGATTTGGAAGCCCGCCAATTTTAGCAGCGGTTTTCAGCAGGAATTTCTCGATTGCTTCGTAAGCTTTGAGTTGCAGTAAACTTCTTCTTAGCTTTATTAAAAGATTGCGTATCCCATCACTGATATAAAAACGTTCCTTAATATGAATATCAGGCTGTTTTTGGGCTCCAACTATAACAAAACTATTGGATTCCTTAACTAATGAAGTGCTGCCCATACTCACACTTGCTTCCTGCAGTGATTTTTTCTTAACAGGAATGACTCCTGCAATCTGATCCTCGATTCCTTTTTTCATCCAGTTAATGATGAGTGCGATTAACGTAATGATGAGGAGCGGACTATATGCCATCCATGGAGCACGCCTGATCAGCCAATAGTTCTGTCCGGCCATACCTGCCAGTTCATTAGAAATGGACCTGTAGATTAACCTTGGCAGATCGACAATTGCAGTGGGATGGGGCCCGCCTAAATAGATTGCAAAGATTCCCATGAAGGTGAGCATTTGCAGCAACTGCAGCATTTGCTGTGTTGTAAGCAGGAGAAAATGTGATTTAATGTTTGGCCATACATGCCTGATTAAGATGTGGAATTTTCCGCCTCCCATCAGGCTTGAACTTAATACAAAAGGCTCTTTTTTAATTTCTTCCGCCATATCGGTGATAAAGTAAAAAACTCCAGGGAGTCCGATTAAAATCAGTATAAGCAGCTGGTACTCCAAAATGACCTTTACGGAATACCCCTGCGGAACAGCGGCAATTGGAAGCATTAAAATGATTCCTGCCAGCAATGCAGGAATGTACCTGAAGGGCCAGAAGAAAGCGCTGAAATATTGTTTGAAAACTGGCAGCCATAAAGCTGTTACCATCGCCAGCAGCCCTCCAATGATCAACCGCGCCAAAGTAATTCCGATAACAGCTCCTAAAGTATATTTCACTCCAAACAGAACAAGATTGACCATGCTCCTCGCACCTAAATCAGTACCAAGCGGGAAGACAAACGAAGGCGGAGCAGGCGGGGCTGCGACGAATTTTCCATTTTCATCAAAAATCAATGGTTCATTGCTTTCCGGTGCAAGCTCGGTGTTCCAGCTGACTGCGAATAAAATGAAAAGAACGGCAGTGCCGACTATCATATTCCTATGTTTTAGACTATTGATGTATTTGAAAATCGCAAATAATATGAGCAGTAATCCTTTAACTGAACCCTGTAAAAGTCTCAACAGGTCAGTACCAGCAGACTTGTATTTTCGCTGTCTGATATTTTTGACGGATGACTGAAAGTGACCAGTAATTTCGTTAAGGTTCAACCATCTGAAAAATTCAAGAATGACTGATTTTGAATATGAAAGTTTACCAGTGTTCCAAATTCTCATATATTTACCCCCCTTGTACTAGCGATTTTTTTGCCAGAAAGGGTGATGATGCGTTCCAGCAGCAGGATAGGAAGCAGGAATATGCCCGCATAAAATAATATTTGTGCGGGAGAGCCGGCATTTTTGGTCAGCAAGTCGTACAGCTCTTTTGTGTATCCATTTAATACAAACATTTGCTCAACAAGTACAAGGTTAGTTGTAATCATAAAAATGATTGTTTTAAAGTGAATCGAAATGACAGGCAGGATATTCCTCGTAAGATGGGTGAAAAGGAGCTGCAAGTTAGATAATCCTTTCGCCTGGCCCAATAGGATGTAGTGTTTTTCATATTCGTCCTCCATCGCTTTTAAAAAATATTGCGCGAAAAACAAGGAAGGCAGCAATGAATTGATAATCATTGGGAAAATAAGAGGTTCTTTTCCAGCAAGCCCGTACATTGTAACCAGCCGGATGCCATATTCCCGATAAAGTGCAAACAGCGACATTTGAATGACAAAGATGACCAATAGATCCGGCAAGCCTTCAATGAAATTCAATACATGCTTGAGCTTAGCCCGTTTCTCAAAGGATAGGCTCATCATTATGTAGGCAATACAGCTTCCTATTAAAATAGTGAAAACCAGACTGATTAAAATAATTTCCACAGAATAT
This sequence comes from Mesobacillus sp., assembly GCF_057785455.1. Taxonomy (NCBI): domain Bacteria; kingdom Bacillati; phylum Bacillota; class Bacilli; order Caryophanales; family Bacillaceae; genus Mesobacillus; species Mesobacillus sp. The sequence goes on from NZ_JBYNSB010000060.1 coordinate 189,383, forward strand.
GTATACCTGCCAATGACTGTCTCCTGGTTCCAACTCTCCACGAATCGCCAGCTATGCCCGCTGGAAAGCTGGAGGGCAGTAGCTTTAAAAGCTGTGAGGAAATCCAGGAACCTAAAACCCAAGTGCTCACTCCCGTCAGGACGAAAATCAAAAAGCTTAGGAAATGACACAAAAAATAACAGACCTGCCGCAGAGGTCAAAAATAAGAACGGAATATGAATAATCTTTTTCATAAAATCCCCCTTTGGTAATTTTTTCTTTATTTAACGTTTGACGCTATACATGGGAAAAAGGTTGCGGTTTTTTCGAAATGTTTTTTAATAATTTTATGATAATTGAAAAAATAACGTAATATAAGTTATAATAAACCGACTAGATAGTTTATTTACAGATGATGGTTTTGGAGCAGTATAGAGTATACTGTGTAACTTAGACACAAAAGACAACCAGGACATAAGAGGAAAATCAGTCCATAGGGGGATTATTAATGAAACAGAGAGTTGTTGACCAAGGAATCGCTTCAGCTGTAGAAAAATTCAAAGAACTTGACGAAAAAATAACACACTTTTCGAGCATCTCAGGTTTGTTAGGCTGGGACCAGAAGGTCATTGCTCCTAAAAAGGGAAGAGCTGCATTTGCAAAAGCAAGCGGAACATTGAGGACGGAGGAATTCAAGCTGTCAGTTTCTGAAGAAATGGGTGAATTGCTCAGCATACTATCTGCTCCAGAAGCAGCAGAATATCTTGATGAAACGCTTAAGGCACAGGTGCGCGAACGAAAAGATTTTTTTGACCGTTCCAAAAGTATTCCTGCCGATATGATCAAGGAGTTTTCCATCCTGACCTCACAGGCAAATGATGCTTGGGAGGAAGCAAAGGGAAGCAGTGAATTTCAAAAATTCCTGCCATATCTAGAAAAAATCGTTGAGTTCAAAAGGAAGGCAGCAGAAATTTATGGATATGAAAAACATCCATATGATGCACTTCTGAATGAATACGAACCAGGTCTGACTGTGGAAAAGCTGGATCCGTTATTTCTTCAGTTGAGAAAATCCAGCACAGAATTGCTTAAGAGAATCCAGAAAGCTGATTTCCAGCCGGCAGTCGAAATATTTAATAAGAAATATCCGGTTGAAAAGCAAAAGGAGTTCAATCGTTATATTCTCCCTTTGATTGGATTTGATATGGAGGCAGGAAGACTTGATGAAACCGTTCATCCATTTGCACAGACAGTCAATCCAGGCGATGTGAGGATTACGACAAGATACCTTGAAAATAATGTGCGCTCCGCGATCTTTGGAACGATTCATGAAGCAGGTCATGGTATTTATGAACAGAATATCAGCCCGGATTTTGAAGGAACGGTAATCCAGGATGGAGCATCCTTCGGCATCCATGAATCCCAATCGCGTTTTCTTGAAAATATGGTTGGAAGAAGCGAGCAATTTTGGAAGTATTTTTACCCGGCACTAAAGGAACATTTTCCAGAGCAGCTTAACGCGATCGAGCTGGATGATTTCTATCGTGCGGTAAATGCTGTGGAGCCCTCTTTTATACGCGTGGAAGCAGATGAACTCACCTACAACCTGCATATTATGGTGCGATATGAAATCGAGAAGGCATTGATTGCAGGAGAGATTGAAGTGAAGGACCTGCCAGCCATCTGGAATGGAAAGATGGAGGAATACCTCGGCATCACTCCGGAAAATGACAGTGAAGGCGTCCTACAGGATATACATTGGTCATTCGGCGGCTTTGGGTATTTTCCATCCTATTCTCTGGGGAACCTGTATGCAGCACAAATCCTGAATAAAATCCAGCAGGAAATCCCTGGCTTTTACGAGAGTATTGAGAAGGGAGAATTCCATGTCATCCAGCAATGGCTGAAAGAAAATATCCATCAGCATGGCAGCCTTTATACTCCGAATGAATTAATCGTCAGGGCAACCGGGGAAGAGCTCAACGCTGAGTATCTCGTGAATTATCTTGAAGAAAAGTATAGCAAGGTTTATAAATTGTAATAATCCATCGGCACATCTTGATAAAAGGCCTATTTTCGTATGTTGCTGTTTTTTATTAAGGCTGTTTTCGCAAAGATTGTTGGTTTCACCAATGTTGAATTAAGATCCTGTTGATTGTAGTGGAAGGCGCGCAGACTCCTTCGGGATGAAGCGGGACAGGTGAGACCCCGCAGGAGTGAAGCGACGAGGAGGCTCACCGCACGCCCCGAGGAAAGCGAAGCGCCTGGAACGGAAATCAACAGCCTTTTATTGCAAAGCCTTCTTTAAAAAACCATTTAAGTGGAGATTTAAAAAAGCATATAGAAAAGCAAAAAGTATTGGAAAAGAGCCTTTAGTAATAATAGAATAGTGTCTTAGAAAAAGAGGTTGTTAACATGCCGCCAATTGTTTCAGATGAATATAAGGAAAAGAAACGGCAGGAAATCTTGCAGAGCGCCCTTGTTTGTTTTGCGAAAAAAGGCTTTGAAGCGTCCACAGTTGATGATATCGTATCCCACTCAGGGATGAGCAAGGGGGCGATTTATAATTATTTCAAAAGCAAGGACGAGATTTACCTTGCACTTATGGAAAGACAGACGAGTGATTCCCGCACCAAATTTAAAAAAGAAATTGCGTTGCGGAACACTGCATTAGCAAAGCTGGACTTCCTGATTGAAGCATACATGGACAATGACCCGGATGAGGCAGACAACAAGGATCTTGCCCTCGTGCATTTTGAGTTCAGGCTCTATTCCTCAAGGAAAACCGAACTGAAAAAAACACTTACCGAGCGGTATAAAGATTTCTTTGTTGCCCTTATTGCGGGCATCATCCAGGAGGGGCAAAAGACTGGCGAATTAAATGCCGCCATTGATCCCTTCGTATATGCAGACATTTTCTGGGCCATGATTAATGGTGTGACGCTGCAGGCGACCATTTTGGATGAGTACCAGTACAAGAAAACATTGAAAGAAATGCTGACGATGTTTATCGCAAATATCAAGGCATAAAAAAACCAGTGAGGGGGAGTTTACCTCACTGGTTTTTTTATTCAAGCTTCATGACATTTTGCTTAAATACCGCTTTTTCCTTCAAGAGCTTTTTTAACTGTGGTTTGCTCTTGCGTGCTGATAAAATATAGAGGAAATCGCCAGCCTGGAGGGTTGTAGTTCCTGTAGGAGCAATCAGTTTGCCTTTTCGGATAATTGCATTGACGAGCGAGCCTTCAGGAAAAGGGATGTCAGCCAGCGTTTTGCCTATGATGGCGCTATCGCCTTCCATTTCATATTCAATCATCTCCGCATCTGCCTTCCCTAATGATATTAGCTCAAGCGACTGCATAGGAGCGGTTTTCTTCGGACCATTTAGCTTGAGTTTATTTGCCACATAAGGAATCGTGGCCCCCTGGATCAAGGCACTGGTCAGGACAACGAAGAAAACAACGTTAAAAATCTGGTGGCTGTTTTCTATTCCTGCCAACAAAGGGAATGTAGCGAGAACGACCGGCACAGCACCCTTTAAACCTGCCCATGAAAGGAAAATGCGTTCCTTATTGTTAAACTTCATATTGATGGTCGAAAGAAAAACTGCTGCTGGCCTAGCGATAAGCATTAGAATTGCTGAGAGCAGGATTCCTTGGATGAAAATTGAAGGGGTGAATAAATCTGACGGAAACACAAGCAGACCGAGGATCACAAACATCAGAATCTGCATCATCCAGGCGAATCCTTCAGAGAATCGGAAAATAGAGTGCCTGTAAGCTATCTCAGCATTGCCTATCATGATGGCGGCTATATAGACAGCCAGAAGCCCGCTTCCATTAAGAAAGGCAGTAAGACCATAGGTTAGCAGTGCGAAAGCAGTTGCGAAAACAGGATATAGGCCACTTGAATCAAGATTGATCGAGTTTAGCGAAGCAATTGCGATTTTCCCAAATACCAATCCGAGAATCAAACCTAAACCCATTTGTAAAAAGAAGTCAGTAATCAGGGTGAACAGGCTGGCTTCTGGAACAGTGATCAATTCGATCATTGCCACAGTCAAAAATACAGCCATAGGATCATTCGATCCCGATTCAGCTTCAAGGGTTGAGCCCAGCTTCGGAGAAATATTATGGCCCTTCAGTACGGCAAAAACAGCAGCTGCATCTGTTGATCCTACAATTGCTCCAAAAAGGATGGCTTCCAGCCAATCCAACCCCAGTATCCATTTTGCCGCCACAGCTACAATGCCTGAAGTAATCAAGACACCAATGGTAGCAAGAGATAACGATGGAATAATTACAGGCTTCACATCTTTCCAGCTGGTCTGCAGTCCGCCTTCAAACAAAATGATGACAAGCGCTACAACACCAATCATCTGTGTAAGAGCAGCATTGTCAAAATAAATGATTCCAAGGACATCGCTGCCCATGACCATCCCAACCAAAATAAAGAAAATAAGGGAGGGTACACCCAGCCTGGTGGAAAAGCGAGTCGTGATGACTCCAGCTATAAATAAAACCGATGCTAACAAGATAAATGAATCTGTGGTTAAAATAGGTTCCTGCAATAATAACTCCTCCTTATAAATCCACGTTTAACTTAATTTTTTCGAGTGCTTTTTCCACACCTATGAACTGAAGCGTTTCAGAAGGAGAGGCATGCTGAAGCCTCTTTTGGATGAGCGAAATGGCGATCCCTTTTGTAAAGGCATGGTAGCCAAACGTTTTTCTCAAAGTTGTCATGCCAACTGGCTCCTCTATGCCAGCTTCTTTTGCTGCTGCATTCAAAATTCGATATGCCTGCTGCCGGGTAATTGGCTCCCCAGTTTTCCGTGATTTGAATAAATAGTCTGTCTGTTCAAGTGAATCTTCATGAATATATTTTTTTAATGCATTTCTAATTGAGGCATTTAAATAGATAGGAGTATTGCAATAGTGGGGGAGGGTAAGAAACTCGACAATCTCTTGGCCAGTGCCAGTTATATCCGAAACACGCAAGTGGATTAATTCCTGAAGCTTGATGCCGGTATTGATTCCAAGTAAAAATAAACTATAATCACGAAGCGAATGAAGCTTCAGGTACGCTTTCATCTGGTTAATCTGCTTCCTGGATTTTATTGCTTCTACAGTTTTCATATAACCCCCCCTTTATGTAACACAATTATATCTTATTTAAACTTATGTTACATAATTATATGCTTGCACGAGATTGATTTTGTATAATTTCATCGCAATGATATAATAAGCAATATTGAAAATTTGCTATTATTTGGAGGCAATATGCTTACTTTTGAAGAAAAACTTGCAATCATTGAATCTTATCCTGAGCTTGAAAAAAAGAATGTTTCTCTAGGGCGGATCAATTTTCACTTTGAGGACAGTGTGTATGATAAGAAAAACGTTGTTTATCATTTGCATCCGAACGGAAATGGATATGTATATGGTGAATTCTTAAGCGGATATGATCTGGATGGTAAAGGAATGGTTAATATCAGGGATTTCTCGGCTGAAGAACTTAAAACCATCATCAGGAAATCCATAGATTCTCTTTCCCCAGCATCCACAGCTGAGGCAGCAATTATAGAGGATCATGAAGAGGAACGATGGGTCGATAAAGAGAATCATACACTGATCCTGGTGAATGAAGACGATATGTGGAATGTTTATTCCGGACTGAATCTTGATGGAACATTCCTGTCCTATAACGAAGCAAAGCAGTACTTAGAAGAAGAAGGATTCAAGAAAAGGTAAAAGGATGCCAATGCGGCATCCTTTTTATTATAGTTTAAAGTTTTGTGTCAGCCTTTCAAGTTCCAGTGCGGTTTGCTGGAGCACCTTGGTTGTTTCATTAACATTTTCTGCGACTCTTAACTGTTCTTGCGTTGACTGGTCTGTTTGGCTTGTACCTGCCGCAATTTGCTGTGAAGCCTGTGAAACTGTATCCAGTGAATTTGTGATTTGTTCAAAAGCGATTACCTGCTGCTCGATTGCAGAAGCAATATTATTTGAATTATCTTCAATCTCGAGTGTAGTTTCATATATTTCCTGAAGCGTATTCTTTGCAGTAATCGACAGGTCTTTATTGTACTGCACAGCCTCCCGTGTTTTTGAAATATAGTCAACTGCATCACGTGTGTTTTTCACGTTCTCATTTACGATTGTAATGATGGTTGCTGCTGATTTTGCGCTTTCCTCAGCTAATTTCCTGACTTCATCTGCAACTACCGCAAAGCCTTTTCCATGTTCCCCTGCACGAGCAGCTTCAATGGCAGCATTAAGGGCAAGCAAATTTGTTTGGTCAGAGATGGTATTGATAATTTTAACAAACTGTGTGATTTTTTCTGATTGATTCTCAAGCATGATGATAATCTCTGCAAGCTGGTTTGTGTTGTTTTCGACTGCTTCGAGTCCTGTGAGCATTTCATCGATTCTTTCAGTACCTTCTTTGGAGGTGACAGTCGAGTTTTTGGCAATATAGCTGGCTTGCTGCGCAGATGCATTGATTTCCTCAATCCCTGCATTAATTTCTTCAAGGGTAGCCTGCATTTCTTCAATGTTAGCATTTTGTTCCTGGGTACTGGCTGCAGCTTGCTGGTTCGCAGCAGTCAATTCCCTTATGGCGTCTACCGAGTTCATGGCTACTGTTGAAAGTGCCACTGTTTCACTTGTGACCTCCCTGGAACTGGTCTGAACCTGTGAGACGACATTCCGAAGCGAGGCAGTCATCATATTGATGCTTTCTGCCAATGCGCCAATCTCATCCTTAGCTTTAACTTGTATAGTATTTTGTGATAAATCGCCATTTGCGATATTTGCTGTTAATTCCTTGATTTTATTTAGAGGTTTAATCAGCCTGGAGATGAACAGATACATTGCAATACTTGAAAGCCCAAGGATGATTAGTGAAAGAATCCATATGCCAAGCACTTCTTGGCTGATTTTTTTATTGACCTGAGAAACATCGAAATCAACGCCATATAGAGCGATAGCCTTGCCGCTCATATCAGTGATCGGGGCAAATCCGGAAATTTTCACGCCATTTTCCGTATTGTATACTTCTGTGGTTGTTCGTTTGTTTTCTTTTATTGCCTCAAGTGCTGCTGTATCAAACGCTTTTCCTCCCGAATAGGGTGACCCATAGGTCAGTTCTTTTGAAAGCATGTTTGTATTCATCGTTGGAAGGATTAATTTCTCCTCATCGAGTGCAACCAAATATAAATTATGTATTAGTGGGTTTTCCTTTAGAATCCTATCCATCTGCTTTTGCATTGTGGTGACACCCGGATTGTTTTTGGACGGATTATTAATGATTGTCTGTGCCTTTCCAGGCGTTACCTGGTCGGATAGAAGACTAGAAATGGTGTTCAATTCTGCTTCCATCGATTCCAGGTTGCTTTTTCGTATCGTATACTGAGCATAAATGGATGTCACTAAAGCCATCACCAGGATTGAAATAACTGTCAGGCTCAATACCTTAAACTTTAGGCTCATATTCTTTTTTAAGCGCGATTTGCTTATTTTAGTTTTTTTCTGCTTTTCTTTTCCCGCACTTATTATAGCTGCGTTTTTCTTTTTTAAAAGCAATGGTTTCACTCCTCTGAAATAGCTATTGATATAATATCGGAATTCAATATTCTTATATATATTCGGCTAAAATCATCATTTGTTAAGCAAAACATCATAGATTAATTGTTTTGCAAGTTCATTGACACTTCAAACTTTCGCCTATATAATTAAGGTAATTAAATATTCTCTTTTAAAGGGGAGTAGCTGCTACAATAAAGTCGTCATTACGAGATTCCTATCTCCGGCTTTATTGGCAACGTGGACGTTGTTAGCAAGACCTTTACTATTTTGGTAAAGGTCTTTTTCTGTGCATTTTTCCAAGGCCTTTACCATTATGGTAAGGGCCTTTTCTATTGTCCGGGAGGATATTTGATTAAAAAATCAGTTACAGGAGGTTTTCAAATGGAACTATCTTTATTGCTGGAATACGGCTGGGTGCTGCTGGTGCTCATAGTCATGGAAGGACTGCTGGCTGCTGACAATGCATTGGTGCTGGCAATCATGGTAAAACATCTCCCGGAGGAGAAAAGGAAAAAAGCGTTATTCTATGGATTAGCTGGAGCATTTGTATTCCGGTTTGCATCTCTTTTCGCGATTTCCTTCCTTGTCGATGTTTGGCAGGTACAGGCGATCGGAGCCCTGTATCTCTTGTTTATGGCAGTAAACCATATTATTCGAAAAACCGTATTCAAAGCCCCGGAGGACGAAACTGAGAAGCCGTCGAATGAAAAGCGGAAGAAAAGCGGTTTCTGGGTAACTGTCCTGAAGGTTGAAGTGGCTGACATTGCATTTGCGGTGGATTCTATACTGGCTGCTGTTGCTTTGGCTGTCGTGCTGCCTGAAACTCCGCTTCCCGATATCGGCGGCATGGATGGAGGGCAATTCCTCGTCATTTTTGCAGGCGGTATGATCGGATTGATCATCATGCGTTTCGCTGCCAATTTATTTGTGAACCTGCTTGAAAGAAAACCTGGCCTGGAAATAGCAGCCTTTGGTATTGTCGGCTGGGTAGGGGTTAAGCTTGCTGTTATAACTCTATCCCATCCATCACTAAGCGTGCTGAGTTCTGAATTTGCCCACTCCACTGGATGGAAGCTTACATTCTATGCTGTCCTGGTGGGAATTGCGGCCGCAGGTTGGTTCCTATCAAGTGAAAAATCACCTGAAAGTGCGAGAAAAGCTTCATAAGCAGACAAACGATAACCCTGTGCCAGCTGTCTCGAATCGGGACAAGCTTCGCACAGGTTTTTTATATGGGGGGCTAAAAACGACGATTTTTCCCGATTATGCGTTAGTTCCTTCTTATAGGGGTATAATTTAAAAATAATCTATTCATACATCATTATTAATTGGACGTTATATTTTACTGAGGCAGGAGGTGTTTGCCTTACTCTAGTAAGGCTTTATCATTGATTATTACAAATTTGATTATGGTCGCTCTATTGATTGCATTAACTGGCTTTTTTGTGGCAACTGAATTTGCCATTGTCAAAGTAAGGAGCTCCAGGATCGATCAGCTCATCGCAGAAGGCAGAAAAGGAGCGAATTCCGCCAAGCATGTCATTACCCATCTGGATGAATATCTATCTGCATGCCAGCTTGGCATTACCATTACTGCTTTAGGGCTTGGATGGCTGGGAGAGCCGACAGTCGAGGCAATGCTGCATCCGTTATTTGACAGATGGGGCATCAACCCATCGCTTTCCCATATTTTATCCTTTGGGATCGCATTTGCTTCAGTGACTTTTCTCCATGTGGTTGTTGGTGAACTGGCACCGAAAACAATTGCCATCCAAAAGGCGGAAGCCATTACCGTGGCTTTTTCCAAACCAATCATTTTGTTCTATAAAATTATGTATCCTTTCATTTGGATTCTGAACGGTTCTGCGCGACTGCTAGCAGGTTTATTTGGACTTAAGCCCGCTTCAGAACATGAAATGGCCCATTCAGAGGAGGAATTGCGCATCCTTCTTTCTGAGAGCTATGAAAGCGGCGAAATCAACCAGAATGAATTGACTTATGTGAATAACATCTTTGAATTCGATGAACGAATCGCAAAGGAAATCATGGTCCCAAGGACAGAAATAGTCAGCCTTGATATTTCCGACACGATAGAAACCATCATAAATGTTATACAGCAGGAGAAGTATACCCGTTATCCTGTCATCGATGGTGAAAAAGACAATGTACTAGGCATGATCAATATCAAGGAAATCTTGACTGCAAGGCTTACGGAGATAGATGGAGACCAGGATGCCATTCTGTCAAAATATATGAAGCCGATCATCCGCGTCATTGAAACGATTCCCATCCACGATCTTCTGGTAAAAATGCAAAAGGAACGGATCCATATGGCGATTCTAATCGATGAATATGGCGGCACATCAGGCCTTGTCACAGTTGAGGATATTCTCGAGGAAATAGTCGGCGATATCCGCGATGAATTCGATGCCGATGAAATCGCAGAAATCCGTAAAGTAAAAGATGATCATTATCTTTTCAGTTCTAGGGTATTGATCAGCGAGGTCAATGACTTGCTGGGCACTCATCTCTCAGATGAAGAAGTCGACACAATCGGCGGCTGGTTCATGACCATGAATCTTGATGCGGAAATAGGCGACGAAATAGTGGAAGAAGGCTTTAGATTCAAAATTATCGAGATTGACGAATATCATATTCAATACCTGGAAGTAACCCGTGCAGATGAAGAGTAAAAGTCCCTTAGTTTAAGGGGCTTTTTTTTGTAGAGGATTTGATAGTATTTATTAGAATTGGATTAATAGGTAAAAGCGGCCGCCAAAACAGCTAGTTGGTGACCAAAATTGGAGCAGGAAAAAAGGCCGCCAATGAAGACAATTGGAGCACCAATGTGAGGACTCGAAAAATACTTTACAATGAAGCCCCATATACGAAAAGCACAAATTCCTATTCATGGTAACCCTGAAAAATCGCGTGGTGAATATTGGCAACTGCAAATGATGTTTCAAGTTCCTCCTGCCACGGGTATTACTCCACTACCGGGACAACCGGATGAAACGTAATAACGAATTGGAGGAATTTAAAATGGCTAAAAAAGTAGTTGGAGTATACGATAACCAGAACGAACTTATTGGAGCAATTGAAGAATACAAAAACAATGGATATTCCGTACAGGACTTTTCAATCATCGGAGACACTACTGAGCTTTCATCAGCGCTTGAAAGCAGAACAGGTGTAACGACAGAAAATCTTGGCACTGCGGATAATGATCATAAAGAAGGTGGCTTCTGGCAGAGTCTTATGACTGCATTCGATGCTGACCGTAATCTGGGCGGCAACGAGCCTTCCATCACTGACCGTTTAGTAGGATTTGGTTTAACAGATGATGCAGCAAGAGAATATGAAGCAGATGTGCGCAATGGCCGCATCATTCTATTGGCAGAAACGACTGCATCTGGCTTAAATGCAGAAGATACAGGCTATGTAACAGACACATCAGTAACTGGTACTGGGGTTACTGGTAATTACGATGCAGACCGTCTGGGCACGGACACATCAGTAACTGGCACTTATGACACAGACCGCTACGATGGAGATGAGCAAACGTTAAGACTTCGTGAAGAGCAGCTGGATGTTTCAAAGGAAAGAGTTCAAACTGGGGAAGTGGAAGTTCATAAAGATGTTGTTGAAGAACAGCAGCGCGTGAATATTCCGGTATCTCGTGAAGAAGTTTACGTTGAAAGACGTGAAGTGAACGAAGCAGCTTCTGATGTAGACGGTGTAATTGACGATGGAGAAACAATCCGGGTTCCGATCATGGAGGAAAAAGTAGAAGTTACCAAAAAACCTGTCGTTACTGAAGAACTTGTTATCGGCAAACGTGAGGTAACTGAAACTGAACAAGTCGTGGAATCAGTTAAGCGTGAGGAAGCTCACCTTGAAACAGACAATGAAACTGTTGTCAACGATCTTGACGGTAATCTTGACCGCAAACGCAATCTCGATGGTGATCTAGACCTCGACCGCAATCGGGATGGCTTTAAAGACAGATAAGCTTATTATGGCAAAAAAAGAAAAGACGCCTAAAAGGCGTCTTTTCTGCGTATTGAGGCGACTGACTGCACGCCACATCGTGCATTTCCCAAGGGAGTGTCAGTCGGCTTACACAATTCAGCTCATCGCTCAACTAATATAACATTAAACTTTGTCCTTCCGCAAGAAGAAATTTCTTCCGTGGATGAAAATGTAAGTTTATGTCTAATTAGTGGAAGGGTAAAAAAATGAAAACGAAACAGGAAGGATACTGCATGAGAAAAAAGACAGCATTTGTTTTATTTATGATCATTTTAATAACAGTATTAGCTGCCTTCTCGCTTTATGATCAAAGTTCTGATAAAAGCGATGGAGACAGAAAAGTGGTTGCATTTGGTGATTCCCTTACCTATGGGTTTGGGGATGAAAAGGGAACAGGGTATATTCAAACTTTGGAAGAGAAGTTGAATGAGCAAAATAAATTGGATTATGAATTTAGCAATGAAGCTATATATGGCTTGGAATCTTCGGGTATCTTGAATCAGCTTTCCGATATAACCGTAAGCCGAAAGCTGGAGGATGCCGATTATTTTATCTTATTCATTGGAACGAATGATTTAATCAACAGTAATGGCGGGAACTTAGCAGATATAAAGTTAGATGAAATTGAAAAAGGGCAGGAAATATATCAGCAAAATCTGGAAGCGATCATCGACCTCCTGAAGCAAAAAAATAATGATACACCAATCCTGGTTCTTGGTCTCTATAACCCTTATCCAGATTCAAGGCAGATTGAACCTATTCTAGAAGGCTGGAACAAAGGGATTGTAAATGCAATAAGAGATGAGAAGAATATAACATACATCCCAACGAATGATTTATTCAAGGGCAAGAATAAAAAGGATTATTTCAGCGATTCGCTGCACCTTAATGACAAAGGCTATGACCTAATTGCAAACCGGATTCTCGAAAAATATAAGTTTAGCAAATAAGCCTGGCAAAAGAAATTGCCAGGTTTTTCTGTGAAACTAAACTGGCAGCAAATTCGTTATATACAAGTGATAGCTTTAATGAAAGGACTAGTTGCATGAAAATGAGACTATTCGGGAAGGCGTTCGTTTCCTTCTTTTTTATCATAATAGCTTTTTTATTATATTATCAGTTCCTGATCAACCCAGGGATTAATGAGAATGTACCATTGCCTCAGGAGCTGCACCCAGCTGTAAGTAATGGCAAGGATACATTGATTCAACAGGCGGCCGATAAGGGAATTAATATAATGGTAACAGATGGTTTCCGAAGCTTTGAGGATCAGGATAGGCTATATGAAAAGGGCCGGTCATCTGAAGGGCAAATTGTCACCCATGCAAAGGGAGGCGAGTCCTACCATAATTTTGGCTTGGCGATTGATTTTGCGCTATTGACGGGGGAAGGAAAAGCGATATGGGATACCACGTATGATGGAAACGGAAATGGCAAATCAGATTGGATGGAGGTGGTAGCGATCGCTAAAGACCTCGGTTTTGAGTGGGGAGGAGACTGGGCACAATTCAAGGACTATCCTCATTTGGAAATGCGATTCGGGCTGACAATCAATGAGCTAAAAAGGGGGAAACGCCCTCCGGATGAATCCCTGACCGCCTCCCAAAACTAGAAAAGCATCGGCAGCCTTTGCCGATGCTTTCTTCTATTGATTATTTTTGATTCGATACCGCCATTTCAGACAATGGCTTTCCAGATTTTAAAAATTGTTTTGCGATTAAGGATGGTCCCCCGAGGACGAATAGGTATCTCGCTTCAATGACTTGCTTCATTAGGGCTGCAAATATTCCGGTGATCTTCAGTCCGAAAACTTTACCTACAGCAGCTTTATTTCCAATGGAAGCAACTGTTCCTTTATGATGATATTCGAATTTTTTCAAAGACTCACCCCGCAGGCTGGCTGCAATATTTGGGCCGCATAACTCTGCCTGCTGGATTGCCACCTGTGCAGTAGGGGGGAGGGCTGAATGCCCGTCCCTCATGAACAGCGCAGCATCTCCAATACAAAAGACGTTTTCCATCCCTATGACACGCAAATACTTGTCTACAGGGATTCGCCCTCTTTCAAGCGGGACATCCATTTTTTCAAGCAAGGTGTTTCCTCTTACGCCGCCGGACCAAATAAGCGTATGTGATGCCAGCTCTTCACCATTGTCCAGTGTAATGGAAGCCGGCGAACATTCAAGAATTTTAGTTGAAGTCATCAACTCAGCGCCGCGCTTTTTAATATAGTTTGTGGCAAAATCTATCGCCTCTTGATCGAAGCCAGGCAAGACAGTAGCGGATGCTTCAATATTGATGATTCTTGCAGCGCTGACAGGGATATTGTATCTTCTGCAAAGCTCGGGAACAGCTTCGATCAGTTCACCGACCATTTCAATGCCGGTAAAACCTGCGCCTGCTACTGCAAAGGTAAGTCTGGCAGGGTCCTGATCCTCTTTATAGGCAGCAAATTGTCTTAGGATATGATTGTAGATCGCTTTTGTGCTGCGGAAACTGCGGATTTTAAAGGCATTCTCTTCAACTCCTGGAATTCCGAAGGTGGCGACCTCAAATCCAAGAGAAATGAGAAGGTAATCATATCCTACGGCTTCTCCGCCTTCTAACATTACTTCCTGCCCATTAAAATCGATGTTTTCAACTGTACCTTTTTTGAATTGGACTTTGTTTTTTTGCAGAAGATCTGGAATATGAAGAGTGATTTTTTCATCGGCTCCTGTACCAGCGCCCGTTTTGTGGAGTTGAGTTGAGATATAGTGATATTCGTGTTTATTTATTAAAATAACCTCAGCTTCACCATTTTTTAAGGTTTTTTCAAGCTGTCTGCTTGTAATCAGCCCGCCATATCCTGCTCCTATAATGACAACACGTGGAGTTTTCATTGGAATTCCTTCTTTCATCATGTTTGTTTTGTGATTAATTTCACAAGTAGATTTTAAAAAATAGCTCTGTTAAACTAGGCTGTTGATTTTCGTTCCAGGCGCTTCGCTTTCCTCGGGGCGTGCGTTGAGCCTCCTCGTCGCTTTGCTCCTGCGGGGTCTCACCTGCCCGCTTCATCCCGAAGGAGTCTACGCGCCTTCCACTACAATCAACAGGGTTTAAAAAATAGCGTTCGGCATTAACAAAGCCAAAAAATAAAACAGATTATAATTGTGAAATGATTCACATATAATGTATATCATTAGCTTACTGTAAACGAAAATACCAATCAACAAGAAAATCAGTCTATTTTTTACAAAAAATCGACAATAATGAAAGGAGACGGATATGATCCGCCTCCTGCTTATTTACTCTTATAGGCTGAGTGTTTCGGGTTCGCTATTGTCATTCATTACCCGAATGGTCTCTGGCTTTATTTGTAATATAATATAGTTTGGATCCTCGGCACTGTCTATCCACTTTTTCATTTTTTCATTCCAAAACTTATCTTTTAATTCCTGCTCTTCCCGGATTTCAGCTGTTCCCTGAACCTCTATATAAGAATCTCCAATCCCGTCGCCTTCATATCCTATCAATATGTGGACATTCGGATTTTTTTCAATTTCTTCCGCTTTGTAGGTTTCCTTGCTTGTCGGAGTATATAGGTTTAAATCGCCATTCATGAAAAATGTCATATACCGTGAATGTGGTTTATTTCCTTCAACTGTTGCAAGTGAGCCGACTTTGGATTCTTGGAGTACTTTCAGTATCCGCTGCTTTAAATTTTCATTACTCATTTCCATACCTCCTTAAGGCTGATGGTTTTAATATTCTCGTAAATATGAAAGATAAACCCTATGCATAAAAAAAGCCCTGATGAACAGGGCTGTTTATAAATCATTGTCATAATCTACATTGTACTTTTCCTCGCTGGAGGAAGAATCCTTTGAATGATGGCCATCCTTTTCTTCTTCCTTCTCCTGGTTCAGGTCTTCCATGGGAATCGTGTCGACGGTCAGTTCACTCTCAAATTTGTCATGAAGACTTTTTGTCGTTGTCTTGTATTGTTCAGGATTATTCATATTGGTAGTGTTATCTACTGGTACGGCCTTTTTGTCTTTCCCCATTTCAATCACCTCATTTATATATTAATTAAGCCGGTTTATATAGATAACCGGCTCATTTGATTATTGCTTTTTAGTGCCAGACTCTTCCTGCGGCTTAACTGGGTCTCTTTGAGGCTCGATATCTTTATTTTCCGCCTGTTTCTTTTCCTGTTCGACGGAACCGTCATTATGCTTCTTGTTATTTTCAGTCATGATGGGACCTCCTTAGCAAAGAATATATAGATAAAATACCCTGTTGGATTCAAGTAAAACTTTTAGGCTAATTAAAATATGTCCTAGCACGGAGTACTATTTTCCAATAAAAGTATATATTGATTTATTTTTGAAAAACTGGTTTTGTTTTAACATCCCAGTGGGTAAAGGTTTTTGTCTTACTATCTACTCTTTTAGAAAAGGTGAATGAAATGGGCCCAGGAGAACTATTGATCATTGGCGGAAATGAAGAGAAGTGCACTACTGGAGAGATTTTATCCAAATTCGTTGAGCTATCCAAGCAGCAGCCAGGTACAGTGGGAATACTTCCTTCTGCCTCAAGTATTCCTGAAGAGGTCAGTGCGGACTATTCTTCGCTGTTTCAAAAACAGGGAACACAACAAATAGTTGTATTAAATGTAGATTCACGCGAAAAAGCAAATGATCAGGAAATGCTTGAACTGGCTTCAGGTATGTCAGCTCTTTTCATCACTGGCGGTGACCAGGAACGTTTATCGAATATGATAAAAGGCACAAAGCTTCATGAATTGCTAATGGAAAAATGGGATTCTGGCATGGTCATCGGAGGGACAAGTGCCGGAGCCTCTATTATGGGGAAGCACATGATTGTTTATTCCGAAACAAAGGTCAATGATGACAGGCTGATCATACAGATGGGTGAGGGACTGGGATTCCTTGAAAGTCTCCTGATCGATCAGCATTTTTCACAAAGGGGTAGGTTTGGCCGCTTGATAGGGGCTATAGCCGAGAATCAGGAATTGATTGGAATTGGCATTGACGAGAACACAGCAATCCTGGTATCGGAAGGAAAGTTTGAAGTGCTCGGTGAACATCAGGTTTTCATAATTGATGGAAAAGGTGGAAGCCTTGTTGACGAAGTGGAATCGAGTGGAGGCGGAAAGGAAATGACAATTACAGACTTTAAACTGCATACGCTTACGGCTGGCTATAGCTTCGATTTAACTTCACGAAAAATTATAATCAGAAAAGAGGATTAAATGATGAAGGTCAATCGCGTGCGTTATTTAAAAGGCCCAAATTATTTTAATTACCGCCCGACATTCTGGGCTGAACTTGATTTAGAGGCTCTGGAATTTCAGCCATCCCACATGTTGCCGGGATTCTCTGATGCATTGCTCACACTCCTGCCCACCTTGAAAAAACATACATGTTCACGAGGCTATGAAGGTGCTTTTGCCGAACGTCTGCACGAAGGAACCTGGATGGGACATATCATAGAACATATTGCAATTGAATTGCAGAATCTGGCTGGAATCGATGTGAAGCATGGAAAGACTATCACCAGTCAAAAAGAGGGGATTTACTTTGTGACCTTCGAATATAAGGAGCCCGAATCTGCCAGGCTCAGTTTTGACTTTGCTATGGAAATTTGTGAAAGGATCATCAACGGAGAGGCTGTACTGCCGATTAAGGATTACATAGATAAGATATCTGCAGCTTATTATGAAAACAAGCTTGGACCCAGTACCGAAGCGATTTTTGACGCTGCTGTCAGGGCGAGGATTCCTGCTGAGCGAATAGGCAAAGACAGCCTTGTACGATTAGGCACTGGCATCAAACAAAAGTATGTCCAGGCGACGATCTCAAGCCAGACCTCTTACCTTGCTGTAGAAAATTCCTGTGACAAGCAAGTGACGAAGGACTTATTGACAGCTGCTGGCCTTCCTGTCCCAAAAGGAGAACTGGTTTCATCTACTGATGAGCTTTTAATGGCAGCAGAGCGAATCGGGTACCCACTTGTGACGAAACCGTTAAATGGGCGGCAAGGACAGGGGGTTATTACGAATATAGCTAATAAGAGTGAGCTTCTTTCGGTTTCTGCTTGCATGAACATGAATGGCGAGGAATACATCGCTGAACGATATTACCATGGGGATGACTTCAGGCTGCTAGTGGTGAATGAACAGCTTATTGCTGCAAGCTTGCGGCTTCCGCCGTTTATCATAGGAAATGGTGAGGATACAATAGCAAGATTAATAGACAAAGAAAATGAAAATCCGCTTCGTGGAGACGGACATGAAAAAGCGATGACCAAAATTCCACTGAACTCTACAGTAACCTGCTTTCTGGAAAAGCAGGGCTACAGCCTGAATCATATCCCTGATATGGGTCAGGTGATCCAGGTTGCAGGGAATGCGAATCTTTCTACAGGCGGACAAGCCATCGACGTCACGGATGAGGTCCATCCAACAGTCAGGGAGCTTGCAATACAGGCAGCGAGAGCAGTAGGGCTTGATATTGCCGGAATAGACATGATCAGCAAGGATATTCGCGCCCCGTTTGATCCCGATACTTCAGCAATCCTGGAAGTCAACGCTGCGCCTGGAATACGGATGCATCATTATCCAGGGAAGGGGAAAAAGCGGGACGTTGGCAAAGCGATCGTAGATTATTTATTTAAGGATCGAAGCGAAGCAGCGATACCGGTTGTGGCTGTTACCGGAACGAATGGGAAAACGACAACAGTCCGAATGGTAAAGCATTTTCTTGAAGGGAAATACACAACTGTTGGAATGACGAACTCAGATGGTGTCTATATTGGAAGCCAATGCATTGACCAGGGGGATTGCAGCGGGCCGATAAGCGCCAGAAAAGTCTTAGCGAATCCCGGAGTGGAAGCAGCAGTCCTGGAGACGGCAAGAGGCGGCATTTTGCGTGAGGGACTCGCCTTCCGCTATTGCGATGTCGGGATTGTTACCAATGTTTCTGAAGATCACTTGGGTCTCGATGGAATAGAAACCTTTGATCAGCTTGTAAAACTCAAGCGTCTCATTCCAGAGGTTGTCCATGAGGACGGCTATTGTGTATTGAATGCTGATGATCCAGAAGTTGTTAAAATGGCAGATTACACAAAAGGCAATAAGATCTTTACCTCTATATCCAGCCAAAATGTGCATATCCGAGCAGCGGTTATGAAAATGGAAGAAGCATGGTATGTCGACCCGCAAGGAGACATCATCCATACGAAACAAGGTGAAAACACGGTCTTCCTTCCAGTGAAAGATATACCAATCACTATCAATGGTGCAGCCAAACACAATATTTCCAATTTGCTTCAGGCCCTTGCTGCTGCGTCCAGCCAGGGTGTTTCAATGGAAATCCTAAAAGAAAAAGCGCTTACCTTCATTCCTGACTTTAACCAGTCACGCGGCAGGTTTAATTTGATTGAGCTGGAAGGCAGGAAGCTGATTGTGGATTATGCTCATAACCGCTCAGGGCTTGGCGCACTTTTTGAAACAGTCAGGAGCTTGAATGAAAGTAACACAATTACAGTTGTTTCTGCTCCAGGGGACAGATGCAACCAGGATATATTTGATATGGGGTTCATTGCTGCTTCAAATTCCGACTTCCTGATTTTGAAGGAAGACATAGATTTAAGGGGCAGGTCCCAGCTTGAGGTGCCGCTGCTTATGAAGTCAACCGCAGAAAAAGCACTGCCTGCTGAAAGGATTTATGTCATTCCTGAAGAACTGGAAGCATATAATAAGGCTTGGGAGCTTTCAAAAAGCGGGGATACTTTATTATTTTTATTTGAAGATTTCAGTTTGATTACGAAATTTATTAACCAGATAAATAGGCAGGAACTAGTAGATCAATAACCAGTCTGCCTTACCTTATTGATTTATCAATGTCTTATAAGCGCACCTCCTTCATATAGTTAATTATGCATCCATAATTAACGGAATATGGAGGGGGAGTGTGATGATCATCATCAGATTTCCTGATGCTCCCGGAAGCCAAAAACTTATGAGTTTATCCGGGAAGCAGCAGGAGATATATGATTACCTTGACAGAAGCCTGTCGATGTTTGAATATGAAACATCCTTTCAGCTCCTGTTTGAAATAAGACTTCGTGAAAATATTATTGAAGCCTCAATGAAGCTAAAGGACAGTGGAGCTGCTTTTACATCTTTCACCTATGCAAAGTTCAACCCGGTGTATTGGACGAAGGTTCCAAGTGGTTTTTTACTAAAGCCGAATGTGCTTCCTTCCGATGCGATTAACGATATCTATTCAAATGGACAGGAATACGGATTTGAGTGTTCAACAGCGATGGTCATCATCTTTTATAAAGCAGTCCTGGATTCCATCAGGACACGGGATTTCAACTATCTTTTCCGAGGCCTTCTGGTATGGAACTGGAACTATGATCCCGATTTGGCCATCATAACACTTGAAGGCAATGAATTTATTCCTGGCGATGTAGTTTATTTCATGAATCCTGATTTTGATAAGCCGATCTGGCGGGGAGAAAATGCAGTTTTTTTAGGGAAAGGCCTATATTATGGACATGGAATCGGCATTGGAACCGCAGATGAAATGGTAAAGGCATTAAATACTTTACGGAAGGAAGGTGCTGTTCGATCTGCTTATATGCTGCAGCAGCACAGCCGCCTGAACTTCAAGTATTTATCACAGTTTGCCAATAAATAGTCCCGAATAGTGTAAAAGACTGGCTGATAAGCTGGTCTTTTTTGCTATACCATTTTGCTCATTTTACCTAAATTGATTAGTTATTGGCTTTATAGAGCATAGTTTTAAAAAACTGGGGAATAAAAAAGGAGACAAAATATATACATTTCAACATTTCAGATATTGAATTCACTGTCATGTTAAAAAGGGAGTTTTGGAAATGAGATTATCCAAGGTGCTAGTTGCCCTCGGTGGCTGTATAAAAAAATACCAGCATGCGGAGGATCCAGAGATAGCGGGAATCAAAATGGATTCACGCAAAGTTTTACCAGGAGATTTATTTGTCGCCATTTCCGGCTTTCAGATGGACGGCCACCAATTCATTGATGAAGCATTGCGAAAAGGCGCTGCTGCAATAATTGGGGAAAGGACACTGGAACTATCCGTACCATATATAGTCGTCAACGACAGCAGACTGGCTCTAGGCAGGGCTGCGAGTACATTTTATAACCATCCATCACGAAAGCATACTGTCATTGGAGTGACGGGGACGAACGGGAAAACAACGGTATCATATATTCTGAAGCATATACTTGAACATGCCGGAAAGACCTGTTCCTTATTAGGAACCGTATCTTATATGATTAATAATGAGGTGTACAAGCCTTCCAATACAACCCCTGACGCCCTTCAAATCCAGGAACTGCTCTCAAAAAGCAATGATGAGTTCGTGGTCCTCGAGGTTTCCTCACATGCCCTTAAGCAATACAGGGCTGAAGGGCTGGAGCTGGATTATGGTTTATTCACAAATTTATCGCATGATCATCTGGACTACCATCCAACGATCCAGGATTATTTTGAAGCGAAGACGATGATGTTCAATTACATGAAACCAGGCGGTGCAGCCATAATCGGCAGGCTAAACGAATGGGGAGATGAACTAGCCAGATTGCTTGAGGATAAGACTATTCCCGTCCATTCTATTGGATACAATGATGAGCATGACCTCAAAATAGAAGATATTCAGTTGAACGGTCAAACACGGTTCGTAATCAGAATGTATGGGACCAGCGAATATCAAATTGTTTTCCCGTTTCCCGGCCTGCACAATGTTTATAATGCTTCAATGGCTTTTATAACCGCGTTAAAAATTGGCATTGATGCAAAACAGATTATCTCAGCACTGGCATGCTTCCCAGGAGTCCCAGGAAGATTCGAAATGATCTCGCACCCTGAAGGCGCAACCTTTATTATTGATTATGCCCATACAAAGGATGCGATCGAGTATTGCCTTCAGGCGGCAAAAGAACACCAAGCGTCAAGAATCAAGCATATTTTCGGATTCAGGGGTGAAAGAGACAGGTCAAAGCGGGAGCATATGGTTAAGTCCTCCGCAGCAATGAGCGATGAATTCATTTTGACTTTTGATGACTTAAATGGTATTCCTTATGAAGATATGCTCAATGAACTAAAGGAGCTAAACAATAAATTTGGCGGCGCAAAAGGCAGGATTATTCCAGACAGGACACTTGCAATCCAGTTTGCCTGGGAAAATGCCCAGAAAGGCGAATGGATTTTGATTACTGGCAAAGGCCCTGAGGAATACCAATCATCATTTGAGCTGCCAGCATCCTCTGATAAGGAGACACTTCTTTACTTGCAGAAACTAAAAAATATCGAAAAAGTAACTGGTTAGCCAGGAATAACAAAAGAAAATATACACAGAAAAATCAGGAGTAATAACATACCTGATTTTTTGTTTGTTTTTTCGCTGGTAAACTTATTGATTTAAAATGACACAAATATTTCTTTGATTAATGACAAAAATATGAAATATAAAGTCCGCGCCTCCAAATTTTTTCCTGCATCGCTTAAGATGATATTAAGGCGCATAACCAAATAACTGGGAGGAGGAACACATTTGAATAAGAATGACATCTACAAGATGCTGGAAGAAGTTGAAGAGCCGATGCTGGGTGTTGACATTGTGAACCTTGGCCTTGTTTATGAGGTATGCGTTAAGGATGATCATGACGTGGAAATCGTAATGACGACCAGAAATGAAGATTGCATGCTGGCTGATTATATTGCACTTTCAGCAAGACAGCATCTTGCTGAGCGAATGGGGAATTCGGACATTATTGACATAAAGATGGTATCTGCTCCCAAATGGACGAAAGACCGTATGTCCAGGTATGCAAAATACATTCTGGATTTGTAAATATTGAGGATTGCGGCTTTTCGCAATCTCTTTATTTTGCCAAAATATGATCACTCGCCAGGAAAAGGAAAAGCAGTAGTTTTCTTTCCATACCCCAATAAATTTTGACTGTTAGCCGAATTGTCTTTTAGAATAGGTTTGGGGAAGATATGGAGGCATCTAGATGATATTAAAAAGAATAGCTGGCATCAGCATGTGGAAATTGAACAGGACATTAAAGAAGCTGGCTTTTGCCAGGATGGAGCTGGAAAAGCAGATGCGCAAGGAATTGATCGTTGTTTTGCTTGAGCCAAAAAAAGAAAAAGTGCTCGCCACTCCTGAAGAAAAGAAAGAAATAGAACAAGCGGTTTTGGAGCTAAGCGGTTTTGAAACGTTACGCCTTTGCCTTCTGGAGGATTGTAAACCAGTTTACCGTGAAAAGCTGACACAGACCGGAGTCTCAAGGTGGCTGGAAATGCCGGTTAAGCCATTGATTACATACGAATATTTGATTGAAAACCAAGCTAAAAAGGAAAAATTGGCTGGTTAGATCATGGAGAGCCTGTATAAGGTTCTCTTTTTTTTGCTTCCGATGTAAGTCCTGCAAGGCATTGAGGCCACAGAATAATATGGGCTTAGTTTTTTTTGGGTGTTTAATTGCACAAACGTCTATAGCTGAATAGGATATAGGGACATAAGAAAAGGAGGTTGTTACGAATGAGTGATGGATGCGGATACGGAAGCGGTTTTGCTTTACTTGTAGTGTTGTTCATTCTTCTAATCATAATCGGAGCTTCTTGGGGTTTCGGTTACGGTTACTAAAAACTGAATTTTGTCCTGCTTAAAGGAGGTTTCATTATGTACGGCGGAGGCTGTGGTTATGGCGGTTATGGTGTCGGAGGAGCTGGCTATGGCAGCGGTTTTGTTCTAATCGTTGTGTTGTTCATTCTCTTGATCATCGTTGGCTGCTCTTGCTTTAAATTTTAGATAAAAAAATCAAGGGAAAGTGTCTGGCATGCCAGGCACTTTTTATTTTTTGTCAAGCTAATAAAGTTCTTATATAAGTTGAACTAAAATTTCATTTTCAGCTTCTGTTGATTGGAGCGGAAGGCACGAAGACTCCTTCGGGACCCAGCGGGCAGGTGAGACCCCGGAAAAAATGGTCCGAAAAGGAAGGACCATTTTTCCCCGCGTGAGGAAAGCGACGAGTTATTATGAACGAAACTAGCTCCTTACTCGTAAATTCGTAGGTTAATCTGGTTAGAATGTTTACTGGAAAGAAAACATACCCAAATCAGAGCTACATTACGGAAGGAGCTAGTCATTATGAAGGATACCATA